>CBINKC010000008.1:0-63591 GCA_966251135.1 uncultured Burkholderiaceae bacterium
CGCACTTGATGATGTTCTCGGCCGCGCTCTGGGCGCCGGTGACGATGTGCACCTTCGCCTCCAGGCGGATGCCGCTCATGCCGATCGGCTCCTTCACGTCCTGGCCGTCGATCACGAATTCCTGCGGCTCCACCAGCAGCAGGCGCTGGTCGGTGGAGATGTTGATCGCCCGCGCGGTCTCGACGACGCGCGCCACGTCCGCCTGCGTCACCTCGCGGTCCTTCACCGCCACCATGCCGCTGGAGTTGATGCCGCGGATGTGGCTGCCGGTGATGCCGGTGTAGACGCGCGTGATCTTGCAGTCGGCCATCATCTCGGCCTCTTTGAGTGCCTGCTGGATCGACTGCACCGTGGCATCGATGTTGACGACCACGCCGCGCTTCAAGCCGTGCGTGGCCGCCACGCCGAGCCCGGCCACGCGCAGCTCGCCGTTGGGCAGCACCTCGGCCACCACCGCCATCACCTTGGCGGTGCCGATGTCCAGCCCGACCACGAGATCTTTGTATTCCTTGGCCATTGAGCCCTCAGTTCTTTGCATCCGTCGTGGGGTCTACCGTCGTGACCCCCTTGAGCCGCACCGCATAGCCGTCGTGATGGCGCAGGTCGGCATACTCCAGCGCACGCTGGTAGCGCCCCGTCACCTGCGTGAGCGTGGCCACGAAACGCTCGGTGCGAGCCAGCACCTCCTCGTCGGTGCCGCGCCCTAGCTCGATCTGCGCCCCGGTATCGAGCAGCGCGAGCCACGAGCCGCGTCCGGACAGTACGAGCGATTGCACCTGCGCCCCCATGCGCTCGAACACGGGTTGAAGTTGCTGCAGCATGGCCAGCATGCGCATCGAGCTGCCCGCCGGACCCGACAGTGCGGGCAAGCTGTCGTCCTCCACGTCGCCCAGGTTGGCCTGGAAGACCTCGCCGTGGCTGTTGACCAGTTGGTCGGAGGCAGCGTCGCCGGTGCCCCACACCGCCACCGGGCGATGCTCCTCCAGTTGCACCGCGAGCCGGTTCGGCCACACCCGGCGAACCACGGCCTGGCGCACCCACGGCACCGACTCGAAGGCCTCCTTGCCGCGCTCGAGATCGGTGGTGAAGAAGTTGCCGGCGAGCTTGGGCGCCGCGTTCGCGCGGATGGTGGAGGCGCTGTTGCGCGTCACATCGCCTTCCACCTGGATGGCGAGCAGCGAGAAGTAGGGTGCCCGAGCCACCCAGTTGAGCAGCAGCAACGCCAACGCCACGCCGGCCAGCGCGTAGAGCACGCTGGCCGTGACCTGCATGAGCCGCACGTCGCCTGGCAGGGCGGCGGAATCGGCACGGCGGGAGGCGGTGGCGGTGGCCATGGCGGTCAGGGCGAGGTGTGGCCGGCGGCCGGCGTGTCGAGCGCGGCCTGCGAGAGCAGGCGCACGCACAGCGCCTCGTAGCTGATGCCCGCGGCCTTGGCCGACATGGGCACCAGCGAGTGCGAGGTCATGCCGGGAGAGGTGTTGATCTCCAGCAGGAACGGCTTGCGGTCGCGTGCGCGGATCATGAGATCGGCACGGCCCCAGCCACGGCAGCCCAGCGCGTTGTAGGCCGCCACGACGATGCGCTGGATCTCGCGCTCCTCGGCCTCGGGCAGGCCGCTCGGACACAGGTACTGCACTTCGTCGGTGAAGTACTTGTTCTGGTAGTCGTAAGCGCCTTCGGGGGCCACGATGCGGATCACCGGCAGGGCCTGCGCGTGCTCGCCCTGGCCCAGCACCGGGCAGGTGACCTCCTCGCCTTCGATGAACTCCTCGCACAGCACGTCGGGGTCGTACTTCGCGGCCAGCGCGACGGCGTCCTGCATCTCGGAGTAGCCCTGCACCTTGGTCACGCCGATGGACGAGCCCTCGCGTGGCGGCTTCACGATGACCGGCAGGCCGAGTTCATCGGGCACGCGAACCACACGCTCGCGCGACTGGCCATTCGGCGCGAGCCACACGTGGCGTGGCGTGGGCAGCCCCTCGGCGATCCACACGCGCTTGGTCATCACCTTGTCCATGGCGATGGCCGAAGCCATGACGCCCGAGCCGGTGTAGGGGATGCCGAGCAGCTCCAGGGCGCCTTGCACCGTGCCGTCCTCGCCGTGGCGGCCATGCAGCGCGATGAAGCAGCGCGCATAGCCTTCGCGCCGCAGCTCGGCGAGGTCGCGCTCGGCGGGATCGAAGGCGTGGGCATCCACGCCCACCGACTGCAGCGCGGCGAGCACGCCCGCGCCGGACATGAGGGAGATGTCGCGCTCGGCGGAGCTACCGCCGAAGAGCACGGCGACCTTGCCGAGGGACTTGACGTCGATGGGGGTGTTCATGGCGTACCTCTGGTCAGCTGGACGACCTGTGCCGGAACGTTGCCGATGGAGCCGGCCCCCATGGCGATGACCACATCGCCACCGCGCGCCTGCTCGATGATGGTCTGCGGCATGCCGGCGATGTCGTCGACGAAGACGGCATCGACCTTGCCTGCCACCCGCAGCGCACGCGCCAGCGCCCGGCCGTCGGCCGCGACGATGGGCATCTCGCCAGCGGCGTAGACCTCGGCGAGCAGCACGGCATCCGCCGTGCCGATTACCTTGACGAAATCTTCGAAGCAGTCGCGCGTGCGGGTGTAGCGGTGCGGCTGGAAGGCGAGCACGAGGCGGCGGCCCGGGAAGGCGCCGCGTGCGGCCGCCAGCGTGGCGGCCATTTCCACCGGGTGGTGGCCGTAGTCGTCGATGAGCGTGAAGGTGCCGCCGTCGCGGGCGGGCAGTTCGCCGTGGCGCTGGAAGCGCCGGCCCACGCCGCGGAACTCGGCCAGGCCCTTGACGATGGGCGCATCGGGCAGTTCCAGCTCGGTGGCCACCGAGATCGCGGCCAGCGCATTGAGCACGTTGTGCTCGCCGGGCAGGTTGAGCGTGACGTCGAGGTCGGGCATGCGCACGCCGTTGCGGCGGATGACGCGAAAGCGCATCTGCCCGCCTTCGGCCTGCACGTCGACCGCACGCACCATCGCGTCTTCGCCGAAGCCGTAGGTCACCATGGGGCGCGACACCATCGGCGCGATGGAGCGCACGCCGGGGTCATCGTGGCAGACGATGGCCGCACCGTAGAACGGCATGCGGTGAACGAAGTCGACGAACGCCTGCTTGAGCCGCGCGTAGTCGTGGCCGTAGGTCTCCATGTGGTCCGCGTCGATGTTCGTGACCACGGACATGATGGGCGTGAGGTTCAGGAACGACGCGTCGGATTCGTCGGCCTCGACCACGATGTAGTCGCCCGAGCCCAGGCGCGAATGCGCGCCTGCGGCGTTGAGCTTGCCGCCGATCACGAAGGTGGGGTCGACACCAGCCTCGGCCAGCACGCTGGTCACGAGGCTGGTGGTCGTCGTCTTGCCGTGGGTGCCGGCAATGGCGATGCCCTGCTTGAGGCGCATCAGCTCGGCCAGCATCACGGCGCGCGGCACCACGGGCACGTGTCGTGCGCGGGCGGCGATGACCTCGGCGTTGTCGCCCTTCACGGCAGTGGAGGTCACCACTGCATCGGCGCCCGCGATGTGCGCCGCGTCGTGGCCGACGGCAACGCGGATGCCCAGCGAAGCCAGGCGCTGCGTGGTCGGGCTCTCGCTCTGGTCGGAACCCGAGACGACATAGCCGAGGTTGTGCAGGATTTCCGCAATGCCGCTCATGCCGGCGCCGCCGATGCCGACAAAGTGGATGTGCTTGACAGCGTGTTTCATGCGACGACCTCCGCAGGTTTGTGGGGCGAGGCCCTCACCCCTGCTTCCTCCCCGCGGGAGAGGGAGTAATGCGAGCAATGCCCACGCACCCGCATGGCGCGGCTTCGCCTCTCCCGGCCGGAGAGAGGGTGGGGGTGCGGGGCCCGTGCGGGCACCAGACTGCTCATGCCTTCACCAATCTTTCCAATTCGTCCGCCACGCGCGCCGCGGCCTGCGGCCGCGCCAGCGAGTGCGCCTGCATAGCGATGTCCAGCAGGGCCTCGCGCGTCAGCCCCGACAGCGTTTGCGCGAGCTTGCGCGGCGTGAGCTCGGGCTGCGGCAGATGGATGCCCGCGCCCTGCGCGGCCAACCACTCGGCGTTGTCGCGTTGATGCGAGGTCGTGCTCACCACCAGAGGCACCAGGATGGCTGCAACGCCGGCGGCACACAGTTCGCTGACCGTCACCGCGCCCGCGCGGCACACGACCACGTCGCATTCGGCGAGCCTGCGCGCCATGTCGTCGATGAAGGGCAGCACCTCGGCGCGCATGCCGAGTTCGTCGTAGGCCGCCTGGACGGCGGCATGGTGGTCCTGGCCGGTTTGATGCGTGACGACGGGACGGTCGCTGATCGGCATCATCGCCAGGGCCTGCGGCACGCAGTCGTTGAGGACCTTGGCCCCCAGGCTGCCACCCACCACGAGCACGCGCAGGGGGCCGGTGCGGCCCGCATAGCGCTCGGCCGGCGCCGGCAGCGCTTCGATTTCCGCGCGCACCGGGTTGCCGGTGACGACCGCCTGCCTGATCTTCTTCGTCGCCTCGCCCTCGAAGCCGAAGGCCACGCGGTCGGCCACCGGCAGCAGCGCCTTGTTGCTCATGAGCAGCGCGGCGTCCGCGTTCACCAGCATGAGCGGCTTGTTGAGCAGCGAGGCCATGACCCCGCCGGGAAAGCACACGTAGCCGCCCATGCCCAGCACGGCCTGCGCCCGGCGGCGCCGCAGGATGGACAGGCACGACCAGAACGCGGCCAGCAGCCGGATGCCGCCGGTGAGCGTGTGCACCATGCCCTTGCCGCGCAGGCCGCTGAAGCGGACGGTGTCCATGGGGATGCCCGAGGGCGGCACGAGGCGGTTCTCCATGCCATGCGTGGTGCCCAGCCAGCTCACGGTCCAGCCGCGGCGCAGCATCTCGCGCGCCACCGCGAGGCCGGGTATGACGTGCCCGCCCGTGCCGGCAGCCATGATGACGAGGTGCCGGGCCATCATGCCCGCCCTCCCCGCATGAGCTGCCTGTTTTCGATGTCCACCCGCAACACCATGGCGAGTGCCACGAGGTTCATCACGATGGCCGAGCCGCCGTAGCTCATGAGCGGCAGCGTCAGGCCCTTGGTGGGCAGCACGCCCAGCGTCACGCCCATGTTGATGAACGTCTGCCCGGCCATCCAGATGCCGATGCCCTGGGCGAACAGGCCCGCGAACACGCGGTCCAGCGCGATGGCCTGGCGGCCGATGTGGAACACGCGGCGCGAGAGCCAGAAGAAGGCGACGATCACGCACGCCACGCCCACGAAGCCCAGCTCCTCGCCGATCACGGCGAGCAGGAAGTCGGTGTGCGCCTCGGGCAGGTAGTGCAGCTTCTCGACGCTGGAGCCCAGGCCCTGGCCGAACACCTCACCGCGGCCGAAGGCAATGAGCGAGTGCGACAGCTGGTAAGCCTTGCCCAGGGTGTACTTCTCGTCCCACGGGTTGAGGTACGCGAAGATGCGCTCGCGCCGCCATTCGCTGAAGCTGATCATCAGCACGAAGGCCCCGACCAGCACCGAGGTGATGAGCAGGAACATGCGCCCGTTCACGCCGCCCAGGAACAGGATGCCCATGGCAATGGCGGCGATCACGAGGAAGGCGCCCATGTCGGGCTCGGCCAGCAACAGCAGGCCCACCACGGCGAGCGACACCGCCATGGGCAGCACCGCCTGGAGGAAGTTTTCCTTCACCTCCATCTTGCGCACCATGTAGCCCGCGGCGTACATCGCGATGGCCAGCTTGGCCAGCTCCGAAGGCTGGAAGTTCATGCCAGCCAGCGAGATCCACCGGCGTGCGCCGTAGACCACCTTGCCGATGCCGGGGATGAGCACCAGCACGAGCAGCAGCAGCGTGCCGAGGAAGATCCAGGGCGACCACTTGTCCCAGGCGCTCATGGGTACCTGCATGGCCACCACCGACGCCACGGCGGCCACCCCGATCCACATCGCGTGGCGCACGAGGAAGTAGGTGCTGCTGTAGCGGGCGAACCGGGGGTTGTCGGGCAACGCCACCGTGGCGCTGTAGACCATCACGAGCCCGAGGGCGAGCAGCGCCACCACCACCCAGATCAGCGTTTGATCGAACCCGAGCAGCCGCGCGGGCTGCCCGGACGAGACGTTGATCCAGTCGCGCACAGGCACGGCCTGGCCCTGCGCGCGACCGCGCCTGAACCATGCGGCGGCGCGCTCACCCAGCGCACGGAGGCCGAACCGTGCCGCGATGGCGTTCATGCCGCCACCTCCCCGCATTCGGCCGCCAGCGCGTGCACCTCGGCCACGAAGACCTCGGCGCGGTGCGCGTAGTTGCGGAACATGTCCAGGCTGGCGCACGCCGGGCTGAGCAGCACGCCATCGCCGGTCTGCGCCCGGCTGAAGGACCAGCGGGTGGCGGCCTGCAGCGTGCCGTGCCGCTCGACGGGCACGCCCGTGGAAGCGAGCGCCGCCTCGATGGCCGCCGCATCGCGGCCGATGGTGGCGACGGCGCGTGCATGGCGCGCCACGGCCGCGGCGAGCGGCGTGAAGTCCTGCCCCTTGCCGTCGCCGCCGAGGATCACAACCAGCTTGGCCGGTGCCTTGTCTTCGCCCAGCCCGAGCAGCGCGGCGACGGTGGCACCGACGTTGGTGCCCTTGCTGTCGTCGAAGGCGTCCACGCCGTTGATCGTGGTGATGTACTCGACCCGGTGCGGCTCGCCGCGATATTCGCGCAGGCCGTGCAGCATGGGCGCGAGCGGGCAGCCGATGGCCGTGGCCAGGGCCAGCGCCGCCAGCGCGTTGGAGGCGTTGTGGCGGCCACGCACGCGCAGCGCATCGGCGGGCATGAGGCGCTGGATGTGCAGTTCCTCATCCTCGGCGGCGGCGCGGCGGCCGCGCTTGATCGTCTCGTCGGCTTCCATGGCGCGCACGAGCCACGCCATGCCGTTCTCCACCATCAGGCCGAAGTCACCGGGGCGACGCGGTGCGTCGAGCCCGAAGCGCACCACCGTGCGCGGCACCGGCTTGGGCTGGCGGCCTTTCACCGGCACGGGCTGGGGCACGAGCTTTTCCACCAGCGGGTCGTCGCGGTTGATGACCATCACCGCCTGCTTGCCGTAGATGCGCGCCTTGGCCGCCGTGTAGGCCGCCATGTCGCCGTGCCAGTCGAGGTGGTCCTGCGTGATGTTGAGCACCACCCCCGCATCGGGCTCGAAGCCCTTGGCCTCGTCGAGCTGAAAGCTGGAGAGCTCCAGCACCCAGACCTCGGGCAGGTGCTCGAACACCGGGCGGGGTTCGGGGGCGGGGACCGGGATGACGACAGGCGAGGCCTCGCCGTCCTCGGCCGACGCGTCGAGAACAGCGGGCACCGCCGCAGATGCCTGCGCGGGTTCGTCGCCGTCCACCTGCGCTAAAGGCACAGCCGTCTCGGGCGTGTCGCCCGACGCTGCTTCGACCGCGGGTTGCACATCGGCCGGCAGGGGCGCTTTCGCCGTCGCGGCACCGGCACCCTCCGCCGTCGCCTCTACCACGGGTGCCTCGGGCTCGCGATCGAGCGCATCGGCCAGCGTCTGCAGCATGGTCGGGCCGATGTTCCCGGCCATCGCCACGCGGCGGCCGGTGCGGCCGATGAGCAGCGCCACCATGGCCGTGGTCGTGGTCTTGCCGTTGGTGCCTGTGATGGCCACCACGCGTGGTACGTAGCCGCGCTCCGCCTTGAGATCGGCCAGCGCCCGCGCGAACAGCTCCAGCTCGCCTTGCACCAGCACGCCGCGCTCGGCCGCGCGCCCCAGCGGTCCCACGATGCGCTCGTCATGCGGAGACAGGCCCGGGCTCTTGAGCACCACGCGTACGCCCTCGAAGAGCGCATCGTCCAGCGCGCCGGTAGCGAGCGTCGCCTGCGGCACATGCTCGGCCAGCGCCACGGCGTGCGGCGGCGCCTCGCGAGAGTCCCACACGCACACGGTCGCGCCACAACGGGCGCTCCAGCGCGCCATCGCCAGCCCGGACTCGCCGAGCCCGAGCACGAGCACCGTGATGTCCTTCAGATGCTTCATCGCAGTTTCAGACTCGCCAATCCCACCAGGCACAGCAGCATGGTGATGATCCAGAAACGCACCACCACCTGCGTTTCCTTCCACCCCGACTTCTCGAAGTGGTGGTGCAGCGGCGCCATCTTGAAGATGCGCCGGCCGGTGCCGAAGCGCTTCTTGGTGAACTTGAACCAAGACACCTGCACCATCACCGACAGCGCCTCGACCACGAACACGCCGCCCATGATCCCGAGCACGATCTCCTGGCGCGTGATGACCGCGATGGTGCCCAGTGCGCCGCCCAGGGCCAGCGCGCCCACGTCACCCATGAAGACCTGCGCCGGGTGGGTGTTGAACCACAGGAAGGCGAGACCCGAGCCGGCCATGGCGGCGCAGAAAATGAGCAGCTCGCCCGCGCCCGGGATGTAGGGGAACAGCAGGTAGCGGCTGTACACCGCGTTGCCCACGACATAGGCGAACACGCCCAGGGCCGAACCCACCATCACCACCGGCATGATGGCCAGGCCGTCCAGCCCGTCGGTGAGGTTCACCGCGTTGCTTGCGCCGACGATCACGAAATACGTGAGGATGATGAAGCCGAACACGCCCAGCGGATAGCTGATCGACTTGATGAACGGCAGCATCAGGTCGGCCTTGGGCGGCAGGTCGTTCGAGAAGCCGCTTTGCACCCAGCGGAAGAACAGCTCCAGCACGCGCACGTTGGAGGTCTCCGACACGCTGAATGCCAGGTACAGCGCCGCCAGCACCCCGATCACCGATTGCCAGAAGTACTTCTCCTTCGAGCTCATGCCCTCGGGGTTCTTGCGCACGACCTTGCGCCAGTCGTCCACCCAGCCGAGGGCGCCAAAGCCCAGGGTGACCGCCAGCACGATCCACACGAAGCGGTTGCTCCAGTCGAACCAGAGCAGCGTGGACACGGCGATGCCGATGAGGATGAGCACGCCGCCCATGGTGGGCGTGCCGCTCTTGGCCAGATGCTCCTTCACGCCGTACTCGCGAATCGGCTGGCCGATCTTCAGCTCGGCCAGCCGCTTGATCACCCAGGGCCCGAACGCGAGCCCGATGAGCAGCGCGGTGAGCGCGGCCATCACCGCGCGGAAGGTGATGTACTGGAACACGCGAAAGTAGCCGAACTCCGGCCCCTGCGCTTGCAGCCACTGCGCCAGGCTAAGCAGCATGCCGGCTCCCCTGTCTGGCCATGTGCTTCGTCATGGCACCCCCCCTCTTTGATTCGGCTAGTGCCGTGTTTCGCACTGATCGGCGCTTATGGGCCAGCGGATTCGCCCTCGGGGCAAGGCGCAAACCGCAGCGATGCCCAGTGGCATCGCGAGGATTTGCAACGCTGCCAACGGGGACGAAGCCGCGGCTCCACAAGTGCTGCTCAGTGCGAAACACTGCACTAGACCCCATGGCCCTGCCCCCCGAGCAGCTGGGCCACCACCTGCTCCATCTTCATGAATCGCGAACCCTTGACCACCACCGACGATGCGACCGGCGCATCGGGCAGCGCGGCCAGCAGCGTCTGCACGTCGTCGAAATGCCGCGCGCCGTGGAAGGCCGCGCAGGCATGCGTGCTCAGCGTGCCCACCGTCCACAGCGACTCGATGCCGCGCTCGGCCGCGTACGCGCCCACCTCGCAGTGGAACTCCGGCCCGCGCTCGCCCACCTCGCCCATGTCGCCCAGCACCAGCCAGCGCGGGGCCGGCATGCCGGCCAGCACATCGATGGCGGCGCGCACGGAATCGGGGTTGGCGTTGTAGGTGTCGTCCACCAGCGTGACCTCGCGGCCCTCGCGCACATAGCGCTTGATCTGCGAGCGGCCCTTCACCGGCTCGAACACCTGCAAGCCCTGCACCACGGCATCCAGCGGGCAGCCGGCCGCCAACGCACAGGTGGTGGCCGCAAGCGCGTTCTTCACGTTGTGCTGCCCGGCGGTGCGCAACGCCACCGTCGCGCTGCCCGCGGGCGTGCGCAGCTCGACGTGCCAATGGTCGCCCGACCATTGCGCATGGGCCGTCACGTCGGCGGTCACGCCAGTTGTCCCCTCCAGCGCAAAGGTCAGCACCGGCCGCGCGCCGGCCAGGTGCCGCCACAGCGGCGTGAACTCGTCGCCGGCAGGGAACACCGCCACGCCCAGCGGACCGAGCGATTCGATCACCGCGCCGTTCTCGCGCGCCACCGCTTCCACGCTGGCCATGAACTCCTGGTGCTCGCGTTGAGCGTTGTTCACCAGGGCCACGGTGGACTGCGCCATGGCCGCGAGCTGGGCGATCTCGCCCACGTGGTTCATCCCCAGCTCGACCACACCGGCGCGGTGCCAGGCCTCGTCGTCCTGGCGCAGGCGCAGCAGCGTGAGCGGCACGCCGATGTCGTTGTTGAGGTTGCCCTGCGTGGAAAACGCCGCCTCGCCGACCCACGCGCGCAGGATGGCCGCCACCATCTGCGTGACTGTCGTCTTGCCGTTGCTGCCCGTCACGGCGATGAGCGGCAAATGGCAGCGACGCCGCCACGCCGCACCCAGCTCGCCCAGCGCACGCCGCGTGTCGGCCACCTGCAGGCCGGGCAAGCCGGCCTCGGCCAAGCCATGCGAGGCCAGTGCCGCCACCGCACCGGCTGCGCGCGCCCGTGGCAGGAAATCGTGCCCATCGAAACGCTCGCCCTGGAGCGCCACGAACAAGTCGCCCGGCTGCAGCGAGCGGGTGTCACTGTGCACGCGGCGGATCGTCACTTGGCCGTCGCCCACCAGCACCGAATGGGGGAGCAGGCCGTGGGCCTGCGCGAGCGTCATCATGTCCGCCTCCTGGCGATGCCCAGCCGCTCGGCCAGGCGCGAGTGCGCCTCGGCCACATCGGAGAACGGGTGCTTCACGCCACCCGCCTCCTGGTAGTGCTCGTGCCCCTTGCCGGCGATGAGGATCACGTCGCTCGCATCGGCCAGGCGCACGGCTTGGCCGATTGCCGTGCGGCGGTCCTCGATGACCATGGGTTTGTACTCGGCCGTCATGCCGGCCACGATCTGCTGCAGGATGTCCGCCGGCCGCTCCATGCGCGGGTTGTCGCTGGTGACGATCACGTGCTCGGCCAGCCGCGCCGCCACGGCGCCCATCAGCGGGCGCTTGGTGGCATCGCGGTTGCCACCGCAACCGAACACGCACCACAACCGGCCGCCGCGCGAGCGGGCCAGCGGCTGCAGCGCGAGCAGTGCCTTCTCCAGCGCATCGGGCGTGTGGGCGTAGTCGACCACCACCTCGGGCTCCTCGCCCGTACCCGTGTCGCGGCGGTCCTGCGCGCTGACGCGTTGCATGCGCCCCGGCACGGGTGTGAGCCGCGCACAGGCAGCCGCCACGTCGGGCAGCGGCACGCCGAGCGCGCGCAGCGAGCCCGCCACGGCCAGGAGGTTGGAGACGTTGTAGTCGCCGATGAGGCCGGTGCGCACGCTTGCCCGCTCGTGGCCCTCGCACAACTCGAACGTCAGGCCACCCTCCTCGTAGCGCACCCCTTGCGCGTGCAGCCGCGCCGCCTGGCGCGTCGAATAGCTCCAGATCTCGACCGCGCCGCCTTCCATGCGGCGCGCGAGTTCGGCGCCCCAGGGATCGTCGAGGTTGATCACGGCATGCGCGAGCCCCGGCCAGGCGAACAGGCGCGCCTTGGCCTGACCGTAGGCATCCATGCTGCCGTGGTAGTCCAAGTGGTCCTGGGTGAAATTCGTGAAGGCCGCCACCGCGATGTGCGTGCCCGCGAGCCGGTGTTCCTCTAGGCCGATGGACGAGGCTTCCATGGCGCAGGCCGCGAAGCCGGCCTCGGCGAAGCCGCGCAGTGCCGCGTGCAAGGTGACCGGGTCGGGCGTGGTGAGGCCCGTGAACTCGATGGTGCCCGGATCGTCGCCCAGCGGCGGCACACCCACGCCCAGCGTGCCGACCACGCCGCAGCGGCGCCCCAGCACGGTGAGCGCCTGCGCCGTCCACCACGAGGTGGAGGTCTTGCCGTTGGTGCCGGTGACGGCGACCACCTGCAGCTGCCGGCTCGGCTCGCCGAGGAAGCCGCTGGCGATGGGCCCGGTGGCGGCCTTGAGGCCCGGCATGGCGGCGATGCGCGCATCGCCGCTGTCGAATCCGAAGGCTTCCACGCCCTCGGCCTCCACGAGGCAACCCACCGCACCGGCCGCCAGCGCCGTGCCCGCGAACTGCCGGCCGTCGCGCGTGGCGCCCGGCCAGGCGATGAAGGCATCGCCGCCGCGCACCTGACGGCTGTCGGTGGCCAGCGAGGCGGCACGGCGCTCGGCCAGCCAGGCCAGCGCCTCGGGAACGGTGTGCAGGATCGCCGGCATCAGAAGCTCTCCTCCTCGGCCGGGATGTCGTGGGCGACGATCTGCGGGCGCACATCGAGGTCGGGCGGCACGCCCATCGTGCGCAGCGTCTGCTGCACCACCTCGCTGAACACGGGCGCGGCCACATCGCCACCGTAGTACTTGCCGGCGCTGGGCTCGTCGACCATCACGGCCACCACGATGCGCGGCTTGCTGATGGGTGCCAGGCCCACGAACCACGAACGGTACTTCCTTTCGGCGTAGCCCCGGCCCTCCTGCTTGTAGGCGGTGCCGGTCTTGCCACCCACCGAATAGCCGATGGTCTGCGCCTTGGGCGCCGTGCCGCCCTTGGCGGTCACCATCTCCAGCATCTCACGCACCGCGCGAGCGGTGCTGGGCGAAATGACGCGGATGCCGCTGACCGCCTCCGGGTTCGGGTGCTTCAGCAGCGACGCGGGGATGATTTCTCCGTCACGCGCGAACACGGTGTAGGCGCGCGCCAGCTGGAAGAGCGAACCCGACAGGCCATAGCCGTAGCTCATGGTGGCCTGCTCGATGGGCCGCCAGGTCTTGTAGGGCCGCAGCCGCCCCGTCACCGCGCCCGGGAAGCCGATCTGCGGCTTCTGGCCGAAGCCCACCTGCGAGAACAGCTCCCACATCTCGCGCGGCTGCATCTGCATGGCCATCTTCACGGTGCCGACGTTGCTCGACTTCTGGATCACCTCGGCCACCGTCAGCGGGCCATGCGGGTGCGCGTCGCGGATGGTCGAGCCGGTGATGGAGATGTAGCCGGGCGCCGTCTGGATGACGGTGTTCGGGGTGACGCGGCCGGTCTCCATGGCCCAGGCGGCGATGAAGGGCTTCATCGTGGAACCGGGCTCGAAGGTGTCGGTGATGGCGCGGTTGCGCAGCTGCCCACCGGTGAGGTTGCGCCGGTCGGCCGGCGTGTAGCTCGGGTAGTTGGCGAGCGCCAGCACCTCGCCGGTCTGCGCATCGAGCACCACCACGCTGCCGGCCACGGCCCGGTGCTCGCCCACCGCATCGCGGATGCGCTGGTAGGCGAAGAACTGCACTTTCGAATCGATGGACAGCTCGATGTCGCGCCCGTCCACCGGCGGCACGCTCTCGCCGATGTCCTCGACCACGCGGCCGAGGCGGTCCTTGATGACCCGGCGCGTGCCGTGCCGGCCAGCGAGGTCGCGCTGGAAAGCCAGCTCGATGCCTTCCTGGCCCACGTTCTCCACATTCGTGAAGCCGACGACATGCGCGGCGGCTTCCCCCTCGGGGTACTGGCGCTTGTACTCGCGCACCTGGTACACGCCCTTGATGCCCAGCGAGCGCACCTCCTCGGCCACCTTCTCGTCGGCCAGGCGGCGCAGCCACACGAAGTTGGGGCTGTCGGCGAGCCGCGCCTCCAGCTCCTTGCCGCTCAGGCCGAGCAGGCGCGCCAGGCGGGCACGCTGCGACGGCGTGGCCTCGAAGTCCTTGGGAATCGCCCACAGCGATGGCGCCGGCACGCTGGCCGCGAGGATGAGGCCGTTGCGGTCGATGATGCGTCCGCGGCTGGCTTGCAGCTCCAGCGTGCGCGCGTAGCGGATCTCGCCCTGCTTCAGGAAGAAGGGCTGGCCGATGATCTGCACGTAGGCGGCGCGGCCGATCAGCACCAGGAAGCCGAGCATCACCATGGCGACGAAAAACTTCGAGCGCCACGGCGGGGTGCGCGAGGCCAGGAGCGGGCTGCTCGCGTAGTTGACGCTGCGCACGCCGCCCGCATTGGGACGGGCGCGCTTCTTGGCCATGCCCTCGACCCAGTTCTTCTTCACGGCGCCGCCTCCGACGCCGCCTTCGGCGCATCGACGTACTGCGTGATCGCCGGCGAGGCACTGCGCATGGAGAGCTTTTCGCGTGCGGTCTTTTCCACGCGCAGCGGTGTGGCCTGCGACTGCTTCTCGGCGAGCAGGCGCTCGTACTCGGTGGCGAGCTGGCGCTCCTGGCTTTGCGCGCGGTCCAGCTCGGCGAAGACGCGCCGCGAGTCGTAGGACACACGCACGAGGTACAGGCTGCTGGCCAGCAGCATGACGAGCAGCACCACGTTCAAGCGGTTCATGCCGCCTCCGTGCGCTCGGCCACGCGCATCATGGCCGAGCGCGCACGCGGGTTGGCTGCCACCTCAGCCGCGCCCGGCCGCACCCGCCCCAGCGCCTTCAGCCGCGTGGGACGCGGCGGTGCGAAGGGCGCACGGCGGTCGACCTCGCTGCGGCTTTCGCGAGCGATGAAGGTCTTCACGATGCGGTCTTCGAGCGAGTGGAAGCTGATCACCACCAGGCGACCGCCCGGCACCAGCAATTGGAGCGCGGCGTTCAGGCCTTGTTCGAGTTCCTGGAGTTCGGCGTTGACGAAAATCCGAAGAGCCTGAAAGGTGCGGGTGGCAGGATCCTGGCCCGGTTCGCGGGTCTTGACCGCACGAGCCACGACGTCGGCCAGCTCGCGCGTGGTGCGCACAGGCTGCCCGCCCTCGCGCCGAGCCACAAGCGCCTTTGCAACCTGCACAGCAAACCGTTCTTCTCCATAGTCTTTGATCACCTCCGCGATGTGGCGCTCGTCGGCGCGAGCGAGGAAATCGGCCGCGCTCTCGCCGCGGGTCGGGTCCATGCGCATGTCCAGCGGGCCATCGAAGCGGAAGGAAAAACCGCGCGCCGGGTCGTCGATCTGCGGGGAGGACACGCCCAGGTCGAGCAGCACCCCGTGCACGCCTGTGACGCCCTGGGCGGCGAGCGTGGGCGCCATGTGGCCGAAGCTGGTGTGATGAATGGAAAAACGCGGGTCCGAGACCCGCGTTTCACCGGTGGTGGCGGCGGCGACGGCCTGCGGATCCCTGTCTAGAGCGATGAGCCGGCCCCCCTCGTCCAGCTTCTGGAGCAGCCGCCGCGCATGGCCGCCGCGCCCGAAGGTGCCGTCGACATAGATGCCGCCGGGCGCCGTCACGAGCGCATCCACCGCCTCTTCGAGAAGAACGGTGGTATGGCCGAAGGCAAAGGGGGTGCTGCTCACGGCGGGTGATCAGCTTAGAAGGTGTGTATGGATCCGGCGTGCCCGCGCGGCGCGCCCGAACGTGCCCCGTCACGGCGCAAGGCACGGCCGCAGTTCGGGCCACGGGGCGGCGCACTTGCAACGCCGAGTGGGCGCGTTCTGGCGGGATGAGCGGGCATGGCGGATCCGTTCACACCTTGTTCAGAAGCTGAAATCCTGCAGTGCCTCAGGCATGGGCTGCTCCATGACCTTGGCTTCGTGCTCTGCATAGCGGGCAGCGTCCCATAGCTCGAAGTGGCTGCCCATGCCCAGCAGCATCACATCCCGCGTGAGTCCGGCGGCGGCGCGCAGTTCCGGAGCAATGAGCACGCGCGACGAGGCATCGATTTCGACGTCCATGGCGTTGCCCAGGAAGATGCGCTTCCAGCCGCTGGCTGACATGGGCAGCGCGGCCACCTTCTCGCGAAACACCTCCCACGCCGGGCGGGGAAAGATCATCAGCGAGCCTTCCGGATGCTTGGTGATGGTGAGCTGGCTGACACCCATCGCGGCCAGCACCTCGCGGTGACGCGCCGGCATGGCAATACGCCCCTTGCCGTCCAGCGTCAGAGCCGCGGGCCCCTGAAACACGATGCTCGCCACGAAAACCCACAAAAGTGCACTTCTGCCCACTGTATCGCAATGCGGGAGGGCAGGTCAACGGAGCGGGGGGCGAAAAACCAATGGAATCAAGTACTTAGCGGCGCTTTCTCACAAAGTGCCCAGTCGCAAAAAACGTTTCAAAAATAAGGACTTGGGAAGTGCTCTGAAAGTGTTGGGTGAGATTGGACGGCGTTGCTCGCAGTTTGTGCACGTGGGCGTTAATCGCACACTTTTTTGCTGCACTGCACATAGGGCGTTTTGGGCTTCTTGCTCGGCTCACACTCCGGGAACGGATACTTCCTCGAAAATTCTCCGGCAGTGGACTACATTCGAGCCGAGGAGTCCCGTCATGGCAGCCCATCAGCACCTCGCCGGCCGCAAGGCCCCCACCCTCGACTCACCGGAGGCTGCGTCCGCGGCCTTGCGCACGTTCTTCAACATCTCGAAGGCCTGGGTTCTCACCGCCGCCGAGGAGCAGCGCCTGCTGGGGGTGCAGCGCTCCACCATTTATGCCTGGCGAGCGGGCGATTTTCCCGCGCGGCTCGATGCAGACACCCTGGAGCGCCTGAGCTACATCTTCGGCATCTACTCCGCACTGCAGGTGCTGTTTCCCGTGCCCGAGCGGGCCGATGCCTGGATACGCAAGCCCAACAGCGCGCCTCTGTTCGGGGGAGATTGCGCACTGGCGCGCATGCTGGGCGGCCAGGTGGGAGATCTCTTCGAGGTGCGCCGCTACCTCGATGCCGTGCGGGGCGGCGTGGCTTGAAGCCCGAGGACGTTCCCCTCGTCCCGCTGCGCTGGGCGCCCACCTACCGTCTGGTGCCCAGCCGCTTTCCGCCAATCGACCTGTTCGAGCGCGTGGCCGCGCCCGAGGACCTGGAGGTGGTGTTCGCGGTGGAGTCGCTGACGAATCCGCGGCTGCGCCAGGAGGTGGGCGAGATTGCGCTGGTGCCGCGCGACGAGCGCGTGAGCGGGCCGGGCACCAGCCCCATCATGGCGGCCTTCACCCACCTCAACCCCTACGGCTCTCGCTTCTCGGCCGGCCACTACGGCGTCTACTACGCGGCGCGTGCATTGGAAACGGCAGTGCGCGAGGTGAGCCACCATCAGTCGCTCTTCCTCACGGCCACGCACGAGCCGCCGATCAGCATCGACATGCGCTGCTACCGTGCGCCACTGCGCCAGCCGCTGCACGACATCCGCGGCGCGCAGACCCGGCTGCCCGAGGTTTACGCGCGCAATGATTACAGCGCCTCGCAGCGCTTCGGCGCGGCCCTGCGCGAGGCGGGAAGCTGGGGCATCGTGTACGAAAGCGTGCGCGACCCCGGCGGCGAATGCGTCGGTCTCTTCCGGCCGCGCGCCCTGGGGCCTGCGATCCAAGGCGAGCACATCGCCTTGCAGTGGAACGGCGAGCAGATCGAAAGCTGGTACGTGAAGTCAGAGCTGCACCGGCTGTGACCGCGGGCGGGCCCGCTTCTTCGGGGCCGTCTTCTTGGTCGCTGCCTTCTTGGTCGCCGCCTTCTTCGCTGCGGCCGGCTTCGTCACCGCTTGCTTCGCCGGTGCCTTCTTGGCGGCCGCCTTCTTCGCACCCGCCTTCTTCGCGGCAGCGCGGCGGGGCTTGGCCGTCTCGATGGGCTCCGGCGCACGGGCAGCTTCCGGCGCGGCGCTCTCTTGTGCTTCGGTCTCGATGATGGCCTCGCGCCCGCGCGTGAGCGGCTCGGTGGGCCACTGCATGCGTCGCTCCACGCCCGGAACACCGCGCGTGACGGGCGCGATGACAAAGCCCTCGGCCAATACCTGCCTGGCGCGCTCGTAATACTTCTGCCGATCCGCCAGCCCGTTGGTGCCGCCGTTGATGCGCCGGGTGATGCGCACGAAGTCTTCGCGGTCGGCCAGCTCGTTCAGGCCGTTGGTCTTCCAGAACAGGCCAGCGGTGGAGAACGCCACCTCGGGTCGCGCGGCGAGTTCCGGCTGTGCGACGAGATCGACCCCCAGCAGATCGCCGTACTTTTCGTAATTGAAGCGCCCGGTGATCTGGATGGGCCCGCGCCCCTTGAACCGCCGGCCATCGCCCGGCTCCGTATTCCCGAGCCGGCTGGCGAGCTGGCTCGACGGCTCATAGCGCCGCTGCGCAACCGTCGGCCCCCAGATCTCTTCCATGTAGCGGAACTCACCCGACTCATGGGCAAGTTGCGCGATGAATGCCGCCGTGCGCAGCATCGTGTCCATGCAGAAGCTTTGCAGCGCCTGGTTCAGGTGCGGCAGGTACAGCGCCAGCTTCGAGGCAGACAAGCGCGGCATGAGCTGCTTGAGCTGGGACTCGGTGATCATCGTGGACCTCTTGTGCCTTACATGCGACATGCTGCGGCGCGGCGATACGGACGTCATCCCCCTACATCGTTCGGCCCGGCAGACCATGGCTTTCGTGCCGCTGTCGAGGGCGCATCAAGAAGCGCCGTTGGCGTTCGCGCTTTTGCTGCAATGCGGGACGTTTGTCCCTCCTGACAACTCATACGAAGGGGAACAAACATCTGATGGAAACCAGCCTGGAGTTGGGTTACCTTCTTGCGCAACCCCACACCCAAGGGAGAGCGCATGAAAGATGCCATGGTCCCCAACGCAATGCCTGCCGCCATGCAGCGCAACGCCGACGTCCGCATCCTCTCGCGGCGTCTTGATGGAAGTGGAAGCCAGGTGCTAGCACCCGAGTCTTTCGAGGCCGAGGTTCACGCCGCCCATCGCAAGCCCACGTTCGCCTGGCTGGGGCTGCTGGCCTTGATGGCGCCGTGGGGCATGGGGGCGGTGCTGCTGGCGGCGATGCAGTTCGGGTGAGGCTTCGCCCGGCGCACAAACCCAGCAAGCGCCCGCGCCATCCACCCTGCGCGCCATCGGGCCATCGGCTGGTCGATGCCACCGACGGCGCGCCAGTGAGTCTCACGACTCGGTGTTTCGGCTTTTGAGGACTCTTGTCCTGAGTCAACGCCGGGCCGTCCCAAGTTGACTCATCCCCCTCGTGGGGGCGGAAACGTCGAAAGACGTTTCCTGGGAGCGCTCTCGACGCTTCTTCAGCGTCGCGCCATGAGGCTTACGAGGTGTGCCGGTGCACGGCCAACGTCAGGTAGGTGTCGTTGTCGTCGCTGTCGACAGCGTCCTCGGTGGTCACGTTGTAGATCTCGATGGTCGGATCCTTGTAGCCGATCGACGGGAACACCTCGTTGCTGCTGTTGTTCTGGAAGCTGACGCCGTTGTTGCTGCTATAGGCGAAGAGCAGACTGACATCGACAGGCGCTTCCAGCTCCGAGAAGCTCAGGACCTTGCCGCCGCCCAGCAGCGGCATCGAGACGTTCTCGCCCGCCCCCTGGAACACGCCGGTCACGAGGGTTCCGTTGGAATCCTTGATTTCGACGCTCACCTGCTGGATGTAGGCCGCATGCGACCTGCAGCTGATGCCGCCCGACACGGTTTCGTTCGTGCTCGTTTCATCGATGGTGATGACCAGAGGATTGGCCGGCGTGATGTCTGCGGACTTGTTCTTGGACATGATCTGGGTCTCCCAAAAAGTGCAATAAGACTGCAGCAATAAAGATCAGGTGCTTGGCGCACCTGCGCAGGAACTCCGTCTGCCGCCATGGGCAGATCGAAGCAGGAAGCCCTCGTCGGCGCTGTTCATCATGGCGTGAAGAACTGCCCCGGGTGGGGCGCGTCTTCGAGGGTGTTCTTTCGGTGGTCGAACCGTGGCGATGCAAGCCCCGGGCTGAGAGGCTGAGGCCCGCCACGGCCGTGCGTCGTGCGGTGCGTCGCGCGGCGTGTATCAGTAGTAGCCGGGAATCGAGAATCCCCGGCTCGCCAGCTCCTGGGCGACCGTGTTGGAACCGCTCGGCGTATCCAGGTCGGCCAACACGCCGACCCCCTCGCCGGCACTGAGGGCGCCATCGCCGTCTTGGTCGTAGCTCGTGGTCGTGGAGCTGCAGCTGTTGGCCGGCGCGTAGGTGATCTTGCTCGCGTTCAGGCTCCAGGCGGTGGCGCTGGCCGTGAGGGTGGCGCCTTGGCTCTGGAAGTAACTCTGCGGCACGTGGCTGTTGCCTGGGCCGGCCCAGTTGCAGATGAGGCCCAGCATGTTGCCGGCATGGGTGGCCGTACCCATGTCGGCCGCATAGCCGTAGTAGGCATCCAGCGCGCGGTCTTCGGTGATGCTGTTGTAGCTGGCCTGGGCCGCGAACATGCGCGAGTGGGAGTCGCCGGTGCCGGCTTGCCACGCAAAGAGGTAGCTGCCGGCGAACGTGTCGGGGTCGATGCGGGCGGCGAACCGCTTGAAGCCGCTGCCCTGCTGGTCCCACCCCGTAACGACGCTGCGGGTGTTGGCCACCGGGTCGAGCTCGTCGTTGCCGTCGAGGGACACGAAGCTGCCGAAATCGGTGGTCACATCATCGGTGGTGCTCGCGCAGTAAGGCGCTTCGCGGGCCGAGAAGTCGAGCACGGTGCCGGAATCGTTGTACCGCAAGGAGCCTACGTTCACGGTCTTCTTGCCGCTGCCGCAATCGGCCGACGCGGCGCCGAGCATGTCCGAAGCGGCGTACTGGATGATGCCGTTGAAGCCCGACGATCCGCTGCGGGTGTGAGTGATCTTGATGGCCAGCACCGCACCCGTGCTCAGCTTGGTGCGCATCTGGTAGGTGTAGGAGTTGCTGCCGTTGTTGGTGATGGCGGCGAGCATTTCGTCGATGGTCGTGCCGGAGGGCAGCAGCCCCGAGAGGAAGGCCTCGAACTCGGTGGACAAGCTCTTGCTGGTGCCCGCCGCCGGCATGCCGCCATCGGCCAGGGCCAACTGCACCAGCTTGGCCCCGAGCATCAGGCTGGCGTTGGCGCGGGTCTTGACGGGATCGACCAGCGCATTCAACTCCGCGACCGCGCAGGGCGTGCCATCGGCTTCGGTCGCCTTCCACAGACCGACATCGCCCCCGGGCAAGGTGCCTGAGGCCGAGCCGCCGCCGGCATCCTGGTGGGTGTCGTAAGGCACGCTGGGCCCGTAGCAGCTGGCCGCCTGGTAGGCGCCGAACAGTTCGTTGAACGGCAGCGTCGTCGTGGTGATCGTTTCGGTGCCCGAGCTGATGGCCTCGATCAGGTCGGCCACGAGCTGCGCTTCGGCGAACCTCATGGGCGCCGCGCGGGCGGATGACACCGGCACGAGGCTGTTGAGTGCGAGCGCGAGTTTCCTGCCGTCGCGCTGCATCACGCCATCGCTCAGCGTGCGGAACCAGTCCGCCAGCCGTGTCTGCGGGCTCGCGCCCTCCAGGCCGGCAGTGACGGCCGCGTTGGAAGCGAGCACGGAGCCCGGAGAAGCGATGGCCAGGCCGATGGGGTACACCTCGGAAGGCTGCGTGGTGCTCGTGCCGGTGTTCGCATCGGTACCCGAGCTGCCCCCACCACAGGCCGTGAGACCCAGGCCGACGATGACAGCACCGGCCATGGCATTGAGTCGTGTGCTCATTTGGTTCTTCGTTCGTGGCAACTCTTGTTGTTGTTGAATGGAATGCGATCCGGGCTTCTCGATGAATGAGATACCGCGGAGATACGCAACTCCGTGACTCAACGAGTGTCTTGCGCGACGAGAGAACCTGTTCTTCAGATCAATGACGCAATAAGAGACTTGTTCTCGTTATTGCGCATGCATTTCAATTGCGGGCGCCGGCGTTGGAGTCGGGATGGGCGTTGGAGATGGGGGAGACGATGCACACGCGCGTGATGCTGATCGTCACACCCGTGGGCAACGTGGGACGGGTGTGAATCACGAGGCTCAGCGGCGCACTGGCGGAGGCCAGAAGCAGTGGTCGCAGCCAAGCTTCATGCGCCGTGATGTCGAGGTGCAGCGTCAAGCCCTGCTTGGGAGCGGCCACGCTGGCACGGCGCAGGCCGTAAAGGGCGGCGGTGGCCAGCAGGATCTCCTGCGACGCGGCGGGCTGAGGCTGATCCGCTTCGGGCCGCCGCATGCTGACGTGCAGCGCCGTGGCGTCGTGCGTACCGTGGATCTGGTCGAGCAACAGGCCGAGCTGCCCGCCGCCAGGCCAGCCGGCCCAGCGCGTGAGGGCCGCCGGGTCGCCCCGCAACGCGGGCTCGGCGTCAGTGTCCTGCACGAGCACCGGGGTGGCGCTCGACGCCAGGATGAGCAGCGAATTCCCGAGAGAGTCCATTCGCTTCCCGCCTTCCCGAGAACAAGGTGAAGACCTCGGCACCGGCCTAGGCCGGTGCCCTCAACCCCGTCTCGCGTTGACTTTCGCGAGCGCGGTGGGCCACAGCGCATACGCCGCGCCGCGGTACGTGTGCCACTCTCGACGCAAGAGCCCCCAGGCGGTAGGCAACCCCCTGAGTTTCCATGCGGGCGGAGCGGGCGGATCCAGTCTCTCACCGTACATCAGCAGCGCCACCAGAACCATGCCCGCCGCGTGTGCATGCGGCAGGAGCGCCGTCGCAGCCATGAGCGCCCAGCAGCTCCCCACACACCAGGCACCGTGCGACAACCCCAGCATCGCCACATCGACATCGGCACGAAGGCCGAAGGCCGACAAGGGGCGGTGACTGTGGCAGCGGTTGAGGCAGTGCTGCTTGAGCGGCGAGCACTGCCAGATCAGCACGCCGGCCACCACAACCATCCACAGTGCCACCCATCTTGGCGACCATGCGCTGCTCACCAGCATGGCGAGCGACTCGATCGCCAGCCCCGCTAGCAGCCAGATGGCGAGGTAGGCGCACAGGCACAGCGCCACGGCCCGCCTTCTGCGCCGGGCCAGGCTCGTGCGCCACACGTGAGCCAGGGTCGGCAGGGTCAGCGGCAGCATCATCGCGCCCAGCATGACCAGCCAGCCCACAGCAGACGAGAGCGCCCAGTTGGGCCGCAGCCACGGCAAAGCCGTGGTGCTGCACAACGCTTGCAGCGCTTCCCGTCCGCTGCCGAGCCCGGCAGCCAGGACGACCCAGGCCACCAGACTCGCGCCCAGCACGCTGTAACGAACGCCGGCAAACGCGCCGCGGTCGTGAATCATCGTGCGACCTGCAGGCTCAGTACGGCTGGCGGTACAGGCTCAGCTGCCCCACCTCGACCTTGCTTGCGCCCGGCAGCTCGCGGCGTGGCCGCAGGGTCACGCGCACATCGCCGCTGGCCAGCTTGTTGTCGAGATACAGGCGGTCGAACAGATGCGACACATCCAGCACGAAGCTCAACCCGTCGCCGTTGTGGGCCCCATGCAGCGCGCTCGCACGGCGCATGCCGAACAGCCCGACGTCGCCGGCATGGTGCTTGCGCAGATCCTCAACGCTCGGATCGGCAGGCAGGTCGATGTAGACGCCGATCACCGCGGCGTCCAGCGCACCACGCACCTGGTCGAGCCGCAGATAGACCTGGTCGGGCAGCGCAGATGGAGAAGCCGCCTTCAGGCTGGCGGCCACGGCCTGCCGTTCCCCGGCGTCCATGCGCATGGAAACGGTGGGAGCCGCGCGCCCTGACAGCTGCATCACGCCCTGACTGGCCCCCAGCAACTCGGCCGGCGCCCGATGACGCGGCGACGCCGCAGCGGCAGCGGCCAGATCGGCAGCCCCGGGAACCCCCAGCATCTTCAGGCGCTGCGCCGCCACCGAGCCCCCCGGCTGAGCGACTGGACCCAGCTCCTGGTAGCTGTAGTTGAGGCTGGCGATGCTGTTCACCTCGGCCGGCGTGTACTTCCAGCTCTCGTTTTTGGGCATCGGCATGATGAAAGGCCTGACCGGCCCCTTGAGCCACGTCGGGTTCGTGGGGTTCACCCGGCCCGCCGAGTTCCACGACGCCCACATGCGATCGATGTTGCAGTGGTGCAGATAGAAGATCGGGTCCAGAGCCGCGGTGCCCGGGTCAGCCATCAGGCCGTAGTCGGTCTCGCTCACCGAGCCGCCGGTGTACACGTGGACCAGATCGTGCGGGTTGCTCTCCATGTTGCCGTGGGGGCTGCCGGAGTGCTCGAAGCCCGTCTCGGGGCCGCCAAAGCCGGGCAGCGGGGTGCTGCGATCCGAGCCGGTGTAGAGGTCATTGGCCATGCAGGCCGAAGACACATCGCCATAGCTCCAGTTCGGATCGTCAGGGTGCGTTTCCGCCCAGGCCTCGGTCGGGATATAGATGTTGCCGTTGCCATCGGGGCCATAGCGCATGTCCACGTACAGAGGATTGGCGGTGCCATCGGGCAGGGTCTTCTGCGCGAAGGCGGGTGGCATGACGGCCTGGGCCCCCTGAGCGCCACCGAAATAGTCCCAGTACGGGAGCGCCCAGTCGGCAGGCCCGCCCAGGCTGGCGATATCCGCCCGAAGCTGCGCCTCGAGCGCGTACAAATAGCCGCGGTGCCAGGGCAGAAAGTACCAGCTGCCGTGCTGGCATTGGTTCCAGTACTGCGCCATGGTGGCGGGGGCCGGCAGCGGCGTGGTCGGCACCTGCGGCGGGCTCTGGATGTAGCCCCAGCCCGGGAAGGCCGGCGGCGACGGATACCAGGGCGTATTCGGGTTGACGTACTCGCCATGGATCGCGGCAAAGAACCACCAGCTGGCGGGGTCGTTGAGCGCACGACCCATCATCTTGCCCACTCCCTTTGCGTACCAGAGCAGGTCGGTATTGCTGAAATCACCGCCCGAATTCCAGGCGTTCTTGCGCGTCAAATTAGCCATGAGAGTTGCTCCCTGTGTTGTTGCGGCAAGCAGCGGACTCGACGAAGCCAAGCCGCCGCAAATGCCGTGGCGCATTGAATGCCCCGGAATTGGCGGTGTCAACACCACGATCGCAAGCGTGGACATTGATTGCAAACTAGGTCGCAAACGAGCGAGAGTCGTGGCCGCCTCGAAGGCACTTCAGTGACTGCGATAGACGCGCCTCAGACAAGATGCTGCGAAGAGCCGCAGGCTCTCGCACGCCCACAGCACCACGAGGCTGACCCCGAATACCGGCAACGCCCAGCCGAGCGCAACGGCGCAAAGCCACACCCACAGCGGCACCTGCCGCACATCGCTGAACGCCAGGGCCGGCACCGCGAGCTGCCCGCGAGGGCGGCGCAGCCACCACATGGCGAGCCCCGACACCACGGAGAAGATGGCCGCCAGCGCGGCCAGCGCCAACAGCGCCTGGTTCCACACGCCGAACTCGCCGCGATGAAACGGGATGCCCACCGCCGTGGCCTTCGAGAGCAACGGTAGCTGCAGCCAGCCGCTGCTGAAGAGCGTGTGGCCCGAGTACGCATCGAGCACCAGCACGAAGCGGCCCGCGGGCTCGCTGCGGTCGAAGTTTTCGATGCGCCACGCGCCCTGTGCATGCGCGGGCGGCGTGAGTTGCATCGCGACGTGCGGCGCCTGGCTGCGCGCACGGTCGTATGCGGCTTGCCAGCTCAGCGGCGGGGCCTCGGGGCTCGGTTGCTGTGAGCGCAGTGACTTGGCCGGCTTGGGCGCCGCCTGCCCCAGCGCCTCCTGCGCCTTGCGGAAGTTCTCGCCGCTGTAGCGCGCCCAGGTCAGGCCGGTCACGAGCACGACCGACAACACCAGGCCCAGCAGGATCGCGATGCTGGCGTGCAGGTCGCGCCAGGTGCGGCGCCCGCGGCCCAGCCGTGGGATCAGCGCTCGCCAGCCCGGGCCGCCACGCGCCTGCGAGCGCGGCCACCACAACGTCAGCCCGGTGGCGAACAGCACCAGCATCCAGCTCGCGCCCAGCTCCAGCAGCCAGCGCCAGCCGTCGCCCTGCAAGGCGCTGGAATGCAGCTTCTTGGCCCAGGTCTTGAACCGCTGCATCTCCTGCAACTGCCCGAGCACCGCCCCGGTGTAGGGGTTCACGTAGACGATGCTGCCGGTCGGCAGGCCATGGTCGTGATCGCTCGCCCGAGGCATGGGCGCGTGGTTGCCGTGCGAGTGCATCGCATGGTCTTGCGGCGGCTGGCGCAGGTAGACCTGCGTGCTGTCGCCCGGGTGGTGGCCGGGCACGACGAAGCGCAGCGGCGCGTCGGGAAACGCCTCTTGCACGGCTCGAACCTGAGCATCGAGCGGCAGCGCGGCGCCGCCGGGCGTCACATGGTCGAGCGCCTCGTAGCGCCAGGCTTCGACCTGTGGCGAGACGACGTAGATTAGGCCGGTGACGGCGCCGAACAGCACGATGGGCGCGCCGATCAGGCCGGCCCAGAAGTGGATGCGCCAGAACAGGCGATGCAGCGCCTTGCCACGCGGCGATGGGGTGGCGGCTTCGCTCGCGGGTATGGTCGAAGTTTTGGTCGTGGTCGAGCTTGCGATAGTCATCGTCGCCCTCCCCTTTCAGTGTTCGAAGCGCAGCTCGGCAAAGAGCGTGCGGCCCGGGTACGGGTGCGCTTGGTAGGCCTTCTGGCCCGTGGCGTTGTTGACGCCCAGCGCCATCTCCAGCTGGCGCGAGAGCTTCAGCGCACCGCGCAGATCGAGCTGGTTGACCTTGGAAACGCCGCCGTACACATCGGGGTGGATGTCGAGGTTGTAGGGGTCGCTGTAGGCACGCCCCTGATGCCGCCAACCGGCCGCCAGCAGCCAACGGTCATCGGGCCGCCAGCTGGCCTGCAGCGTGGCGCGGGTGCGCGGCACGCGCAGCCACCACTGGCCCACCATCGCCGGGTCGTTGCGGTTGGCGGTGACCTCGCTCTTGAACGTGTAGGCGGCGCTCGCCTCGACGTTGACGCCCTTGAAGCCGAAGTCCTGCGCCGACCACGCCAGCTCGATGCCCGAAGTCTTCACGCGGTCGACGTTCTGCACGCACGTGGTGGTGCTGGCGCCGGTGGCGGTGGTCTTGCATACCGCCGGGTCGGTGGTGGACTGGCGCAGGATCGCGTCCTTCACATCGTCGAAGAACAGTGAGACCCGCAGGCGCTGCTGCGCCCACTCCTGCTCGGCGCTCAGCTCCACCGCGTCCGACGTTTCTGCCTTCAGGTTCGGGTCGGAGAGGGTCTGGCTGCTGGCCGTGACGGTGCCGTTGTAAAGCTCCTCCACATTGGGAAAGCGCACGCCGCGGCCCGCGCTCAGCTTGAGCAGCAGGCTGTCGGTGGCGCTGTAGGCCAATGCGGCCTTGGGCGAATGGCCGCGCAGCGACCGCCTGTCGTAGGTGACGGTGGTGCCGCCTCCCAGCTGGCTGCCGTCGAAGGCCTTGAACCATTCTTCTCGCCAGCCCAGCGTGAGCTTCCAGTCGTCGGCGAGGCGCCAGGCATCCTGTGCGTACAGGGCCGTCACCGTGGTCTTGCCGCGGTAGAACTGGCTCAGGCTCCCGTCATCGCCCTGCCAGCGGCCGGCAGCGGCCACGTTGGCCACCGTGTTGTCGAGCTGGTAGCCGTTGCGGTGCAGGCCGAACGCCAGCGCATGGCGGCCACCGGTCCAGTCGCCCTCGCTCGGCGCCCAGGTGGCCTGCACTTCGGCGGTGTTCCAGCCCGTGCCGTCGCGCCGGGTCACGCTGCCAGCGCCACCGCTCGCGGCCACCGGATCGGGGTTGTTCGCCTGGCGTTGCGTGTCCGACAGGATGCGGTAGTCGGAGACCACCAGCGAGGCGTTCCAGCCCTCGCGTCGGCGCGTCTTGAGCGTGGCGCCCAGCTGCTGGTGGGTCTCCTGCCGCGTGTAGGGCGCAAAGGCCGAGGCCGGGAGGGTGTAGCTGTGGGTGCCGTCGGTGACGGTGCCCGACCACACCGGGGCACCGCTCCCATCGCGCAGGAAGCTTTCGTTGCGCGCGTCGGTGTCGTTGCGCCACCAGGCGACCATGAGGCTGGCCTCCAGCTCGGGCGTGAAACGATAGCCCGTGCGCAGGTTCAGCGTGTCTTGCAGCGTGTGGTCGATGGCGCCGCTGTTCGCGCCGAACACCGCTCGCGGCTGGCCCTTGGGATCGGTGTCGTAGACGATGCCCGTCACCAGCGTGCCGGCGGTGCCCGGGCTCACCGCCTGCGTGTAGTACTGCATCGGCTGCGAGGTCGAGTTCTGGTGGTTCACATCGGCGGTGAACCACAGGCCTGAATCGAGGCGCTGGCCCAGGTGCAGCGAGAGCTGGTGCCCGTCGTAGTGGTCCCCGTGGCCGTACTCGCTGAAGCGCTGGCGGTAGCCCGCGAGCCGGCCGCTGATTTCGAGCGACTTCGGCGCGCGCTGCGTGACCGCCACCGTGGTGCCGATCGAGTTGCCGGGGAACAGCGCGGAGTACGGGCCATAGAGCACGTCGACCCGCTCGATGGCTTCGGGCGAGATCATGTTCCAGCGCGGCGCGTCGAAGCGGCCGAGGAAGTTGCTGATCAGGTAGCCGTCGAGGTAGACCAGGGCACGCGAAGGCTGCAGCGTGCCGAAGCTGCGGCCGGCGACGAGCGCATTGCGGTCGCCGGGGTAGCGCTTGCGCAGGGTCGTGTTGGGGGCGTACTGCAGCGCGTCTTCGGGGTTGAAGAGGTTCTGCTCGCTCAGTTGTTCGCGGGTCTTGCTGGCAGTGGTGCTGGGCAGGCTGGCGGGCAGGCCACTGCGCACGGCCGCACCGGTCACGACGACCGGCGCCAGTTCGGCTTCGGTGGCGACACCCTGTGCGTACAGGGCGGGGGCTGCAAGGGCAAGCGCGCAGGCGAGCGCGATGTCGCTGCGGCGAGGGTGTTGTTTTGTCATGGCGGTTCACGTCGGATCGCCCGTGGGACCAGCGCGGCCTCACGGGCACAAAGGCCCAGGCATGGCCGGGCCTCGCTCAAGCGGTGAGATCAGGCGAGAACAGCGGGCGGCGCGTGCAGGCGCCTCGCCAGCCAGCGGCGGCTGGCATCGAGCGGGTGTGTGGTGTGAACGGCGACAGGCCGCTCACGGGCCCGTGCAGGGGCATGCAACTCGACCGCAGGCAGGCCGGGCGGCGGCGCCAGGCCGCCGAGCATCGAGGCCAGCGGGCAGTGGGCGCTGCCACCGGCATGCTGCGGCGACAGCGGGGCACTCTCGTGGTCGTCAGCCTCATTGGCCGCGGCCAGGCGCATGCCATAGACGGAGCAGATTTCCGCCAGCGCGACGCCCTGGGTCTTGGCGGCCCAGGCCGCGAGGAGCGGGGCCGCACCCTGGATCACCCACGCGAACACGAGCAGCCAGACCCAGAAGCGGGCCGAGTGGCGGGGCAGGCGATGGGCGAGGGTGGTCACGGCGAGCGGCATTATGGGTGGCTGACGCCGCCCGGCGATGGGCGCGTACGCGGGTGGGCAGCCCGGAAACTCGTTCGGGGACAATCGCGTCGTCCTACCTCTCCCCCGGCCGGTTTGCGCGTTCCCATCCCCAGCTCCGTCCTTCGCTCCAGGATGCCTCTCGCTGTGGCGCTGGCGGCGCTACTGGACACGGCCGGCGCAGCGGTTGGCAGCTGGACCGGCGAGCTGGGCTTGGCGAGCGCCGGCGTCGAACGCGGGCTGCTGCTCTACAACACGCCCGTGCTGCAAGCCGGGCTTTCCTACTACCAGGCTCGCGGCTGGCAGGCCGGCGTTGCGCTGGGCGTGCCGGCACACCGGCCATCCGCCGGCTTGGTGGCCTTGCGCGGTGGGCGCGGCTGGAGCCTCACCGACGACTGGCGCGCTCAGGCCACACTGCAGTACTTCGCCTACCCGGGCGACGCCGAAGTCCGTACTTTCGATCGCGCCGAGGCCGGCGTCGAGGCCGGCTTCCGTGACCTGCTGGCGATAGGCGTCTCGGCAATCCGACGACGCCAAGACGGGACGCCTTGGTCGGAGCACGTGCGCTGGGACGCCGAGGCCAGCCTCCGCTGGCCGCTGGCGCCCGCTTGGTCGCTCTCCACCGGGCTGGGCGCGACCGATCAAGTCGGCCAGGCCGGCCGCTACTACCGCTATGGCCACGCCGGACTGGCTTGGCAGGCCGGGGCGTGGCGGGCGGAAGTCGTGCGCATCGTCACGGGCGGCGCGGCTCGAAGCGCGTTGCGCGGGGACGTGGCCGCGCCGCGCTGGGTGGGCAGCGTAGGCTGGCGCTTCTGACGGCCACGCAACCTTTCCGCGCTGCCGAGGCACCCACCGTCAACTCCCATGCGTCTTCGCCTTCCATGACCCGAGCCGAACCCCGCGACGAGGCCGCGGAGCGCGCCTGCCTGGCCCGCATGGCCGCGGGCGACCGCGCTGCGCTGGCCGTGCTGTACCGCGCTTACCAGCGGCCGCTGGGCCGCTTCCTCGCTCGCCTGACGAGCCGGCCCGACATCCTTCAGGAGGTGGTGAACGACTGCTTCTGGATCGTCTGGCAGAAGGCGGGCGAGTTTCGCGGCGATTCGCGGGTCTCGACCTGGATCTTCGGCATCGCCTACCGCTGCGCGCTCAAGGCGTTGCGCCAGCATGGCGAGGAGGCCATCGACGACGCCATCGATGACGCCACGGCGGTCGCGGACCCCGGCGACGACCGCGAGCTGCGCGATTGGCTCAGCAAGGGCCTGGTGCGGCTCAGTGCGGATCAGCGCGCCGTGCTCGAGCTGGCCTACGTCGAGGGTTACTCGATGGAGGAAATCGCGGCCATCCAGCAATGCCCCGTGGGCACGGTGAAGGCGCGCATGTTCCACGCCCGTGTGAAGCTACGCCACCTGCTGCCGGCGCTGGCCGGCCGGCAGCCGCTGCCTCAGGAAGGAGGATCGAGATGAACGCCGCCATGACGGAGCACCGGCGCGCCTGGGACGCCATTCCTTGGGTGATCAACGGCAGCGCCGCTGAGGAGCAGCGCGCCGAGGTCGACCGCCACATCGCCCACTGCAGTGACTGCGCGGCCGAGTTCGAGCGGCAGCAGCTCGTGAAGCAGGCGCTGGAACTGCAGCCGGCGCCGACACTGGACGCCGAGGCAGGCCTGCAGTCGCTGCTGGCTCGCATCGACGCGCCGGCCGCCGACGCCGCCGTGCGCCGGTCGAGCCGCCTGCCGCTGGCGCTGGCCGCCGCTGTGGCGGTGCAGGCGGTGGCGTTGGGGCTGCTGTCGCTGAAGCTGTGGTCCGGCGATGGGTACCGGACCTACACCCAGCCCTCGGTAGCGGGCACGCCGGCGGCGGTGTTGCGCGTCGTGCCCGACGCAGCCATGCGACTCGATGACTGGAACACGCTGCTGCGCTCCTCGGGACTCTCCGTGGTCGACGGCCCGAATGCCGTTGGCGCCTATACGCTGGCCGCGAACAGCGGCGAGGCCAGGCTGCCGGAGTTGCTGGCGCGGCTGCGCGCCGCGCCCGGCGTGCGGCTGGCCGAGCCGGTGGCCGGCGGCCAATGAAGCGGCTGCTGGCATTCGCACTGCTGCTGTGGCTGGCGGGCTGCGCCGGCCTGCCACCTCCCGCCGCGGTGCGGGCGGTACCGGCGGTACCGGCGGTGGCGGAGGACAGCGCCCGCTACATCGTGCTCGCGGTCGACAACCCGGTGGAGGCCATTTCGCGCCGTGCGGGCAGCAGCCTCGGCGCCTACACGGTACCGCCGCGCTATGTGGTGGGCAGCCGTGCCGCCGCGATGGTCGCCGAGCTGAAGCGAGACTACGAACTGAACGAGGCGGCGGCCTGGCCGATCGACGCGCTGGGCTTGCACTGCATCGTGGTCGAGCTGCAGCCCGGGCGCTCGCGCGACGCCGCGCTGGAAGCGCTGCGGCGTGACACCCGCGTGCGCCTCGCGCAGCCGCTGCACGAGTTCGAACTGCACGGCCGCACGAGCGGTGCCGAGCCGCAGTACAACGACCCCTATGCCAGCCTGCAGCGGGGATTCGTCGAGACCGGCGCCGCGCAAGCGCACCGTGTCAGTGTCGGCCGCGGCGTCCGCATCGCCGTCGTCGACAGCGGCATCGATGCCCAGCACCCCGACCTGCGCGGGCGCCTGGCCGCGGTGAACGACTACGCCCCGGTGCAGGGCGAGAGGGTCGGCGTGCACGGCACCCAGGTGGCCGGCGTGATCGCTGCCGTCGCCAACAACGCCCTCGGTATCGTGGGCATCGCGCCGCAGGCGCAGCTTTCGCTCTACCGCGCCTGCTGGCACGGTTCCGACGGCATCGGGCGTTGCAATTCCTTGACCCTGGCGAAGGCGCTGGCCGCGGTGATCCAGTCGGATGCACAGGTGGTCAACCTCAGCCTGGGCGGGCCGAGCGATCCGCTGCTCGAACAGCTGCTCGACGTTCTGCTGAAGCAGGGTCGGTTGGTCGTGGCCGCGGTGCCGCCCGATGGCCGGCGTCGAGGCTTTCCCACGGCGGCGGAAGGCGTGCTGGCTGTCAAGGCGAGCGGCATGCCAGCTGGCGGCGAACGTGTGCTGGCGGCACCAGGGCACGACATCCTGACGTTGCGTCCGGGCGGCGGCTATGACTTCGCTTCCGGCGCCTCCTTGGCGGCGGCGCACGTGAGCGGCATCGTGGCGCTGCTGCTGGCGGCTTCGCCGCAGCTCGACACCGCCCAGGTGCTCGATCTGCTGCGCAGCGGCAGCCGAGCCGCAGTGGGCGAGCCGGCGCAGGTCAGCGCCATCGGCGCGCTGGAGGCATTGGATGCCGCCAGCGCGCGCATGGCTCAGTTGCCGCCAGCGGCCAGATAGGCCAGCAGGTCGTCCAACGCCTTCGCGTCGGCCAGGCCTTCGTACTTCATCTTGGTGCCCGGGTTGGCCTTGCTGGTTGGCTGCGACAGGTAGCGGCGCAACGTCGCGGCATCCCAGCGCCAACCGCTGACACGCAGGGCTTCGGAATACTCGACCCCGGAGATCGAAGCCGCTGGCCTGCCCACGATGGCATGCAGGCTCGGCCCCTTCTTGTGGCGCCCTTCCTTCATGCTGTGGCATTCGGCGCACTCGGCGCGGAAGACCGCCGCACCTGTGCTGGCATCGCCAGCCCGTGCTGGCACGGCGATCGCCAGCACCAGCGCAGCCGCAGGCACACAGAAGATCTGTCGTGCCATGGCGATCAGAACGCGAACCGTGCGGCCAGCGTGAAGCTGTCCAGGTCCTTCGCATCCACCAGCGGCGCACCGAACGCCGAGCCGAAGACGTCGGTGCGGCTGCCGTTGAACTTCGAGAAGCGGAACCAGCTTGCCGACAGCCGCACGTTCGCCCACGGTGTGGCCCACGAATCTTCCTTGCCAAATGGCACCCAGGACAGGTCGACGAGCGTGCTCGTCGTGTCCGAGCGGCCATAGGGCGGAAAGCGCATCGCGTCGGTGCTGCCAGTGCCCTTCAGGCGCGCCAGTGTCAGCCCGTAGGTCTGGCGGAACGCATAGGTCAGCACCAGCGTGCGATCCTGTGCCCGGCCATCCGGCAGGCCCACCAGTCCGGGCACGAACGGGCTGGGTGGCGTGCTGCCGTAGCGGCGGCGCTCGAAGATGTGTGCATATCGAGCCTGGAACATGTGCTCGCGCGTGCCCAGGTACTGGTAGTTCAGATCGAATCCGAGGTCGCGGATCTCGTCGGCCGGACCGCCGCGCACGCGCTGGCGCCGGGTGTCGAAGGCCACCAGGCCACCGGAAAAGAACTGCGTCTTCCAGTCCTGCATGTAGGCGAGGCGCCAGTAGCTGCTGCTGCCCAGCCTGCCCGGGTCACTCGACTCGAAGCCCAGCTTGTCCTGCACGGACGGCGACAGCGTGCGGTAGGTACCGACCTCCCCGTACCAGTTGTTGTCGTAGAACGCGTAGCCGCTGAGGCCCAGCACGCGGTTGGCGAGCGGCGACGCGCTCGACGAGTTGAGCAGGGTGCCGTCAGTCGTCGGCACGCCGAAGCCGCGGCCCGGCAGCACCGAGAAGGGATCCTGTGCCGCCGGAGTGTTGTTCAGCGAGAGGCCCAGCACCGCATCCTTCTCGCCGATCTTGGTCTCGCCCGCGAGGCGCACGTCCACGCTCTCCAGCGTGGTGCGGTGCTCGGTACCGTCGTCACGGGTCGCGACGCGCGCGAAGGCACCCAACTGACCGGCAAGCCGACCCGCGATATAGGCGTCCACTTCGGACAGGCGTCGCTCGGTCTTGCCGACTTCCGGGTTGACCTGCTGGTAGATGGTCTGCAACGCCAGCGGCACCTTCGTGCCCTTGCCGTCGCTGTCGGTGTAGCCACCCATCTTGAAGCGTATGCCGTACGGCGTGAGGTTGAGCCCGTAGGCGCCGATGTGGCAGGCGGCGCACTCGGAGCCGGTCTGGCGGGCGAAGCTCGGCACGGCTTGGGCCGTGCCGGCGGCAGCGAGCAGCGCGAGCGCGGTGTACGCGCGCGACGTGGTGAACATGCGATCTCCTTGATTGGGTAGGGAAGTGGGAAAGCGACTAACGCCGACTGGGGACGCAGCGTCGGCCGCGCGGCAGCATCGCGACCAGCGTGCCGTCGCGCAGCGCGAAGTGGTGCCATAGCGCGGCCGCCACATGCAGCAGCACCAGGCCGAGCAGCGCCCAGGCCGCGCTGGAATGCCACGCCGCAAGGCGATCGGCCAGGTCTTCATCGGCCTGCACCAGCGCCGGAAGTGCAACGCCGAGGAAGCTCACGGTGCGCTCGGCCGCACTGCTGGCCGCCCAGCCGAGGAGTGGCAGCGTGAACAGCAGGCCGTAGAGCGCGCTGTGCGCCAGCGCAGCGGCCAGTCGCAGGGACGGGGCGGCGGCCTCGCGTGCGCCGCCGCCGTGGCTGCGCCAGCGCACCGCCATGCGCAGGCCGGCCATGGCCAGCACCAGCAGGCCGAAGTGGCGGTGCCCTTCGATGAGCCAGTCGCGCAGCACGCGGCCCTCGACGGCGTCACGCCACCAGACGACGCCGACGGCGGCGCACAGCGCAGCGACGGTCAGCCAGTGGAGTGCGACGAGCGCGGGCGGGCGCGCCCCCGGCGCGGGTTCGGCGGCAACACGACTCATGCGGGCCTTTCGGTTCCTGTCTCCGGCGGTAGGTGCCGAAGGGAGCGCGAAAGGTTGCGTGTCGCGCCGAAAAGTGTTCAGGCCATAACGTATCCGCCGTTGAGGCCGCGACCGACCGTTATGGGCGGCCGATGCCGCTCAGAGATGGATCAGCAGAGGCCGCAAACGCGCGGGCGCTACGACAGCGCAAGGAGTGCCAGGCCCGCTGCGGCCGGCATGGCCTGCACGAAAAGGATCTTGCGGCTCGCGGTGGCGGCGCCATACAACCCGGCGACCAGCACGCAGCCCAGAAAGAAGGCCTTGGTGCCGAGGCCGGCCGGGCCCTGCATGAGCCCCCAGATCAAGCCCGCGGCGAGAAACCCGTTGTACAGACCCTGGTTCGCGGCCAGCACCTTGGTGGCTTGCGCCCTCTCCAGCGTCTGGCCGAACGCCTTCAGGCCGGCGGGCTTGTCCCACAGGAACATCTCCAGCACGAGGATGTAGACATGCAGGGCGGCGACGAGGCCGACGACGACATTAGCGATGGCGGTCATGGTTCATCCCTTTGTTGTGCTGTGGAGCGCGCGTGGATCATGCGTGATGAACGCACCTGGATTCAGAAGAGCTTGCGCGCGTCGTGGCTAGCACGCGACGTGGAATTCAGCGCTCTTTCTGAGATGCGAGAGCGTTTCGTTGAACTCTTTCTTGAGGTTGGCGCCCAGCCAGACAGGTGCGCTCACGATGCCGTCGCAGACATAGCGGCCGCGGTACTCGACCACCCCGGTCTTGAATGCGACCGCCGAGCCGCCCACGATGTCTCGAATGCGGTTGGTGAGACCCAGGACGGCATAGCCTTCCATTCCATTGACGTCGATGAACACTGAGTACGTTTTTGTGTCGCGCAGGAAGACCCAGTGCTTGAATCGAAGCGTGCGGACTGCGGCCCGCACATCGGGTGCGACGGCTTCACCACGCGCCTCAAGCGCATCTGCCGCCGCATCGAGCAGGGCAGGATTCTCCGATGCGGTCTGGCGCGGGCGGCGGCGAGCATGTTGACCACCGGCCCGTCGAGTGAGCCACCCGACTGGCGACGCACTTCGGTGAGAAGACTCTGGTAGCCGGCGATGAAGTGAGCCGCGGCGTGTGGATCTACGAGCATGAGACAAGAGCGCTAGCGATGAAGGAGGCCTCACCCCATTGGATCGGAAGCGGGATGTGCCTCAAGGGAAGCTGCCGACGATGGCAGCTTCATGACGCCCGATGCGTCGCGCGGTTGGACCGAGTGGCAAGGATCACGCCGCTGGCCCACGACATCTTGGTGATGTGGAAGTCCTGACGCTGCTCCAGCGTTGACACGAGGGTGACCGCCTTCTCGGCATGGCCTTCAGGCCAGTTGGGTTGCGGGAGCATGTCGTCAACGACATACAGGCCACCCGGAGCGATCAGCTCAAGGGCTTCATCGAGAAGACGGTACTTGCCTGACCACGTGTCCGCGAAGATGAAGTCGAAGTGCTGCCCGCGCAGTGAGCGCAGGAATTCATCGCCATCGGCACACACGATCGTCAGGCGCGGGTCTGAACCCAAATGCTTGCGCAGGACGGACAAGAGCCGTTCGTCGTGATCGACCGTGACGAGTCGAGACCGCGCGTCCATGCCGTCAAGCAGCCATGCAGTAGACAACCCTGTGCCCGAACCCAGCTCCAGGAACCTGGATGACGGCTTGGACGCCGCCAGCGTGCGCAGCAGCGAACACGTGAGCGGCTCCGATGCCATGGTGAAGCCGAGCGCGCGCGTGTCGGACCCGAGGGCTGCCCATGCCTCGGGTTCATGCAGGTGGTGCAGGTCATTCATGTGATGCTTCTTCCGCCCGCACGGGCCTCATCCACCGCGGCGATGAGATCGAGTTCCACCGCGGCGTTCTTGGGCAGTTGATAGACGCCCACGGAGGTGCGCGTGTGGACGCCAGCTTCGCCGAGCACCGCATACAGCACTTCGGACGCGCCGTCCGCCACCTCGCTTTGCTGGGTGAAGCCCTGTGCGGATTGGACGAACACGGTCACGCGCAACACACGCGAAACGCTTTCGAGGGAGCCGAGGGTTTGACGCAGCAGCGCGAGCGCACGCATGGTGCAGACCTTGGCCGCAAGCTGTGCCTGCACGAGGGTGACTTCCGCCCCCACACTGCCCGTGACCACGACCTCGCTGCCGACCCGAGGGATCTGCCCACTGACGAACACTTGGCTGCCATGGCGGACGACGGACACGTAGTTCCCGCCGATCTTGATTTCGCCGGAGAAACTCAAGCCGAGCGCCTCTTCCATCGCGGCGAAGCGAGACTCAGGGGATTGAGACATGGGCGATCCCGAAGGTGGGGTTCGAAGTTGAGGCCTGACCCGGAGTCATTGCGTGACCCCGCGTCGTGGCGCAGAGGTCAGAGCGGTGGCCTGACGTCGATGTGGTACAGGCCCCAAGGGCACAGGCCGAAGCGTTCCTTCAGCGGCTTGTCCTTGAAGGCGGGTAGCGAGTCTGCCTCGTAGACCGCCCATTGCGGCCCGAGGCCGCCCAGCGGAAGCGGCTGCCCATCCATGCGCGTGGCGACGATCATGCGGTAGTTGCGCACGTCGGCCAGGCTCAGTGCGACGTTGTAGCCGTCCACCGCACGCAGCCCCAGCATGACCGAGGCGCCGGGCCCAACGCCGGCCGCCTGGAGCACCGTTTCCAGCAGCGGACCCTGCAGCGTGTGCATCCTGGCGTCGTATTCGAGCGTGGGATGAATGGTGACAAAGGGCAGCCGCTGCAGCGCGGCCGCATTGAAGGCCCAGGCATGCGTGAACTGGACGCCATGCTTTGCCAGCATCTGGTCCAGCGCCGGATCGAACGGGCCGCGATTGCTCCTGCCGATCGCGCCGGTGACGGTGAGCAGCGTGGGGCCGGTGCCTGCTGCGTGCGGGTGCATGAACCCCCCGGGGGTGGCCCCCGCGCCCATGGCGGGCAGCAGCCCCACGACGCCAGCGGCGGTGAGGAAATGGCGCTTGTTCATGAGGCTTTTCTGATCGTTTGTGGTTGGGCGGATCGCAAGCGCCTTATTGAGGCAGCGCCTTCATCCGCTGATCAATGGCCGTCGACAGCCTGCTCTCCCAATCGGCTGCGGTGATGTTTGTGGCGAGGGCCCGCTTATTCACGATTTCGACGCGAGTTTTCACCTTGCCGCCGGCGTCTTCGACAAAAACCGCCACGTTTTCTCCGTAGCTGAAGGCGCCCATGGCACCTTGAGCGAGTATGGTTCCGTCGCCTTTGTTGTCTGATACCAGCGCAAGTCCGCTGGTTTTGACCGATGCAATGGCCGCGTCCCAAACGACGTCGTACGGTTTGTCGTAGACACGCACGGTGCCAGTGCCCTTCGCTGCCTTTGCGTCGGCAAGGGTGGAGCAGCCAGACATGGATACCAAAGACGCTGTAGCCAGGAGTGCAGCGAAAAAGTGTTTCATGATTGAAAGCAATGAACCTAAGTGTTGACCACGGGGGACTTCGAGTTTGAAACCCAGCCCCTCTCGATCAAACCCCTAAGTTACAGACCTGCCCCGAGTCCTGAAGCGTGGAGAGGTGCCTGAAGTTGAACGGCTTGTGGTCGCGTGAGGTGACGCATTTGATGCGGGCAACTTCCGGAGAACTTGTGCATTAGTACAGGGGTGCGATCTGCGTCACCCGAATGCGCTTGACATTGCTTGCGAACGATACAAATATCGACCCTCGGCATGCTTCAATGCCGAATTGAAAATTAAGGGAGTTGCAATGGCTATTCTTAGTTTCGATGGTCGCGTGAATATCGCTGTGCGAATCGTGACCGAACGGTATCCACAGGCCAAGCTCTACGAGGCCGACGGTGTCGCCACTGATGGCCCCACCACCGATCCCGCAAAAGTCAATCAATTGCGCGTCGTGTTTCAAAATGTCGACAACACGACGGTCATCATCAAGGAGACTGGATACGGAGAATTTGGCCCACCCGTCCTCTACCCCGAGCCGTGGCTCGAAGACGTTGTGATTCCCTGGCCGGTGGAGATGGATCTCCCGGAAGCAAACAAGTTGAAAGAGGCAGCGGGATACAAGGGCCCCTACCGCACTGTGACCTTGCGCAATCCGCTGGGTCCGGTTGCTGGGAATCCCTATTTCATCTTCGGCAACCCCGGCTCCCCGTACATCTTCGTGGATACCATCACGAAGAAGGTTCACGCCGGCAGTTGATGTCCGAGGTGGGGAGGTGATGTATCCCTTCACCCTCTTGGGACTGCGAGCCGACCCCGCGTCGGCGGCACCATAGGCCGCAGCTTCCGGGCTGACGGAAGCTGCGGCTCAATGGAGGGGTTGGTTGAGGGGCGGCCGGCTGTCCTGACACCAGCCCTTACGGGACGATTTCGATGGGTGTGCCGATATCTACAAGCTTCCAGACTTGTTCCATATCGTCGTTCAGCAGCGCAATGCAGCCATCGGTCCAGTTGTGTCTCTGCGTCAGTGGACCAAGCCATCCGAAGCCGTTCTTCTGCCCATGGATCATGATGGCGCCACCTGGATTCACACCACGCTTGCGCGCGCTCTCTGAGTCAGTCGCATTGGGATAGGAGATGTGGATTGCTTTGTAGTAGCCACTATCCGCCTTCTTGAAGTCCAGGAGATACCGCCCCTCCGGGGTGCGTTGGTCTCCCTCCTGCTGCTTGTGCCCAGTTGGATTTCCACCAAAGGCGACCTTGAACTCGCGGACGACCTTTCCTGCATTGATCAAGTAGAGCCGTTTGCTCGACTTCTCGACCCGTACCAGGTCCACGTTCTGTTCCACCCCGCTTGCGCCGAGCGAGACGACGAGCATGAAACTAGCGAATATGCGGCGCATGCGTCCCCACAATCACGTGATGGTCTAGCCAGCCCCAGGGCAATTGCATGAGTGCCGCGCATCGTCTTCTGCTACAGCGCACTGGTTGCCGCGGCTTGTTGGGCGGCCAGATCCTGAAGCCCCAGGAGTTCTTGCAGACGACTGGTGCTCCAGGCCGCTAGATTGCGCTTGGACTTCTTGCTGGCCTTGATGGTCGTGTTCTTGTTGATCAGATTCAGCGTCATGCGCCTGAGGATGGCGAAGTTCTCGGCGCCGTGGCCGACGCGGATGCGGCAGTCGTCTTCGCGGAAGTTCACATCAAGCACCCAGTGGCAGCCGTTCTCGATCGTCCAGTGCTGACGGATCTGCTGGTTGAATTCGGCAGCGCCGATGTCGTTGCGGCTGCTGAGGTAGTAACGCCATTCGGAACTTGCCTGCCCCTTGTGTTCTCCACTCGTGAACTCGCGTTGCGAATGGACCATCACGAGGCTGCGAATGCCCGGCCAGGCACTCTTGAGTGCACCGCTCAGCGTGCTCAGGTCGCGGGTGACCACGCAGCGCCGCGTCTCCAGGCGGCCGTGGTCCTTTATGAGGGCGATGTCCTGCTGCAGCCGCCCCTGTTGCAGGCCCTGCGCTTCGTCCTGGAACGCCAACTCCACGGCCTGCGCCAGGGTCGGCTGGTTGTTCTTCACCGCGATGATGAAGTCGGCCCCTTGGTCGGTGATCTGCTTGACGATCTCGCGCTGGCAGCCCATCGCGTCAATCGTGACGGTGGCGCCGCGCACATCCAGCAGATTCAGCAACTGCGGGATGGCCGTGATCTCGTTGCTCTTGTCCGCAGTCTTGACCTGACCCAGTGTCACGCCAGCAGCGCTGTCCCATGCCGAGACCAGATGCGCCATGGTCTGGCAACCGTTGTGCGACCCACGCAGGCTCTTGCCGTCGATGTGGATCGCGTGGCCCCGCAGCGACGGACACAAGTGCTCCATCCAGTCGATGAAGCAAGCCTCAAAGCCTTTGGCGTCGAGCAGCGTGAACACCCGGCTGAAGGTGTCATGCGAGGCAATGCCGTTCCTGAACGCGAGGAATCGCTGCAGCCAGTCGAGCTTCTCCCGCCCCCACAGCGCGACATCAACCCAGTCGTCGGCCCCGCTGCTGATCGCGCACAGCGCCGTCAGCAGCAGTTCCTGCAGCGGATAGTCGCAACTGGCCAGGCGCCGCCGCGGGTCTTCCAGGGTCTCAAACGCCTCCATCAATTTCAGCTTGTCAAACGGTTGCCGGTTGGGGTCTTGTTGTTGGATCACGCGGGCGAACTGGCATCAGTTTCGAGGGCCGCGCTTCTATCACACAACCGGGCTCTGCGCTCATGCAATCGCCCTGTAGCCAGCCCACATTATTCGCGCCCCTCTACATACTCGAATCACTCGGACAACCTTTCGTCGCGCGCACGCCTTTCAGGTATGCGCGCCGGATACCGCCCGCGGTGATCGATGCGGCAACTTCCTTCGAGTACCTTTCGGCGCCGGTCAGTTTGCGTATCCAACCGCGCAAGGGGATGACGCCTTCGGCGGTGCGGCGGACGAAGCCGACGGCGGCGTCGCCGGCAGCTGTGGCGCCCCGCTCCAGCAGGCTGGGGTTCGTGGCGGTCTGCGGCGTGTCGAGATCGGCGCCGAGAACAGCGTCCAGGCTTTGTATCTCGGAGGTCAGCGCTGCGCAGGTCACCTCTGCAGGCTGGGCGTAGGGCGCCTTGTGTGCAGCTTTGAGCACTTCTGGAATTTCGGCCCTGACGAGGTTCAAGTCGTTCAGCGGCGTGGTGACGGCTTGGGCGACTTGCTGCTCGCGTGCTGCTTGTTCTTGAGTGGCGCAGCCCGCCAGGGCCATCATGGTGATCAGGACCGTTTTCTTCATGAATCTTGGGGTGGGGCAAGGTGGCCGGTGCGCGGCCTGACGTTGGAGCTGAGCGGGCCGCCGCCGGTATGGCGTGAGTCCGCGAGGTGCTTGCTGTCCAAGCTCAAGCACTTGCCCGCTCACCCGTTCGCGCCCGCCCCGGCGAAATGAGACCGTCGCGTTCCACACGAAACGGCATAGAGCCAGCTTAAAGCAGGCGCGATCGCGGCTGTAAGGGGTAGATGGCGCGCCCCACCTCACGGAGCTCGGTGCGTGTTGTTGTCAGAAGGAAAATCTTCAAAGAAGCATAAATTCTTAATCATATCGAAGATTTCCTGCAAGAATTGAGTTCTTGTTGAATAGGAGGCCGGTCATGTTGCTTGAGTTTCGGGTTCGGAACTACCGTTCGATCCGTGATGAGCAGGCGCTGACCTTGATCGCGTCCGGCGACAAGGAGCTGGCAACGACGCACCTGGCACCCACTGGGCTGAAGTCCGCCCCCCACGCCCTGCGCACGGCCGTGGTCTACGGCCCCAACGCGAGCGGCAAGTCCAGCCTGCTGCGCGCACTGGACTACCTGCGCGCAGTGGTGGCCGAGTCCGCCACCGTGATCCAGCCTGGCCAGACCTACAACGTGCAGCCATTCAAGCTGGATGCGGTCAGTGCCCAGCAGCCCACCGAGTTCGAGATCACGTTCCTGCTGTCCGGCGTGAGGCACCAGTACGCGTTCTCGATGACCGCCCAGCGCATCGTCAGCGAGTCACTGCTGGTGTATCGCAGCAGTAAGCCCACCCAGCTCTACAGCCGGCAGCACGTCGATGGCGACCGGTATGACTACGAGTTCAGCACCTACCTGACCGGCCCGCGCAAGCTGTGGCAAGACAGCACACGCCCCAACGCCCTGTTCCTGTCCATGGCGGCCCAGCTCAACAGCGAACAGCTCAGCCCGGTGTTCAACTGGATTGTGCGCAGCATCACCTTCCTGCCGGCCGGTACCACCGTGCTGCCCGACTTCACCACGGCACTGCTGGCCACTGAACAAGGGCGCGCCTCGATCCGCGAGTTCCTTTCTGCGGCGGACATCTCCATCGCCGACGTTCAGGCGGTGCCTCGCAAGGGTATGCACGCCCAATGGGTGATGAGCGCCAGTGGCCTACAGGCCAGCCAGGAGGAGCGTGAGTTTCTGATGCCGGTGTTCGAGCACAGCACGCCCAAGGGCTCAGCCAAGTTCGAGCTGCACGATGAGTCCGAAGGCACGCAGCGCCTTTACGGCTTGATCGCACCTGTGCTGAACTGCCTGCGAGACGGGCACGTGCTGGTGGTGGACGAACTAGACAGCAGCTTGCACACCCTGCTGGTGCGACGCCTGATCACCCTGTTCCAAACGCCCGAGCTCAACCCCAACGGCGCGCAGCTGATCTTCAGCACCCACGACACCTCTTTGCTGGACCACACCCTGTTCCGGCGTGACCAAATCTGGTTCACCGAGAGGGATGCCGACCAGGCCACCCGCCTGTACCCGCTGACCGACTTCAGCCCGCGAAAGCAAGAAGCCTGGGAGCGCGGCTACCTGACCGGGCGCTATGGCGCCGTGCCCTTCTTCAGCAACTGGCCCACCCCAGCCAAAGCCGGGATGCACTGAGAGGGTGAGAGGCAATCCGACATGAGCGCTCATGCCCACCGAAGGCACCCGCTTGTCGTTGCAAATGCTCGCCGTAGCCCGGGCTACGGCTGTGCTTTGCGCCTAAACCGGGTGCCATCGTCGGGCCCGCTCGCTCACGCCGGATTGCCTCTCACCCTCTGAGACGATGGGGAAGGACAACCAACCCAAGCACCGCCAGGCGGCCCGCGCGCTCAAGCGTCGGGCAGCTGTGCGGCAGCCCTACGAGCGCCTGCTGATCGTCTGCGAAGGCGAGATAACCGAGCCACAGTACCTATGTGAGATTCAGCAGGCCTACCGGCTGGCGACCGCCCACGTCCAGGTGCTCCACAGCCAGTTCGGCACCGAGCCGCAGCAGGTGCTGGACTACGCCCTGGCCGTGTTCAAGGATGGCGACCGCGCGCGCGGTGTCCATCCGAAGTCGTTTGACAGAATCGTTGTCGTGTTCGATCGCGACGAGCACAAGAGTTATCACGCAGCGCTGGCCCAGGCTGCAGCGCAGAGCGGCAAGCTCAAGAACGACAACGGCGTTGCCGTGCCCTTGGAGGCGGTGGCCTCGGTGCCGTGCTTCGAGCTTTGGCTGTTGCTGCACTTTGAGGAGGCGCTTGCCCCACTGCATCGCCACGAGGCGATGGAGCGGCTGAAGGTCCATCTGCCCGGCTACGAGAAGGGCGGCGGTGGCCACTGGCAAGCCACGCAGGCCCGTCTGGGCGACGCCACGACGCGCGCGCAGCGCCTGGCCGAGGGCACCAACGCCTTCGATGGCACCCAACCGTACACGGCGATGCACGAGCTCGTCTGGCGTCTCGTGCATCTGAAAGACTGATTGTCGGCGCCGACTGAATTCTGAGCCGCCGTGCCGACTCAATTTTGAGCCAGGGCTAGACGCTGACGGCGAGCCGACTGCGTCGGCGGCACCATAAGCCGCAGCTTCCGGGCTGACGGAAGCTGCGGCTCAATGGAGGAGTTACCCGCTAGCCAGCCGGAGATGGAATAGCGAGTACAAAAGGGTTGCCCCGAAAACCCCCAACAAAGTAAGAAAGCCTTCTTGATGCTTCTTTTGGAAGCACCCTCGCCTTGTTGCGACATTGCGCAGACTCCAGCATGGTTAATAATGTGCCGACCTTGAATGAACGCAAGGATTGGAGTCAAAAAAGGTGCACACCTGGACAAGCCAAGTAAGAGATTACGAAGTTGACTTTTTCGGGGGCGTCAATGCAGCGACATACCTCAACTATATGGAGGAAGCGCGCAAGCACTACCTTTCGAACATCGGTATCGATGTCGTTCAGTTCTTCAAGCGGGGTATCGGCTTCGTGGTCGGCCGTTATGAGATCGACTACCTGTGGAGCTTGGGCCCCGGTGATACTTTTACTGTGGAGACCTCAATGGAACGGGTCAGCCGTGTGAAAGTTGAGTTCACCCAGAATATCTACCGCCAGAAAGACCAAAAGTTGGCTGTGAAGTGCAAGAACATCGGCTTGCCGATCGATGTTCAGACAAACAAAGTCTGCTGGCCGGCTGAACTCGATCAAATTCTGGCCGAGTTTATGATTCGTGCATAAATCGACGCACCCGTGGTTCGCCCGCACACCATGACTTAAATGGAATCGCGGCGAACACGCTTGAAGAAGGCATACGCAAGGTATGTACACAGCGCAACCAGCGGGATGAACACGGCAAACCCCACGAGTATTTCCAGGTCAGCCACCGCCTCTGCATCGGCTGCACCATAGCTGCGTACCAGCCATTCCGCCACGGACGGTGGAACCTGTGGGAAAGCCTCTGGCATTGACAACCACAATTTGGTCAGCGCAGCCGATGCAACAACTGTCCAGACGGCTGCGCTAATGACCTTTGTTGCCTTCCTCATCTCACCGCCACTCGACCGTAGGCCATGATCTTCGTGCCCGGCACAGTTACGGGCGACGTTCTCTTAAGCACTGCCCTTAATAGCTGATAGTCGGCACGATCGTTGATCGTGATGCAGCCCTGACTGATACCCATCGCGCCCTTCGGATGAAGTCGGAACCGTCCTCGCTTGACCTTCTCGCATAGCGCTTCGTCGTCGATTTTTTCGTCGATGGCGTATAGGGCAAACCAATCGCTTCTGTCGTTAAACATGTTTCTCAGCGGGCCAAGGAGCCCACCGGACTGACGATCGAGAATGTAGTAATTCCCGGGCGGGATCGGGCCAACGTTGGCCATGCAAGCGAACTCCCTTCGATTCGCATGCTCGCCAAGGCCAGAAAACGCAGGAATGGATGCTGCGCCATACCTGAAGACGCTCATAGGCTTGCTGTTCAGATCAAACATACATTCGATCAACTTATTCTCCCTCGAATTCTTGCTCGTCGATCACGATGCGAGGCCACGTGACAGTAGATCGCGCCCGGAACTGGATGCGCGAGGCCGGGACACGGAGAAAACTGTGGCGACTGGCCGGCGAAGGTGGGGTTTAAATTTGAGACCTGACCCCGAATCTACTTACCTGACCCCGCCTCCGCGCGATGCGCAAGGGCGGGACACGGGGGAGAACTGAGGACTGGCCGAGGAATGGTTAAGATTTTAAAACCTGACCCCGTTAGGGCGTATTCGCGAAAGCGGGTGGAGCGCATGCTGTTAGGAAGCGCTTTCCGAATTCCGTGAAGCGAAGATTTCTATACTCTTCTTTAGTAACGATTCGCGGCCCAAGGCCTCCATCGATCTCGTGGTATTGAACATCAGAGAGGCGTTCGACCCACAGCAGGCCGAGTCGGCGGAGATTTTCCAGCCAGATTCTTGACTGCTCTGAGTTGTGAAGCCCGATGCCACGGCAGTAGGTGTTGAACTGCTCCTCGATCTTTGGTTCGTCGGTGAACTTGTGAGAGGACTCATGGTCCTGAAACAGATTCAGGTCCATCCGATCACGCAACCCGACAAAGGCTAGCGCCTCTTCGGGCGCGAGCTGACCGACAGTTGAGACATATGCTGGATGTACTTGGTGACTGGTCGTTCGATCCATCGCCTTCAGAAGCAGCTCCGCATAGAGATCACGTATCGCGGGCTCGTTACCGGAAGAGGCGATCCCGAGAAGCGCGGGTATTGCAACTCGCTCATTTGGTGGAATAAGGCTGTCGGGTGGCATTTGCGCGATTCGCTCGGCGACCCGTTCCTGCAACCATTGCTTAGACTTTTCGTATCCCCAGTTGACAACGTCCAGAGGCGAAAGCCCGATCTTGAGGAGGTTGTCGAGACTCTGGCCCACCCGTCTGGCAGATGGCTGCGCGATGTCCGTGTACATGGCACTGGCAAGCTGCGCAACTGCTCCGGCGACTGATTTCTCCGACTCGTTCATGACAACAGCACTCCCTTGCTTCCCCGTCATGTGTAGTCTTCGACAGGCAACGATATTGGTGCGCTCATCTCCACCAACGCTTGACAGATTGCGGAGGTGCTAACTCCCGCGTGAAACGGTGCCTGCGGGAGAGACTCTGGTGAAGATAACTCTTCTGAGACGATTCCGACGATGCTTCCAGTCTCAGAAAGAATCGGTCCTCCGCTGTTTCCTGGCCGGGCGATAGCAGAGTAGAGGAAGACGTTTCTCTCGCCGAATAACGAGACGGTAGGGGCTGTCACTTCACCGCGCTGGATGAGTAGTGCAGGATGGCTGGACAGAGGAACTCTTGGGTATCCAAGGGTGTAGACGGTTTCGCTGGCGCGGGGGTCTCTAAATGACAACCCAGGCACTAGCGGCGGAGAAGCCGAGAGTTGGATGAGGCCGACGTCAATCTTGGCATGACTGAATGTGCGAACCACATTTACGAACTGCCCGCCGATCGTTTGCCGCTCGTCCAGCGTCATGTCATCGATGACGTGCGCACAAGTTAGTAGCCAACCTTGTTGGAACAACACGGCACTCCCTGCAGCGATGTCACCGTCCTTGGTGATTCCAGTGATTTGAACGGTAGCCCTTCCGTAGGTGTGATACAGAAACTCTCCCCCAAGAGCTTTGGCCAGCCAAAGTACGCCTTCCCTTTCGCGCGTAGTGAGCTCCAGCGCGAACATGTATGTTCCTCCGAGGGGCATGCCACTTGCGGCTGTCCTGCTAAGAAGTCCTGCACGTTCCAGCTTGGCCAGAAGGTCTTGCAAGGGATACATGTACTTGTATGGATCGTCAATCTTCTTCGTTTTTTCGAGATAAGTGGCGAAGTTTTGTCCACTTAGTGAGCCGATGCGTCTCGGCTCAGCTTGCTTTCCGATCGCCTCACACGACTGCGCGTATTCGGTCACTGAGAAGAAATTGATGGCGGCAATGCAGAGATCGATCTGCTGGTCGATTGCAAACGGGGCTAGCTGTGAGTAGCGCTTCATAGAGTCATTCTGTGATGGCTTTGACGCCCAAGGTAAGCGGCGCTGAGCCTATGGCGCACAGCCGTTGGGTGGAGCGCGCGGCTTGCGCGGGCAGGCTACTGTGACGCCGGTTTGCCCGTCACATGCCGTGCGAAGTTGTCCAAGATCGCTTGCCAACCACTGCGCTGTTGTTCCTCGGAATGGGTCGGTTCGCTATCGAAAGTCACGCGCACAGTGACGCCGCCAGTTCCTTCTATGAACTCGACGGTCGCGACACGGTCACCGAATGCGTATTCGATGAGCTTGTGTTGAACGACGCTCGTGTACTCGCCAGCAAAGTCAAAGCCGAAGGAGCCGTCTTTGGCTTCCATGCGCGAGCAGAACTTGCCACCGGGACGAAGGTCCACCGTGGCGGAAGTCGTGTGCCAATCAGGGGAAGCGGCGTTCCAACGCTTGATGTCCTCGGGCGTGGTGTACGCCCGCCAGACTTCACTGATGGGCGCCTGAACAATTGTTGAAACGACGATCTTCATACTGACTCCGGGCGCTTGAACCAGCGCGTTGTGTGCAGCCTAAAACATTTGGCTCAGAGACAGCTTGCAGAGGGCGACGCCGCTGGTGGCGGTTTAAATTTGGACCTGACCCCGTTCTCTGCTCGAGTCTTCAATTGTTCGCCAGCTCTTCAGTCCGCAGATACGTATCGATATCGAGCACAGCCCGCCTCACCGCTCGGTAGTCATCTGATGGGACAACTACCGAATCGCCGTTACCCGATAGCTCCTCCAGACCTTGGCGTGTCGCCATCAGATGGACGTAGCAGCCATAGTCCAACTTGAAGGCATCGTATCGCGCAGGTGACGCGCTCCCATCGGGTTGCGATATATCTCTCTTCGTTACGTGTAAGACGCGAGCATCAAAAAGCGCATCGATTTGGCTCGACTTTGTGCCTGCTAGAACCAAGAACGCACGCGCCTTGCGGTCCCCAATCACTTTGTCAACGATCCAATTGAGCAGAGCCTGGAGTTTGGCGCTGTCTACAGCCCCTCGCTTTGCGTTGAGATACCACTGGCGGGCGGCACGCTTCACATGCGGAATGGATAGCTTCTTATCGTCGGCTTGCTGAGCGGCCAGGGAAGCGATGTTTATTGCGTCTCGCGGCACTCCTTCCGCTGCCATCACCAACTCATCAAAAGCGTTTTTCTGCGTAAAGATTCCGTTGACCAAAGTTTGGTGGTTCATCCCCTGAAGCCTCGGAGACAGAGAGCCAGATGCCTGAATGTGTTTTGCAAAAAGAGATGCATAGAAGTCTCTGGCCTTCTTCTGGTCGTTCTCGAAAACAAGATAGTCATCAACGTTGACGATTGACGTCACTTCTGCACCGAGTTCCAGGCCAACATACGCCCCTTGTCCAGTCGTCAGCTTGAAGTTGGATCTGTACTCCAGCGCTGCAATCTTGACAGTGACCTTCGGAATATTGAAGAGGCATCTCCGCAGTAAATCTGCGAGATAGGGCTGCAACTCCAGCGGAACAGAACTCCATTCATCCAAGAGAATCCACATCCGTTTAACTGGTATCGCAGAGCTTAAGGAGCGCATCGCACTGTTGACCCCACCAAATTTCAGGTGATATCGAGCCACGCCCGTCTGTCGAACGGCTGATAATCGCTTATCTTCCAACTCCGATGCGGACTCGTTTGCCAAATTCAGCTTCGCACCACTTTTTGTTAACTCAGCTGCTATACAGTCCCGCGCAGACGTTTTCTCGCGCTGATCGAGCTGCTCATTGGTTTCGGTTTCCCCGACAACCTGAACTTGGTTAATTTGATCAAGCAACTCTGTCATCCACTGACTGCACTCATGCAATGAGAGCCGCTCAGAGTCGTTCGATATTGCGCGCCTGACCTCTTCATGGATGGAAATCAAAAGATCGCGAAGGAGCGTTGTAGCACGAGTCGGAATTGTTAGGGTCGCGTCTGAGTATACGGATGCCGCCGACCCAAGGGCGTTCAGATCGCAATAGATCGCAAGATTGTCGTGATTGTTCCGCTCCGAAGCGAGGTACTGGAGGGTATGTGTTTTTCCTGTCCCTCGCCGACCATAGATAATCTGGTTGTCGACGCTTGATAGGCGCTTGAAAAGCGTTCCGGCCTCAACGAAAGTGTTGATCAACACGGACTGTTCATTCTTTTCAGACCGACTCGGAATAGACATCAGAGCAGCGTTAAGTAATTGCTGATCGTTCACGAAGTTGACTCCTTGAAACTTTCGCACGATGAAACTTGAACTCCGCAGCCGACAAACTCGCTGCGCGGGGAGCGCGTCATTGGGACAGCTGATTGACTGAGCGGGGAAGCAAGGGTTCAGATTTAAGACCTGACCTCGAGTCCGTACTCGCGGCTTGCCGGGACTGATCGTTAGGCGCTTCTGCTAGTGGCTGAATCACTTGGTTCTCTCAGTGACTAGTCGTACTTCCCCGATTACGAAACGGTCAGCATCGGCTTGAAGGTCAAATTGGACCTCTCCTGGCAGTCCGTCTGCATCAACGTAGTTGATCGTGGCGACGGCGGGGCTTGGGCTTGCTTTGAAGCTGAGACTAATGATTTCGCCGTTGGAGACGATGGCCTGATTGTGAAATGACAACCCATCTAGCTGGGGCTTTACAGTCATTCTGAACTTCGTCGCGGTATTGCCGACGTTTACCAGCTTCATCTTGTACTCGGTCGTTCCACCGCTGCGCACGGTAGTGGAGTGTTGGGGGATGAACTTCGGGCGCGCTGACTCCTTTCGCCTTTCACGCTCTTCCTCGAGCGCGCGCAGTCCCTGCTGCATTTGCTCCCGACTTACCGCGACCAGCTGACTCTGTTGTTCTACTGAATTCTTGAGTTCTTCCGCTTGTAGCTTGAGCGCTTCTGTGCTGTGACGAAGCTCCTCGCCTTGCTGCAAGTAGCCTAGAACGAGCCAGAGAAAGGCCAATGGAGCAAAGAAGCCTGCAAAGAAGTCACCCCAAGCGTTTAGCTCCGTTGGATGCATTTTTGTTGAGAGCATGTACAGAGAGAAGACCAACCAGCAAACAGTCGCGACTACTCCGATGACGAAGCGCTTGTCTTTCATGGTTCTCGACTCACAGTTGAAGCACCTAACGGTTGTTGTGCATCATTTTTCCGCCAAGATTGAACATGAACTGCCCTCGCACTGTAATTTCCACATCTCGTCAGAAAGTCGCAATAGCAATCCGAACTGGCAACAGGCAGCGCCGACATTCGCAACATGGCAACCGAGCCAATTACATCCCCAACACCCGATACGGCTTTGGGTACCAAACCCATCGGTCATCCACCCACACCAGCCCGTCATACGCCATCCCGGCCGTCTTCCCGGGTTCGATGACCTTCCACGCGGCCCATACCCTCTGTGGTTTCAATAACGAAGCCACCGTACGCCACCCACTGGGAAATTCGCGGGATAACAAGTTCGCTTCAGCCAGCATCCCGGCCGGCGCAAGGTAGCAAGCGATGCGGCTGCCACTGCTGGCTTTCGTGATGCGTGGGGGCGTGGTCGCCCATAGCTTCTCGTAGGCCTCGGCTGCGGCCTTTGCCACCTCGGGCACGAACACGCGCTCGGCGTCGCCGGAACGCGGGCGCAGTTGGGCGGTGAGGTGGCCTTCCGTGTCTTGCGTCAACGCGGTGAGCAAGGGCAGGAGTTGGCCGCGCAGGATTTCGATGGCGGCGAGCGATTCGGCCTGGGCAGTGCGCTGTCGGCCTAATGCGGCTGCAGTTCGAAGGGCTGCGTCGGCGATGGCGCGGCGAGGGTGGGATTCGTGGGCGGCCACGGCGTCGGCGAGCGTGGGCTCGATCAACACGCCTGCGGCGAGGATGCCGCGCAAGACCGTGCGCTCATCTGTCGATGCCAGCCAATCGCGCACCTGCGCCAAGCTGGCCACGGGCAGCGTGCGGACCAAGCCACCGCGATCCGCCGCGCCTTGCGCATCGAGCACGCGCAGGCGGCACACGGGGTTGAAGGTGTAGAAGACGCGCTCCCCTCCCCGCTCGAACACGGCGTGTTCCGGCTCGCCGGGGATCAGGGGCTTGCTCGCGCTGCCCGCTTCATGCCAACCCGCAGCAATAAGCAGGGCTTGCAGTTGCGCATAAGCGCATTCGGGCGCCAGCACGAAGGTGTTCATCGCTCCCCTACTTGTCGTCGAAACGGTGACCCTGCATCAGGCGGATCACGATCTGGCGAGTATTGCGCAGGCGTTCTGAAGACAGTGGGTCTTGCACGCCGATGGGGATCTCGCGCACGAGGCGGCCTTCGCGGTCGAACACGCGGATGGGCAGCTTGGAATGCGGGTCGAACACGGTGCGCATGTCGTCGCCCAGCACCACCGACACCGGGTAGTCGGTGATGCGGATGAAATCGACGCCCTGCGCGTTGCCCTTCACGGTGGGCAGCGTCACCAGCGGTGAGGTGGGGTGCAGGCGCACGCGGCCATCGGGGCCGATGCTCATGGTGCCCTCGAAGCTCACGCCCTGCTTCAGTTGGTCGAGCGTCGGGCGGCGGCCGGCCAGGGTTTCGTAGCCGTGCGTCTCGCGCAGCCACATGGGCTCGAACTTGAGCGGCACGTCGGGGAAGTCTTCATGCAGGCGCAGGAACATGGTTTCCAGCTCCTCGGCGAAGTGGCCGCCCATGTAGAAATCGACGATGGCGAAATCGGTCTCGCCGTTGGCGATGCGGCGGCGGATCTCGGCTTCGAGGTGCGGGGTGCGCTCGACCTTGTCTTCCTGCCCCGGGCGCGGGGTCACCTTCTTCGGCACGGCCACGCTGGGCGGGAAGTCGCCGCCGGCACCGGCCAGCACTTCGGCCAGGAAAGCGCCGCCGCGCTCCACCGACAACACGGCGTGCGGCCTCGCCTCGCGGATGCGCTCGCGCAGGGCCTCTACCGCGATGGCGTTTTGCTCCAGCACGGTCTCTGCCACCAGGCCTTCGAGGTTGCCGTAAGGCGGGTGCTTGCGCATGCGGTTGCGCAGGCTTTCGATGAGGTGCTTGGCATCGCGGCGCCGGCCTTGCGAGCTGGCATAGCCGACGATGGCGTCGGCGAGCGCGGGCAGGTCCATGTCGAGCTGGCGCGCGAGTTCGGGCAGCAGCAGCTTGACCTGCATCTCGATCTCGGCATCGAGCGCGGCACGGCGGGTGACGATCTCGGCCTCGGCGTTGCGCAAGGCCTTGAGGCGGTTTTCGATCTGCGTTTGGCGCTCGGCCGTGGCGGGGTCGGCCGCGGCGCGCAGCACCTGGAGTTCGCTGTCGAGCTGGGCCTGGGTGCGGCGGTTGCCTTCGAGCCGCAGGTCGAGCGTGGCGAGTTCGCGCTGGCCCTCCATGATGTGGCGGCCGGCCTCGGCGTAGTTCACCGGGCCGGGCAGGTCGTCGCCGACCACGGCCTGGGTGGGGCGGCCGCGCGTGGCGGGCTCTTCGGCGCGCGGCGGCACGGGGGCGCCCTTTTCGCGGTGGCGGGCGGCCAGGGTGTCGATCTGCCCAGGCTCCACGCCCCAGCCGCGCAGGAGGGCGCGGTACACCGGGCCGTCGGGGTCGAGCGCGGTGGTCTGCGCGTGGTAGTAGTCGCTCCACTCCTTGCGGTTGTTGAAGCGCTGGTGCACGTGCTCGCCGGTGGTGGGGTGCGTGAACTCGATGTCGTACTGCAGGCGCCAGCCGCCGGGCACGCTGTCATCGCGCACGGGGGTGACGGTGAAAGCGGTGCGACCGCGCCGGTCGGGTGGGCCGTATTCGATGAACTCGGTGACCGGCCGCTTGGTCATGAAGGCCACGGCGGCGGTGGTGCTGAGGTCGGTGCCCGAGGGGCCGCGGTAGAGCGCGGGGCCGTAGTCGGGGTGGTAGTGCAGCACGGTCTCCTGGCGCAGGGCCTCGGTGGGGATGCGCAGCTGCGTGGCATTGCCGGTGACCACCATGTATTCGCCAGTATCGGCGTTGCGCACGATGCCTACCTCCACCTTGCCACCGGTGGCGCGCAGGGTGGCGTCGTAGTCGGCATAGGCGGCTTCGATGCTCTCGTGCCACGGCGGGCGGCCGGGGCGCGGCGCCTCGCCTTCGGTCATGGGCGGGCGGCTGCCGGGTTCGAGGTAGCCGCGGCGGATCATCTCGGTCCAGTCTTCGTGGCGCTGGCGCAGGGCGTCGGGGCTGTCGGGGTCGCTCGATTGGATGCGCGGGCCGCGCAGGTCGGGCTGGTCTTTGTAGCCCGGCCCATCCTTCGAGAAGAGGCGCGGCGGCTGGTCGAGGTATTGCGGGCGGGCGCGGCGGCCGTCGGCGATGGCAGCGCGCTGCGTGGGGCCGAGGGCATCCACCTCCGCGAGCCGGCCGCGCAGGTTGCGCAAGGTGCCTTCGGCACGCTCGCGGTCGGCCGCGTGGCGGGCCCGGGCGGCGGGGGTGTCGGGGCTTTCGGCATCGAGCGAGCCGAGGATGCGCTGGTGCGCGTCGATCTCCAGCTCGATCTTGTTGCGGTAGAGGTCGAGCTGGGTATCGAGGTCGAGGCTGTCCCAGTGGGCCAGCTCGCTCTCGTCGAGCCGGGCCACGCGCGAGGCGGTGCTCTCGTCGTGCGATTGCACGAGGTGCGGGCCTTCGTCGGCCAGCCGTGAAGCGGGTGTGCCCTCGCGCACGATGACCATGGGCTGGCCGTCGTGGAACACGGTCACCACGGGGCCGGCATCGCTGCGGGTGAACGCGCGGTACTCGGCCTCGGGGAGGATGCGGATGGGCACATCCGCGAACTGGCCGTGCAGCTCGGGCGGCACGTGGCGCATGAGCTCGCCGCGCATGTCGGCATGCAGGGCGATGCGCTGCTCGACCTCCTGCAGTTGCTGGCGGGCGCGGGCCACATCGGCGCGGGCGGCGTCGGCCTGGGCCCGGTTGGCGGGGGTATCCCAACGTTCGGCGGTTTGCTCGGCGCGGCGCTGTTCGGCTTCGGCGCGGCGCACGCGCTGCTGAAAGTCCTTGACCAGATCCCGGTCCACGTCGCCGGTGCTGCGCGCGCCTTCGGCGATCTCGCGGGCGGTGGGCCGGTTGTACTTGACGGCCTCGGGGTCGTTGTGCAGGCCTTGCGGGCGGTTGAGGGCCTCGGGGTCGCGGAAGGTGCCGGCTTCCACGGGGGCGGTGTAGTCGCCGGCATGGCCCGCGTCGCGGTGCACATCGTGCGGCAGCGCGGTGCCGGCTTCGGCAAGGTGCGCGAACTCGGGGAAGTCGGCCACGGGCAGTAGGTGGTGAAACTCCACGCCCTGCGGCAGCTCGCCGTGGCGCATCACATAGCGCAGCTGGGCGTCGCTCATGTGCTCCATGGCGGCGCGGGTCATGCTGTTGTGGTGGCCTTCGAGCAGCGCGGCCTGGAGCTGGCGGCCGAAGCGTTCGCGCGCCACGCGGCGGGCCCATTGCTTCACGGCCGCCGGCACTTCGCTGCGGCCGGGCATGCGCTCGCCGCGCCGCAGGAAGCTGGTCACGGCCTCGGGCAGGTTCTGCAGCTCTTCGTCCACGAGGCCGCCGCGCGCAGACATGCGGCGCTTCTCGGCGATCTCGGTGAGCATGGTTTCGAGCACGTCGTCGTGGAAGCGCTCTTCGGCCGTGCGCCCCCGGCCATTGCGACCATCGGGGCCGTCTTTCGAGAACAGGCGGGCAGGCTGCTCCAGGTACTGCGGGCGCGGTTGCTCGCCGGCCTCGATGGCGGCGCGCTGCGTGGGGCCGAGGGCGGCCACCTCGTCGTGGCGTGCGCGCAGGTTGTGCAAGGTGCCGGCGTTGCGCTCGATCTCGGCGGCGATGCGCGCGGCCTCGGCTTCGTGGCCGCCTTGCGTGGCGCGCGCCAGCTCGCCTTGCAGCGACTCCTGGATGCGCTGGTGCGCGTCGATTTCCAGCTCGATCTTGTTGCGGTAGAGATCGACCTGGGTGTCGAGGTCGAGGCTGTCCCAGCGGGCGAGCGTGGATTCGTCGAGCCGGGTGACGCGGTCGCGGGTGTGGGCGTCGCGCGTTTGCACGAGGTGCGGGCCTTCGTCGGCCAGGCGATGCAGCGGCGTGCCCTCGCGCACCACGACCACGGGGTGGCCGTTTTCGATGAGCGTGACCACGGGGCCGTGCTCGCTGCGGGTGAGCGCGCGGTACTCGGCCTCGGGCAGCACGCGCACGGGCACGTCGGCGAAGTCGGCGTGCTGGTCGGCGGGCACGTGGCGCATCAGCTCGGCGCGCATGCCATCGACCACGAAAGGCTCGGGCTGCACGGTGGCCACGGTGGCGGCCAGGCCGCCGTGGGTGGCGATGTCGTCGAGGTTGATGGCGCGGCCCAGCGCATCGCCGCCGTTCTGCCCGTGCTGGTTGAGGAACATCAGGTCGTCCGCCGCGGCACGCAGGGCGGGGCCTTCCAGCTCGGGCAGGCCGCGTTCGGTGCGCTCGCGGTTGATCTCGGCTTCGGCCGCCTGCACGCGCTGGTGGCGCAGGCCCTGCCCCGTGGCCTCGCCCGCGCCTTCGCCGATGCCCTGCACGAAAGCGTGCAGGCCGGCGTGGCCGATGTCGATGAGGGCGTTGCCGGCGTCGCCCCTGTAGCGGCCGCTGGCTGAATCGACGGCGATCTCGGTGGCGCGGCCGCCCATGCCGCCGATGCCCGAGATGGCGCCGCGCGTGAGGCCGCGTCGCGCCATGGCGGCGGCGCTGGCCGCGCGGCCGCCGCCGGTGCCGGCGTTGAGGGCGTCGTCGATGCCGGAGAGGATGCGGGTGCCCACGCCGGGGCGCGTGCCGGCCTTGATGGCGGCATCGCGCACGGCGGCGCCCTGGCGGGCCAGGGCTTCGATGGAGTTGGTGAGCGCCGCCGTGGCCGCGCCCGAGAGGCCGCCACGGATGAGGCCGGCGAAGAGCGCGCCGACGGCATCGTCGGCGCCGTGGGCCCACGTGCGTTCGTCGAAGGCCGCGCCGCTCAGGCCGCCGATGGAGCCGGTGATGGCGCCGATGATGATCTGATCGACCACCGGGTTGCCGGTGAAGACGCGCGCCAGGCTCACGAGCGAGCGGCTGGCGGTGCTGGCGGCGGCGGCGCCCTTGGAGGCCACCTGCGCGGCGGCGCCGAGCTGCGCACCCACGCCGGCCGTGACGGCCTGCACGGCCGTCATGCCCAGGTCAACAGCGGCCTGCTCCCAGCCATAGCGCCCGCCCTTGATGGCGTAGTTGGCGCTCATCGAGGCCAGGCCGGTGACGATGGCGGCCGCGATGAGCGGGGCGGCCGCGCCGCCGGTGACCACGGTGATCACCGCCGCCGCGATGGCGCCCAGGATGGCGATGCCGGTGGTCGCCACATCGGCGAAGGCATCGATGCGGCGCGCGTAGGTTTCAGCGATCTGCTGCGCGGCGCCGGTGGTGGCGGCGAAGGTATCGCGGTCGGGGCCGGTGTATTGGCCGTTGGCGTCGAAGTTGGGCAGGCGGCCGATGATTTCGCCGCGCGCCGAGACGGCGATGGGGCCGCCGGCGAGCGCGCGCAGCTCGGCCTCGGTGGAGCTCATGGCCTCTTCGGCCAGGGTGCCATCGGCCAGCCACGCGCCGAAGCTGCTTGATTCGCGGCGCTGCTGCTCGATGGCAAAGGCGGCCACTTCGAGCCGCTCGCGGTCGTTGCGCGGCTGGCCGAGCAGCGCGCGCTCCATGCGCAGGCGGTCGTCGCCGGAAACCTCGCCGAGGAAGCCCTCGCCGTACACGCCGAGGTCCGCATCCATGGAGCGGCCGGTGTTGCGGCGGTAGGCGGTGCGCATGGCGGCGATCTCGTCGCGGTCCATGCGCTCGGTGAAGCGGAACAGCAGGTCTTCGTTGGTGCCCGCGCCCGACATCGCGTGCTCCATCGCGAGCGCGGCGGTGTCGGGGCTGGGGCGGGCGTCGGTGAGCAGGCCGGCCGCGAGGCGCGCGCCGGTGGTGTCGGAACCGAAACGTTCGCCCAGGCTGGCGATGAGGCGGTCGCGCGCGTCGGTGACGCGCGTTTCGCTCATGGCGGCGTTGGGGTTGTCGGGGTCGACGGCGGGCTGGTGGTCTTCGGGCCTGGATTCACCGCCTGCGTAGCGCTCGGCGGCGAGCATCACGACGCGGGCGCGCTCCTCGGCGGCGCGGCGGTGCGCCTCGCGCTCGGCCGGGGTGGCGTGGGCGAGGTCGGCCTGGAAGCGCGGGTCGAAGGTCGCGCGGTCGATGTTGATGGCGTTGGGCGGGTCGCCGCGGCGCTGGATCTCCACGCCCAGGCGGGCGGCGCGGGCCTCGACGCTGCTTTCGCCGTGGCGCAGCAGGGCGCCGGCGAGGTCGCGGTTGGCGCCTTCGATGCGGCGGGTGACGGTGTGACGCTCCTCGCCGCCGCCCACCTCGACGTCGATGTCGCGGGTGACGTAGGCGACCGCGCGGTCTTCGGCGCTCAGGGCTGACACGTCGGCGCCCGGCTCGGCGCCGCGTGCCACGTCGGCATCCGACACGATGCCGCCCAGCGCGCGCACCACTTCCTGGCGGCGCTGGTCGGCATCCATCTCCTGGCTGGCGCGCCAGTCGCCTTCGGCAGGGGCGCCGGTGTAGCGCTCGATGGCGGAGTGCGTGGCATCGGCATTGCCTTCGCGGCGCGCCTCGTCCACGGCATCGCGCATGCGGTAGGCATCGGCGGCGGCGTAGTCGCCGCGGGCGAGGGCATCGAACACCTGCTGGTCGGTGCCGCCGAGGGCATCGCGCACGTCTTCCATCACGCCGGCGTGGTCGCGGCCCAGCGCGGCGAGCTGGTCGGGCGAGAGCGAGCGCATCACGGCCTCGATGCGCGCCTCGTCGTCGTTGAAGATGCCGGTGGAGTCTTCCAGCTCCAGGCGCGCGCCGGTCTCGTTGTCGCCGGTGAGGTAGGCGCTGGCGGCCTGGTAGTCGGTGGTGTCGGCGCCGAGCTTGTCTTGCAGGTCGGCGTCGAGGTGCCGGCCGCTGTGGCGATGGGCGTAGACGTTGCTGTCGAGCGCCTGGCCCTGGTTGAGGGTCATACCGCGCAGGGCGCCGACCACGCCGGCTTCGTCGACGCTGCCGGCGAAACCGCCGCCCATGGCGGAGGTGACGTTGCTGGAGCGACCTTCCAGCGCGGATTGGGCGGCCTGCCCGGCCTGCTGCAGCTGGGTGCTGAAGTGGGTGGCGGGCTGCGCGCGCTCGTCGTAGTGGGCGACTTCGTCGAGCACCTGCTGATCGAGGCCCCCTGCGGAGGCGCCGCCGCTGGCTGCGGGGGCGCTGCTGCCGCCGCCCCCGCCGGCGCCTGTGGCGGAGGCGCAATGGCTGCAATCGGCGGCGGGTGCGGGGGCGCCACCGCCCCCTCCTCCGCCTGCGCCTGCGGCTCCACCGCCCTCGCCTCCGCCGGTAGACGCCTCGGCACCCGTCAACAGGCTTTGCAGCGCGGCGGCGGCCTCGGCGCGCTTCTGGCCGATGACGCCCGCCATGCGGGCTTCGAGCGGCTGGGCCCAGCTGGCGGCGGAGTTGCTCACGGTGCCGGCGAGGCCGTCGAAGGCTTCGACGAGGCCGGCGCTGCTCGTGTCGAGCTGCACCCGCGCCTGCGTGCCCTGCTCGGCGAGCTGGGCCTGCAGCTGCGTGGCTTCGTCGGCGCTGTCGCTGACGTGCTCGTCGCGGCGCGTGGCGAGGCCGGCATCGAGGCGCTGCTGGTTGCCTTGCAGGCGCGCATCGAGCTGGGTGCCGCTGCGGCGCGTGTTCTGCCGCACGGGGTCGGGGCCGTGCTGGGCCGTCTGCTTCAAGGCCTGGGCGCCGCGCGGTGCCGTGTCGCGCAGGCTCTGCTCGTAGCCCTGCACGCCGCGCAGGTAGGTGGGCAAGGCGCCGCGCGCGGCCGCCTGCACGCCGCCGACGGCGCCCTGCGATTCGTGGTGCAGGCCGCCCAGCGTGCTGCGCGCGCGGCTGTTGAGGCGGCTTTGCGTGGCGCGCTGCTGGGTGCGCACCTGCTGCACGTGGCTTTGCGTCAGCTCCGTGAGGGTGCGCTTGCCGGCGGCGGTCTGCTGTCGCAGGGTGCGGCGCGCGCGGTCGAGGGCGCCGGCCACGGCGTCGCGGCCCTGCTGGGCCATGGTGTCGTTCTGCGTGCCGAGCGCGTCCTTGTAGCTGCAGCTCATGCTGCAGGCGCTGCTGTCGCGCGAGGTTTCCCAGGCGGTCTTCTTCTGGTTGAAGCGGGCGTCGAGCTGGGTGACCTCGGGCTCCACCCAGCGCGGGATGCGCAGCTGGCGCTTTTCGTTCTTGGCGCGCTCCAGCCACTCGCCCTGCGTGGTGGAGTAGTCGGTGGTGCGGGAGTCGCGGAAGTCGTTCAGCTCCGCGAGGGCGAGGTCGAGCGCGGTCTGCGCGTTGCGGATGGCGCCGTTGTAGGCGCCGATGTGGCCGGCCACGAGGCCGGCGACGACGCCGTCGATGTCGCGGGCGGCGTTGCGGTGGCCGGCGGTGATGAGGCCATAGGCGCTGCGGCCTGCGGCGGCGATGGCGCGGCGCGTGGCGCTGGAAGAGCTTTCCAGCGACATCTGCGCGAACGCGCCGGCCGATTCCACCTCGGCCACGGCGCGGTCACCGGCCTGCTGCACGGCATCGCGGTCGTGGTCGTGCGAGCGCACCACCTCGCCAGCGGCCAGGCTGTAGGCCTGCGCCATGTAGTGGGTGATGCGGTTGGCGCTGGCGACAAAGGTTTCCTGCTCGCCGCGCACGTCGCGCGTGAGATCGGCCCAGCTGCGGTGGGCCTGCTCGGCGGCCTCGCGTTCGCTGCGGCGTTTCTCGCGGGCGTCTTGGCCGGGCTCGGCAGGGGTGGGCGCGGGGGGTGGTTTGCCGGATGCAGAGCCGGATGCGGGGGCGGGCTGCGGCGCCGGGGCGGCGCTGCCGGCGGCGGGCGCGGGGGGGAGCAGCGCATCGACCGACAAGCTGGCGTCGGCCCACTCCGGCGCGAGGGCGTCCCAGGCGAGCGGGGGCGTTTCGAGGGGCTGGTCGGTTTGCTCGATCACCTCGGCGGGGAGCGACGCGGTGTCTTCGGCGGCTTCGTCCTCGCCGGGGCCGGCGGGGCCGCCCGAGGCGGCTGCGGGGGCAGCGGCGGCACCTGCGGGGGCGGCGGGGGTGTCCTCGCCAGCCTCGGCCGTGGGGGCGCCCTCGCCGGTATCGCTGGCGGCGGTGGCATCCGCGGCGGACTCTGGCACCTCCTGGGCATCGGCCTCTTCAGTTTCTTCGGGCGCGTCGGGCTGCGGCTCGGCGGAGGCCATGGCTTCGGCGCTGCCGGTGGGGCCGGCCTGCTGCGCGACCACCACCGAGGTGGGGTCGGGCAAGGGGCGATCGGCACGCGCCTCGGGCCGCGCAGCGGGGCGGGGCGGGGCCGGGGCGAGCGACTCGGCAGCCGTCTGGCGGGCGGCGAAACGGGTTTGCGCCGCGCTGAGGTCACGCTCAGGGGGCGGATGGCGGCGGGCCTGCTCGGCCAAGGCCGCGTCGCGCTGGAGGGTGTCGGTCGGGGTGGCGGACTGGGCGGCCTCTGTGCCGGGCTGGCCGTCTTCAGGGCGTGCGGTTGATGCAGTCGGTGCGGCGGCGGGTTCGGTGACCTGCGAGTCGAGGCTGTCGCCCAGACCGCCACCGAGTTCGGCGCTCAGCTCACCACCCAGCTCACCACTCGGCTCGCCGCCCAGCGGCTGCAGCAGTGACGTGGCCGCCGGCTGCGCACCGTGCAGGTAGCGAGGCCAGCGGGCGAGCGCGAGATCGCCGCCCTCGGGCTCGATGCCGGTATCGAGCGTGGCGCCAGCCGGTGCCTGCGCCAGCTCTTCACGGCGTGACGTGGCCGCCGCCCGCTCGTCGGGCCGACGGCGTTCGCCCCGGCCTCGCCCCGGGCGCCGCTCGGGCGGGCGCAGTGCCGTGCGCGTCATCCGCCTGCCCTGGCCGGCTCGGCCAAAGCCCCCGGCATCGGCTTGGCGAGCTTGCGGTATTCGGCCGCCAGCGCCCGCGCGAGTTCGGGCCAGCCGATGCGGCCCTGCGGCGCCAGCGCACGGGCGGCCAGCACCACGTTGCGCACGTGCCCGCCCGTCAGCTCGCAGCCGGCGGCCAGGCGGTTGAGGCCGGCGGCGTCGAGCGCGTGGGCCTCGCCCAGGTGCGCCAGCCACAAGGCGCGGCGCTCCTCGGCGGCGGGCGCGGGGAATTCGAGCACGGCATCGAGCCGGCGGGTGAAGGCGCTGTCGAAGCGGCTGCGGCTGTTGCTGGTGAGCACGACGATGCCGTCGAACGATTCGATGCGCTGCAGCAGGTAGTTGGTCTGCTGGTTGGCGAAGCGGTCGTTGGCGTCCTTGACCTCGGTGCGCTTGCCGAAGAGCGCATCGGCCTCGTCGAACAGCAGCACGGCGCCGGCATGCTCGGCGCGGGCGAACAGCTCGGCAAGGTTCTTCTCGGTCTCGCCGATGTACTTGCTGGTCACCGCCGCGAGGTCCACGCGGTACAGCGGCAGGCCCAGGCGCGTGGCGATCCAGCCGGCGGTGAGCGTCTTGCCGGTACCCGAGGCGCCGACCATGAGCACGCGCACCCCCGGGTGGTAGCGCGCCCGGGCCGCGGGGCCCAGCCCGTCGGCCAGGCCGTCGCGCTGCCGGCAGCGGGCCAGCACGCGCTCCAGCTCGGCGCGCAGGTCGCGGGGGAGGACGAGCGCTTCATCCGGCACGTCTTCCGGCAGGTGTTCGGCCAGCGTGCCCAGCTCGCCGGCCGCTTGCCGCGCGGCGCGGTGGACGTGGCCGAGGGTGAGCTCGCCCTCGCCGCAGCGCAGGCGCTCGGCGTGGGCATCGCGGGCCAGCCGCTGGATGCGGGCGGCGCTGTGCAGTTGCTCGGCGCCGAGTGCATCGGCCAGCGCGGGTGCCGCACCGGCCGCTCGCCACAGGGCGGTGCGTTCGCCGGCACGCGGGCGGGGCACGCGCCAGGCGGGGGGCGCCTCGCCGTCCCAGGTCCAGGCGCCATCGGTGCCGGTGGCCACGAGCACCGGGCCGGCGTGGCCGGGCAAGGCGGGCACGCGCTGGCGCTCGCCGGGCGCCAGCTCGGCGCAGAACACGGGCAGGGCGCCGCGCAGCAGCAGCCACGGCGCGAGGCCGGCGGGGGGGGCGCCCTCGACGCAGGCCGCGCAGCGGCCCAGGCCCTGCGCCACGGCGGCGGCGGCGGCGCGGGCTTCCTCCAGGTGGGCGGCGCGCACGACCAGCACGCGCGAGCCCGCGGCCAGGGCCGCCGACCAGCGCCGGGCGTCGTCCTGCACGCTCGGCGGCCACGGCGCGCCCTCCCCCGTCTCCAGCCGCACGCCGGGCCAATGGCCCTCGGCGCCCGAGGCGGCCATGACGATGGGCGCGGGCACGCTGAGCACGGCATCGGGCAGCGTGCGGCCCTGCGACTGCACCTGCAGCAGGCCGCAACGCACGGCGGTGCCGTCGAGCAACTCGGCCAGGGCCTGCGCGCTGGAGCGGCCGGCCGCCGCCTGCAGTGCGGCGATGAAGCCGGCGGTGGGATGCAGGTCGCGCAGGGGCGATTGCAGCCAGCCGACGGCGCGGGCGGCCAGCGGATCGGTGTCGACGGCGAGGGCCACTGCCACCGCCAGGGTTTCGATGGGGGCGAGGGCGAGGCCTTGCACGAGGGTGTGCAGCGCGCGGTCGGCGGGCGGCGGCGCGGCGAGCCAGTCATGCAGGGCCTGCGTGACATCGGCCGGCGGTGCGTCGAAGCGCGTGCGCAGCGAGGCCAGCCACGCGGCCTCGGGGGCTACGCCCTCGTCGGCGGCGGCGGGCGCGAGCTGCATGAGCGCCACCTCGGCCAGCGTGGGACGCCGGCCGGCGCGCAGGGAGGGGTGTTCGGGCGCGTTCACGGTGCAAGCTCAGGGGCGGCCCTTCGACAAGCTCAGGGCGAACGGATGGGGGGTGTCCGTGTCCGGCGCGAGACAGTAACCCGTTCCGCCGCTCCGATACGCCCCTCTTCTCCCGTTCGGGCTGAGCTTGTCGAAGCCCCGCGCAGCGGTGTGCCGGCCCTTCGACAGGCTCAGGGCGAACGGGTGGGGGGTGCTCAGGGCGAATGGGTGGGGGGT
>CBINKC010000009.1:0-62109 GCA_966251135.1 uncultured Burkholderiaceae bacterium
CGGCCACCGGCTCACCCTCGGTGCCGCGCATGAGGACGGCATGGGCTCGGGTGTGGCGCAGGAACTCCGCCAGGGCCTGCCCGTACTCCGGATGGGTGTAGTTGCACACGCGCACTGCCGCCCCGCCGCGCGTCGGGTCGAGCAGCTTGGCCACGGTATGGCCGGAGTTGCGCACACCGATCACCCAGCGCGCCTCCAGCAGCCGCGCGAGCGGCGGGCACAACACATCGGTGGCGACGAAGACCGGCTCGCGGCGCGACCAGGCGTGCGGCACGTCGGCCATCTGGTGCGCGATGGGCAAGCCGAGGTCATGGAAGATCTGCGCGCTCGTGACCCGGCCGGGGTCACGCAGGGGGCCGTGCACCAGCACGGGAATGCCGTCTTGCGCGAGCAGCAGCGCCAGCAGCGGTGTGAGATTGGGCAGCTTGCGCGCGCCGTTGTATGAGGGAAGCACCACCATCGGCTGCGTGGTGCGCAGGGGATGGCAGCGGTCCTGCACCGCGTCCAGGAAGCCCGCGAGCTCTTCGGTGGACTCCCCCTTGATCCGCATGGCCATGCAGAAGGCACCGATTTCCAGGTCGGTGACGCGGCCATCGAGCACCTGGCTCATCAGGTCGTAGGCTTGCTCCTGGTCGAGCGATCGGGCGCCGTCCTTGCCTCGACCGATTTCCTTGATGTAGTGGGCAATGCTCATTGCGTCTCCTTCACTGGCGTCAACGCAAGTTTCGGGCCTCGAACGGGGGCTTGAACACACCGGGGGTGGGGGCTCGTTTCCCGGGGGCGTCACGCCACCTGCAGGCGCAGCCTCACGAGGCGCCTGAGCTCCGGCACGCACGAGCCGCACTGGGTGCCGCACTTGAGCGCTGTCTGCAACTGCTGCAGCTGCGTGTCCGCTGCCCCCTCGCACTGGGCGAGGGCAGTGCCGATCTCGGCTTCGCTCACGTTGAAGCAGCTGCAAACCTGGCGGCCCCGTGCGGCCACGCTCATGGGGGCCTTCGCGCCGGGTACGAGTAGCAGCCGGCCGTAGGCTTGTGCCGGCAGCTCGTCTTGCAGCAGCGTCTTGATCCATGCTTCGGCGCTGGTGTCGCCGGCCAGCAGAATGCCTTCCAGCCGTTCATCGGCACCGTGGCGGCGCAGCCGCATGCTGCGCCGCTGTCCTCGACGCCGATCGGCGTAGCGCAGCACCTCGGTGCCGGCGAGGCCCAGGATTTGCTCGATGCGCGACACGGTTTCGTCGAGCGCCGTTTCGTGCGCCGCCGCGCGGAATAGCAGGCCGGTGCGCTCGCGGCCGAAGGGCACGCAGGCGGCGTAGATGAACTGGGGCATCACATCGCGCAGTTGCTCGCGTGCCTGCCATGCCTGGTTTTCCGGGAGCCACGCCACGGCGAGCAGACGCCACGGGAGCTCGGCCTTCACGATCTTGACCGCGCTGTGCTTGAGCTCCGGTTGCTTCGATCGTGGGCAGAAGGCGGGCGTGGTGAGCGCGTTCACGCCGGCGCTGACGTGGCCGGTGCTGCTGTGGCCCGACACGAACTCCTCGCCCCAGTGCATGGCGATGAAGGCTTGCGCCGGCGCGACCTGGATGCTGGCCTGCACCGGCATCACGATGCTGCCGCGCCGCGAGGTCACGTAGACCATGTCACCCTCAACGAGGCGCAGGCGCGCCATGTCGTGCGCGTTGAGTTCCACCGCCGGTTCCGGCACGTGGCCGAACAATCGCCCCAGCGTGCCCGTGCGGCTCATGCCGTGCCATTGGTCGCGCAGCCGGCCGGTGGTGAGCGAGTAGGGATAGCGCGCGTCGCGCGGCTCGGCGAGCTTTTCATGTGGCGTGTCCACGAAGTGCGCGCAGCCGTCGGCCGTGGGGAACACGCCGTCTTCGTACAGCCGCCGCTTGCCCTCCCGCGCGCCTTCGGGAAAGGGCCACTGGGCCGGCGCCTCATCGAGCAGCGCATAGCTCAGGCCAGTGATATCGAGGTCGCGACCACGCGTCGATTCGCGGTGCTCGTTCCACACCGATTCGGGCGTGCGGTAGGGGAACAGTGCGCGCCCATCGGGCCGCAGTCGCGTCTCCAGGCGGCGCGCGAATTCGGTGGCGATGAGCCAGTCGTGGCGTGCCTCGCCCGGTGCCGGCACCGCCGCGCGCACTCGCGTGATCCGGCGTTCGCTGTTGGTGACGGTGCCGTCCTTTTCCCCCCATGTGGTGGCGGGCAACAGCAGATCGGCGTAGGCGCAGGTCGCGGTAGTGGCGTACGCCTCCTGCACCACCACGAACTCTGCACGCTCGAGCGCGCGGCGCACCGTGCGCTGGTCGGGCAGCGACTGCGCCGGGTTCGTGCAAGCGATCCACAGCGCCTTGATCTCGCCCTCGGCGGCGGCCTCGAACATTTCGATGGCCGTCTTGCCCGGCTGGTCGGGCACCTCGCGCACGCCCCACAGCCGGGCGACTTCGGCGCGGTGCTCCGCATTCGACATATCGCGGTGCCCGCTGAGCAGGTTGGCCATGCCGCCGACTTCGCGGCCACCCATGGCATTGGGCTGCCCGGTGAGCGAGAAGGGACCCGCGCCCCGCTTGCCGATCTGGCCGGTGGCCAGGTGCAGGTTGATGAGCGCGGCGTTCTTCAAGGTGCCGCTGCTGCTCTGGTTCAGTCCCTGGCAGTACAGCGACAAGGTGGGAGCGCGGCCCGATTCGTCGCCGCGCAGCCCGGCGAACCAGCGTGCGGCGGTGACGATGTCGTCTTCGGGGATGCCACACACCCCGGCCACGTCCTTGGGCGCGTAGTGGCGCACGCGATCGCGCAATCCGTCGAAGCCTTTCGTGTGCGCCTCGATGAAGCTGCGGTCCGTGAGGCCTTCCCACAGCATCACGTTCAGCATGCCGTTGAACAGTGCCACGTCGCTGCCGGGCAGGATGGGCAGGTGCAGGTCGGCGGCTTCGGCCGTTTCAGTCCGACGCGGGTCGGCGACGATGATCTTGAGGCCCGGGTTCGCGCGCTTCGCGTCTTCGATCCTGCGAAAGAGGATGGGGTGCGCGAAGGCGGCGTTGGACCCGACGATGAAGAGCACGCGGGCCTGTGCGATGTCTTCATAGCAGGCCGGCGGCGCATCCGCGCCCAGGGTGAGCTTGTAGCCGGCCACCGCGCTGCTCATGCACAGGCGCGAGTTGGTGTCGATGTTGTTGGTGCCGATGAGGCCCTTGGCCAGCTTGTTGAAGACGTAGTAGTCCTCGGTGAGCAACTGGCCTGAAATATAGAAACCCACGGCATCATGGCCGTGATCGGAGATCACGCGGTGGAAGCGCTCGGTCGCGACGTTGAGCGCCGACTCCCAGCCGATGCGCTGTGTCGGCTCGCCGCGTTGCGCGCGCCACTGCGGATGCAGCAGCCGCGTTTGCAGGGTGATGGGCTGCGCGGCGGTGAGGTGCAGCGTGCTGCCCTTCGTGCACAGGCGGCCGAAGTTGGACGGATGCTGCGGATCGCCGCGCACCCCGGTGATCTGGCCGCCTTGCGACTCGATGATGACCCCGCAGCCCACCCCGCAGTAGGGACAGGTCGAGCGCGTTTCCTGGCGCCCCGAGTCCATGCAAGTCATGCCGTCGTGCTTGTCTCGCCCAGGGCCCGGCTGTTCAGCTCATCGAGGTCCAGGTGCACGGTGCCGTTCTCGACCTTCACGCTGAACGTCATGGTGCAGCCCGCATCGGGCGCCTTGGCACAGCCGTCGCCCAGACCGATGGTCCAGTTGTGCAGCGGGCAGGCGACGCTCTCGCCGAACACGATGCCCTGGCTCAATGGGCCGCCTTTGTGTGGACAGCGGTCCAGCAGGGCGAAGACCTTGTCTTGCGCACTGCGAAAGATCGCCACGTCGCCGCCCCCGCTTCGCGCCACGCGGCGTGCACCGAGCAGGGGGATGTCCTCGAGCTGGCAGATCGGTTTCCACGCGCTCATACGGTCTCCAAGCGGACGAACTGGCGGGTGTCGACACTTGCTTTGTCGAACTCGAACCAGGGATCGGGTTCGCCGTCGAGCGCGAACTGCAGCCGCTCCCACAGCGCCTTGCGGCCGGCATGGTCTTCCAGGATCTTCTTCTTCACGTGATCGAGCCCCACACGTCCCACGTAATGCACGGTCCGCTCCAGGTACCAGCCCTCCTCGCGATAGAGCTGCAGGAACGCCCCGCTGTACTCCAGCACGTCCTCGGCGGCTTTCACCTTGCACAGGAACTGCGCAACCTCGGTCTTGATGCCGCCGTTGCCGGCCACGTAGATCTCCCAGCCTGAGTCGACACCGATGACGCCCACGTCCTTGATGCCCGCCTCGGCGCAGTTGCGTGGGCAGCCCGACACCGCGAGCTTGACCTTGTGTGGCGCGTACATCCGCCACAGCGCGCGCTCGAGGTCCTTGCCCATCTGGGTGGAGTCCTGGGTGCCGAACCGGCACCACTCGCTGCCCACGCAGGTCTTCACCGTTCGCAGCGCCTTGGCATAGGCGTGGCCCGAGGGCATACCGATGTCCTTCCACACGTTGATCAGGTCTTCCTTCTTCACGCCCAGCAGGTCGATGCGCTGGCCGCCGGTGACCTTGACGGTGGGAATGTTGTACTTGTCCACCACGTCGGCGATGCGCCGCAGTTCGCTGGCCGTAGTCTCGCCGCCCCACATGCGTGGCACCACGGAGTAAGTGCCGTCCTTCTGGATGTTGGCGTGGCTGCGCTCGTTGATGAAGCGCGACTGCGGGTCGTCCTTGGCTTCTTTAGGCCATGTGCTGATGAGGTAATAGTTGATGGCAGGTCGGCAACTCGTGCAGCCGCTGGGTGTGCGCCAGCCCATGTGCTGCAAGACCGCGTCGATCGTGAGCAGGTGCTCGTGCCGGATCACATCACGCACTTCCTGGTGGCTCGCATCGGTGCAGCCGCACATGGACTTCTTCGTGGGTGCCTTGGAGTAGTCGCCGCCAGCGGTGAACATGAGAAGCTGCTCGACCAGGCCGGTGCACGACCCGCAAGAGGCGCTGGCCTTGGTGTGCCTGCGCACCTCGTCGAGCGTGAACAGGCCCTTTTCCTTGATGGCCTTGCAGATGGTGCCCTTGCTCACGCCATTGCAGCCGCACACCTCGTCGGCGTCCGCCATGGCTGCAGCCTTGTGGTGACCCTCATGGCCGGTGTCGCCGATGTTCGATTCGCCGAACATCAGCTTGTCGCGGATGTCCGAGACGCTGCGTCCCTCGCGCAGCAGCTTGAAGTACCACGCGCCGTCGACGGTGTCGCCGTACAGGCAGGCCCCGACCAGCTTGTCGTCGCGGATCACGAGCTTCTTGTACACGCCACCGTAAGGATCGCTCATCACGATCTCCTCGCAGTCCTGGCCGCCCGTGAAGTTGCCGGCGGAGAACAGGTCGATGCCGGTCACCTTGAGCTTGGTGCTCACCTGGCTGCCGGGGTAGCGGCCGATGCCGAACTGCGCGAGGTGCGTGGCACACACCTTGCCCTGCTCGAACAGCGGCGCCACCAGGCCATAGGCGACTCCCCGGTGCGATGCGCATTCGCCGACCGAGTACACGCGCGGGTCGGTGATCGTCTGCATCGTGTCGGTGACCACGATGCCGCGGTGGCAATGGATGCCGATCTTCTCCGCGAGTTCCGTGTTGGGCCGGATGCCGGCGGCCATGACGACCAGATCGGCCGGGATCTCGCTGCCGTTCTTGAACTGCACAGCCATCACGCGCCCGTCCTTGCCGCCGATGAGCGCCTGCGTCTGAGCCCCCATGAGGAACTTCAGCCCGCGGTCTTCCAGCGACTTCTGCAGCAGCTTGGCGGCGGCGTCATCGAGCTGGCGCTCCATGAGCCAAGGCATGAGGTGGACCACGCTCACCTGCATGCCGCGCAGCATCAGCCCGTTGGCGGCCTCCAGCCCGAGCAGGCCGCCGCCGATGACGACGGCATGCTTGTACTTGCTCGTGGCGTCGATCATGGCATCCGTGTCGGCGATGTCGCGGTAGGCGATCACGCCTTCGAGATCCTTGCCGGGCACCGGGAGGATGAACGGGTTCGACCCGGTGGCCAGCAGCAGCCGGTCGTACTCGGCCTCGGTGCCATCGGCAGCGCGTACGATGCGTCGCCTGCGGTCCACGTCGACCACCTTCTTGCCCAGGTGCAAATCGATTCCGTGCTCCTCGTACCAAGAGAGCGGGTTCAGCACGATCTCGTCCAGGGTCTGCTCGCCGGCCAGCACGGGCGACAGGAGGATGCGGTTGTAGTTCGGGTGAGGTTCCGCGCCGAAGACAGTGACGTCATAGAGATCCGGCGCGATCTTCAGCAACTCCTCGAGCGTGCGAACCCCGGCCATGCCGTTGCCTACCAACACCAGTTTCATCTTTCTCATGGCTGTCTCTTTGCTTGTCGCATCGTGTCGGGAGCGTTAGCAAAGCCGATGCCAGAGGCGTTGGTGTCCAGGCATCGTCCTTCTCCACTGTGTCAGGTCAGAGAGGTGCGAGCCGGGCGTCTGATGGCAGGGACGAATGGCCCTTCGATGAAGTCGAGACCGCCGGCAGTCACATCATTGGTGCGGCCCGCCGCGGCAATTTGGTGCAGCGAGGCACGCCGGATTCATTCACGCCTTCCGAGCCCCCGTGGGCCGGGGGGGTACCGCGTGTGAACAACTGGGCAGTTCGCCGTCGAGTAGGTCGGAGCGTGAAACCCTCGCCGCTATCATCATCCTAGGGGGTTGGCCCCCGGTATGGCAGTTCGGATCTTGCAAAGCCGAACCTAGCGGACAAAGATCGCCCGGGCGATTTTGGTGCCACGCGCATCGCTGCGATGAGAGACCCTGCAATGACGGAGACCCTGCAGTCCACGCCTTCCGTGCTGGCCGATCAAGCGAGCTGGCTCGCTGCAGCGCATGGATTGATGCACGGGGCACTGGGCGGCGTGCTCCTCGCGCTGGTGGAGCGGCTGGAGGCGCCCTTCGGCATCAAGGAGATGCCCAGCGGCCGCTACGTGCATGCGAGCCTTCGCATGGCTGCGCTGCTCGGCCGCTCGCCGGATCATGTGATCGGGCACACCGATGCCGAGCTGCTCGGCCCCGATGCGGCCGTGGCACTCAGGGCCGCGGACCAGTCCGCCATGGCGGACTCCGGTTCGACCGTTTGCGACCACCACATCGAGCGCGACCGCCAGCGGCGCGACTTCAACGTCATTCGTGCCGCGCTGCCTTCGGCCGGCGGCGGCGTATCTCGCTACCTTGCCTGCGTCTGGATCGAAACCACGCAGGCACGCCAGCGTGAAGCGCAGCTTGACAAGCTCCTGAAGCAGCTCGAGCAGCAGCAGATGGCCACTGAGGCCCTGCGCCGCGAAACGCAGGACAACGTGCTGCGGGACAGCGTCACCGGCCTGTACCAGCGAGTGCACTTTGACGACCAGTTGCGCCGCGAAGTGGATCTCTCTTCCCGAGAGCACCGCGAGTTCGCGCTCGTCTCCGTCGCGCTCGACCCGCTGCCCGAGGCCGTGCAGGGCATGGGTGACCCAGCACGCACCCGCGTGCTGGAAGCCCTGGGCCGGCTCCTGCGCGGCAACACTCGTGCAATGGACGCCTCATGCCGGTTGGACGAGGATCGCTTCGCCATCCTGCTGTCGGGCGTGGGGTTGGCCACCGCGCATTCGCGCATGGAAGGTTTGCGGCGCCAGTGCGCGACGCAGATCGTCGTTCTCGAGGGCCGCGACCTGGGCTTTACCGTGTCCATGGGCGTGGCAAGCTTCCCGCACACCGCGCATTCGCAGGAGGAACTGAAGCGCGCCTCCGAGCTGGCACTGACGGAAGCGCAGCGCCGTGGCGGCAACCAAGTGACGCTGGCGAGCATCCGCTTCGATGCCGCATAACGCCTTCAGCCGCCCAAGGCCTTGTACAGCATGTATCCCGCCAGCAAGTACAGCATCAGCGCGAACACCCGCTTGAGTTGCTGCACGTTCATCGCATGGGCCGCCTTCGCGCCGAGCGGGGCGAACAGCACGCTGGCCACGGCAATCACCCCGAGGGCCGGAAGCCAGAGGTAGCCAAAGCTGCCCGGCAGCACGGACGGTTGCGTCCACCCGGCGATCACGTAGCCCACCGTGTTCGCCAGTGCAATGGGAAACCCCAGAGCGGCACTCGTGGCCACTGCGTTGTGCATGGGCACGTTGCACCAGGTCATGAAGGGCACGGAGACAAAGCCTCCTCCCGCGCCCACCAATCCGGACACGAACCCAATGCCACTGCCGGCGCCGAAGCGGCCCGCTGGGCCCGGCATCTGGCGGCTGGCGTGCGGCTTCTTGTCAAGCAGCATCTGTGTGGCTGAGAAGCCAACGAAAAGGGCGAAGACCAGCGCCAGCGTGGTGCCCTTGAGGAGGGCGAAGACCCCCGCGCCCGACAGCAGGCCGCCGGCCACGATGCCGGGGGCCAGCGTGCGCACCAAGTCCCAGCGCACGGCACCTCGCCGGTGATGGGCGCGCACGCTGGAAAGGGAGGTGAACAGGATGGTCGCCATCGAAGTGGCGATTGCCATCTTGACCGACAGCACCGCTGCCACACCATGTGCCGACAGGAGCAGCGTCATGAAGGGAACCATCAGCATGCCGCCGCCTATGCCCAGCAGGCCCGCCAGGAAGCCGGTGAAGCAGCCGAGGATCAGCAGTTCGAAGATCAGCAGCCACTCGAGGCCGAAGATCATTCCGTCTCCAGCAGCTTGAGCACCTCTGCCCATTCTTCGGGCGTGACTGGCGTGATCGACAGGCGGTTCCCGCGTCGCAGAACCTGCATGCTCGCGATGGCGGGGGTCTGTCGCATCTCGGCAAGCGGTAGCGGGCGCGTCTTGCGCACCAGTTTCACGTCCACGAGGTACCAGCGCGGGCGCTCGCGGCGTGACTTCTCGTCGTAGTAGGGGCTCTCGGGATCGAACTGCGTCTCGTCGGGGTAGGGGGCGCTGGCCACCTCGGCCAGGCCGTAGATGCCGGGCACTGCGCACGACGAGTGGTAGAACAGCACCCCGTCGCCGATGCGCATGTTGTTGCGCATGAAGTTGCGTGCCTGCCAGCCGCGCACACCGAACCATGGCACGCGCTGAGACGGCGTGCGCGCGAGGTCGTCGATGGAGCACTCGTCGGGCTCGCTTTTCATCAGCCAGTAGGCCATGTCACTGTGCTGTGTTCGACGCTATGCGGAACCTGAGAAAACCGACCGATCTTTATCTGCAACGACGCCAGGACAGCAAAGACGCGACTTGACGTTCCGCTTAGCAGTCGAGCACTGCACTGGAGCAAGGGAGAAAAAGATGGTGTCCGTCGCGAGCCGTGAGCCGCATTCCTGAACCCAGGTGGATTCAGGTGGGCGAGGTCAACCGGGCTTCGGGTTCATCTGACGCGAGACGATCACACCTGCCGGGCATTTTCCAAGCCCTGGCTCGCAAGAGCATCGGTTCAAGGAAATATAAGACTCACGCGAACGCAACGGACCAGTTGATTCTACGCGCGCACCTTGCGCCGCATCACAGCAATTGACCGTCTACACCAAGGGCTTGATCGATACGCTGGATCAGCGTGTCCAGGTCCGTGCTAAGCGGATCCGATGCCTCCGGGACCACGGTCGAAGAGGATGCTGACGCGGCCGGGCGCTGAGCCAGTTCATAGGCCAAATTCAACGCAGCAAGCACAGCGATACGTTCTCGTGCCTTGACTTTCCCGGCATCGCGGATGGCACACATCTCGTGGTCCACCTGGGTTACCGCGTCGAGCAACGATTGCTCGCCGCCTTGTGGGCAGGCGAGGATGTAGCTCTGCCCCATGATCGTCACTTCCACCTGCTTCATCGTGCGTCCTGATCGGGGGCATCGCCAGGCAGCCGTTCGAGCAGCGCATCGATGCGCGTGCGCGCGGCATTCAGGCGCTGCTTGAGGCTGTCACGCTCCTCCAGGAGGGCATCCAGCTGCTGCTCCAACAGTGCGTTCGTGCGCTTGATCTCTTCATGACGAAGCAGCAGTCGCTCGACGCGTTCCGCAAGTTCAAGAATCTTCGACATGGGCGCAAGGGCGTGGTCGCACAGAGCGGGAGATTGTAGGTGGTGCTTACAATTCGCCCCCGTTGGTGCCCGTGTTGGATGGTCATTCCGGCACAGTTAAACGGGAAGCAGGCGAGACGGCGCGCACCGTCTTCAAACTGCGCTGCCCCCGCAACGGTACGGCGGACGAGGAACGTGGGTGGAGCCGCGCCTTCGGCCCTTGTGTGTACGCCACTGGAAGGCAGTGCTTTCCGGGAAGGCCACAAGGGTGCTCCGCCAGCCCGGATACCGGCCAACAGGCGGCGCGCAGGACTCGTGAGTCCGCACGCCAGTGGCCCAGCTTGCGGGGAAGCAGGCGAGGGGCATCGATTCCCGCTTGCGATCCATGATTCCACCCTTCTTCCGCGCACAGCCGCTCAGGCTGGCTACGGCTGCGCTCATCTTCGCCAGTGCTGCACACGGGGGGGTGCCAGCGTTCGAGCTCACCCCCGTCACCGTCACCGGCACCGGCATGCCACGCACGTTGGGCAGCGAGATCGCCGCCACCAGCGTGCTCACGCGTGGTGACATCGAGCGGGCGGGCGCACGTGATGCAGTGCAAGTGCTGCAGCTGCTGGGTACGGTGCTGGTCGAGCAGCAGGGTGGCGCAGGTACGCTGGCCGCGGCGCGCGTGCGCGGCGCCGATTCGCGCGACACCCTCGTGCTGGTCGACGGTCTCCCGCTCACCGACGTCACCAGCGGCCAAGCGCTGTTCCAGCACATCCCCGCGGACCTCATCGAGCGGGTGGAGGTGGTGCGCGGCAACCTGTCTGCGCTGTACGGCGCGAACGCCACCGGCGGGGTGATCCAGATCTTCACGCGGCGCGGGCCGGCCAGCGGTGCGGCCTGGCAGGTCGAAGGTGGCCTCGGCAGTCGGGGTACGCGAACCGTGAGCGCCAGTGCCGGCGGCACTGTGGGCGTGCTCAGGGCGCGATTGGGCGCAGGGTTCGAGCGGACGGACGGTTTCAGCGCCGGCAATACTGCGAACGCCAATCCCGATGCCGACGGCAATCATCGCAAGCATGTGTGGTTGGCGCTGGACGCTCAGCCGCAACAGGGCCATGCGTTCGCGGTGGATTTGCGCCACGTCGATGGCAGGGCCGAGTACGACGACCCGCAGTTCGGACAACCGGCCGATACGCACGAACAGCGCCAGTTGCAGACTGCCGTCGGGGTGCACGCAAGCCATGCGCTCGGAGACGATGCGATCAAGCTCGCCTGGCGTCTTGGCGACTCGCGCCAGAGCCGGCGAGATGTCGTCGTGAGCCAGTTCGGCGGCGTGAGCAACAACACACTGCACAACAAGACGGGTGCGGTGGAACTCAGCGTCTCTCCCTCCGCCGGCTTGGTGGCGGTGGCGGCCGTCGAACGGCTGGTGCAGCGCACGACCAGTGCTTCGTACACCCGGCGCCAGCGCGACACCAATGTCGTGCGTGCGGGCGTGATCTACGACGCGGCGCGGTTCTCGGCGCAGGGCAATCTGAGGCATGACCGTACGTCGGATTACGGTTCCTCGACCACGGGGCTCCTCGGAGCGCGCTTCGCGGTGGGCGGCGGGTGGAGCGCGGTGACCACTGCGTCCACCAGTTTTACTCCGCCCACGCTGGATTTCCTCTTCTTCGATTGCGGCTCCTTCACTTGCAGCAACCCCGGCCTGCGGCCGGAGAAGGCTCGCAACATCGATGCCAGCGTGCAGTGGGAGAACGCGTCCACGCTGCTGCGCGCCACTGCCTTTGCCGCCCGCTACAAGGACAAGATCGCCAACGACGCCAACTTTGTGCCGCAGAACATCGGGCGCGCGAAGAACGAGGGCCTGGAGCTCACGGCGCGGCATGCCATGGGGCTGCTGGCATGGCGTGGAGAAACGACGTTCCAGAATCCGAGGGATGCGGACAACGGTGGAAACCTGATCCGTCGCGCTCGCCGTCAGCTCGCGCTGCGTGCCGATTACACGCAGCCGGCCTGGCATGCTGGCGGCGGCCTGCGCCATATCGGCGACCGACTGGACGCGGGCGGCCGCACGCTGCCTTCGTACACCGTCGTCGATGCCTCGGTCCACTGGACTTTCGCACCGCAGTGGAGCCTCTCGGCGACCCTGGACAACGTCTTCGACCGCCACTATGAGCCTGCGTCCGGCTACAACGGCCGTCCGCGCTCGCTGTTCCTCGGGCTGTCCTGGAAGCCCCAGTCCTGATGGGCCTTCGCCCGCTCTCGCGGGGGCGAGGCTCGCGGAGCGCCCCGCTGACCGCCCCTGAGCATGTTTACGTCAGCTTGGCCAGCGTCTCCCGCTCTCGCGGCGGCGTGTCTTTGAACAGTGGCCGGGAATCGCAGAACTGGGCGACCGCGCACTCCTCGCAGCGCGGGCGCTTGGCTACGCAGACATAGCGCCCGTGCAGGATCAGCCAGTGATGTGCGTGCAAGCGGTAGGTCTCTGGCACGCGCTCCAGCAGCTTCAGTTCGACTTCGAGCGGGTCCTTGCCCGGTGCGAGCCCGGTGCGGTTGCCCACGCGAAAGATGTGGGTATCGACCGCCATCGTCGGCTGGCCGAACGCGACATTGAGCACCACGTTGGCCGTCTTGCGCCCCACGCCCGGGAGCGCCTGCAATGCTTCCCGGGTCCGCGGAACCTCGCCGCCGTGCTCCTCCTGCAGGATCCGGCTGGTCTCGTAGAGGTTGCGCGCCTTGTTGCGAAACAGGCCGATCGACTTGATGTACCCGGTGATCCCGTCCAAGCCCAGCGCCACCATCCGGGCGGGTGTATTAGCCACGGCGAAGAGGCGCCGCGTGGCCTTGTTCACGCCCGCGTCCGTCGCCTGGGCCGACAGCAGCACGGCGGCCAGCAGCTCGAAGACATTGCTGTACTCGAGCTCACTGGCGGGCTGGGGATTGGCCGCCTTCAGGACGGCGAAGAAGGGCTCGATCTGCGATGCGTTCATCGGGGGCCGATTGTCCCACCGCGTGCGAAGGCGTCTTCGGACGCGGTGGGTCGGCCGGCTTCTTCGGGTCGCAGCCGGTGGCCGCCAGGATCGCCACGGCAAGCGCCCACGGCAAGTTCTTCATGGCAGCCCCAGAACCCGAGAACCCGCATCGTGTTCGGAATCGTTGCCCGCAGCGGCACGCGAAGGTTTTCTCTCGTGTTCATGTTCGGCAGCGCCTGCCGACTCCCTGGGTCTCGGCAGCCGGCGGCCGTCGGCCGTGCGCGCACGGCCCTTTGTCTGCTTCCAATGGCTCTCGATGCGATCGCGGTTCATGCGCACTCCCACTATGGCCATGCGGTAGCCTGACCACGTTCAAAGACTAGGCGACTGGCGCCCATGCATGACGTCGGTGCGCCAAGCAGGCGCGCATAGGAGTGCGCCGATACCGCTGTAGGAGGAGACCCACATGCCGCGCAGGGCGCGGCATGTTCAGTCGCCGGGGGGTCAGCGAGCGGCTTTCCGTTCCCGGATGCGCGCCAGAGCTGCTTCCAGCACTGCGCGTTTGGTCTCCAGAGCCTGAGGGTCGGTCAGCCGCGAGGTGCCGGGCAGGTCGGCCAAAGCGCCCGTTGCCTTGGCGGCCAAGCGCTCCTCGTGCTCCGCGTGCTCGCGGTCAAGACGCTGCCGGTGAAAGGCGTACGCTGCGCGCGCTGCTTCGGCGGCTTCTGCACTCCAAGCATCCCAGCCGGTGCGCTGACCGCTGAAGTTGACCAGCGAAATGCAGTCGACCGGGCACACCGGAACGCACAGCTCGCAGCCGGTGCAGTCATCCTCGACCACGGTGTGCATCTGCTTGGAGCCGCCGACGATGCAGTCGACAGGGCAAGACTTCAGGCAAAGCGTGCAGCCGATACACCATGTCTCGTCGATCACGGCGACGCTGCGTGGGCCTTCCTTGCCGTAAGCCTGATCCAGCGGCTGGACGGGCAGGCCCGTCAGCCGCGCGAGCCTGGCGATGCCTTCGGCGCCGCCCGGCGGGCAACGGTTGATCGGCGCGGCCTGCCGCGCTATGGCCTCCGCGTAGGACCGGCAGTCCGGAAAGCCGCAGCGAGTGCACTGCGTCTGCGGCAGCGCGGCGTCGATGGCGTCTGCCAAGCGGCTGGCGTGCACTGCGGCCTCGCCCTCTACGCGCCGGCCGGAACCTTCCGGCCTGCGCGAGCGCTGTTGCCGTTGCCTCGTGCGCCGCGCGTCATAGGTTCCTGGTGATCGGCGATGAACCGCCGCACCTGCGGATAAACAGCTTCGCGCCACCGGCGCCCCGAGAAGATGCCGTAGTGCCCGGCGCCTTCCACGTCGTAATGGAACTGCCGCTCCCTAGGGATGCCCTTGCACAGCTCGTGAGCGGCCTTGGTCTGCCCCGCGCCCGAGATGTCGTCGAGCTCGCCTTCGATGGTGAGCAGGGCGGTGCTGGTGATGTCCTGCGGGCGTACCCGCTGGCAGTTCACCTCCCAGGTGCCGTTGACCAGGGCGAAGTCCTGGAACACCACCTTGATGGTATCCAGGTAGTAGTCGGCGGGCATGTCGAGCACGGCGTTGTACTCGTCGTAGAAGTTGCGGTGGGCATCGGCGCTTTCGTCGTCGCCCCGCACGAGATCCAGGAAGTAGTCGTAGTGAGAACTGAGGTGGCGGTCCGGGTTCATCGCCACGAAGCCGGTGTGCTGAAGGAACCCGGGGTACACGCGCCGGCCCGCCCCCGGATAGTTGACCGGCACGCGGTAGATCACGTTGTGCTCAAACCACTCGTGGCTCTTGTTCATCGCCAGGTTGTTCACGGCAGTGGGGGAGCGGCGGGCGTCGATGGGGCCGCCCATCATGGTCATCGTGCGCGGCGTCGGCTCGCCGTTGGAGGCCATGAGCGAGATCGCGGCCAGCACCGGCACGGTGGGTTGACACACCGATATGACGTTCACCTCGGGCCCGACATGGCGGATGAATTCCTGCACATAAGCCACATAGTCATCGAGGTGGAACGGACCATCCTCCACGGGAACCATGCGCGCGTCGGTCCAGTCGGTGATGTAGACCTTGTGGTCCTGGAGCAGTGAACGCACCGTATCGCGCAGCAGGGTGGAATGGTGGCCCGACAGCGGAGCGACGACCAGCACCGTAGGCTGGCCCTTCATCTTCGTGAGCAGCGACAGGTTGTCCGTAAAGCGCTTGAAGCGCAGCAGGCGGCAGAACGGCTTGTGGACAGCCACTTGTTCCTGCACCGCGACATCGACTCCGCCGACATTGACGGACGTGATGTTGAACTGTGGCTTCTCGTACTCCTTGGAGAGTCGATGGAGCAGATCGAGCCCGGCCGACACCCGGTGCGCCATGGGCGTGTGGGTGAAAGGCGACAGTGGGTGGTTGTACAGCTTGGAGGACGCGCTGGCGAACTCCGCGAACGGGCTCAGCAATGCACGCTGGGCTTCATACAACTGGTACAGCATCGAAGTTCCTTGTTTTCAGCGATTCACGTGGCCTGTGGCGCTCGAAAGCCCTGCTCGTGCCCCGACAACTCGAACTGGCATGGTCTAGCGCTCCAAAACCATGCCGCGTGTGCGCATTCTAGAAGTCGTACCGGTTCCGACCCGTGAAGCGGGCCACGTATTTGCGCACTGCATCAATGCTGCGCAGCAAGAAAAAGGCCCGGGGTGAGCCGGGCCTGCGCGATCGGAGTGGGAAAAATCAGACCACGCTCGCGATGGCGCGGGCCACGGCGTCGACGTTCCTGCTATTCAGCGCCGCCACGCAGATGCGTCCCGAGTCCACGCCGTAGATGCCGAACTCGCTACGCAGCCTGTGCATCTGCTCGCGGTTGAGTCCCGAGTAGCTGAACATGCCTTTTTGCTGCGTGATGAGGGCCATGTCCTGCGTGACGCCCGCTGCCTTGAGTTTGTCTACCAGCGTCTGGCGCATCTGCTTGATGCGCACCCGCATACCGGCAAGCTCTTCCTCCCACAGCGCGCGAAGTTCGGGCGTGGTGAGTACGGCGGTGACGACTTGGGCCCCGTGAGTGGGCGGGTTCGAGTAGTTGGTGCGGATCACTCGTTTGAGCTGGCTGAGCACGCGCACAGCCTCGTTCTTGGTTTCGCACACGACGCTCAGTGCGCCTACACGCTCGCCGTACAGCGAGAAGCTCTTCGAGAAGCTCGTGGACACGAAAAAATCGAGCCCGGAGCCCACAAACTGCCCGATGACAGCCCCGTCCTCGGCAATGCCTTCGCCAAAACCTTGGTAAGCCATATCGAGAAAAGGCACCAAGCCTCGGGTCTTGACCGCCTCGACCACTTGCGACCACTGCGCCGGGTCGAGGTCATAGCCCGTGGGGTTGTGGCAGCAGGCGTGCAGCACGACGATGGTGCCGGGCGCCGACGACCGCAGCGCTGAGAGCATGGCGGGGAAGTCAACGCCCCGGCGCGCTGCGTCGTAGTAGGGGTAGTTCTCGACCACGAAACCGGCGCTCTCGAACAGCGCTCGGTGGTTCTCCCAACTCGGGTCGCTGATCAGCACCTTGGCGCCGGGGGCGAGCCGGTGCAGGAAGTCGGCGCCGATCTTCAGACCGCCCGTGCCGCCCACTGCCTGCACGGTGGCGATGCGACCGGCCCGGACCGCTTCGCTGTCCGCCCCAAATACGAGTCCCTGGACCGCGCGGTCGTAGGCTGCGATGCCGTCGATCGGAAGGTAGCCCCGGGGCGTGAGTGCCTGGGCCATCTGCCGTTCGGCGTGTGCCACGCATTGCAGCAGCGGCAGCTTGCCTTCGTCGTCGTAGTAGACGCCCACCCCCAGGTTCACCTTGGCAGGGTTGGGGTCGGCTGCGAACTGCTCGTTCAGGCCGAGGATGGGGTCACGGGGCGCCATATCAACGGCGGCGAACAACGAAGCCATGTCAGTCCTTGCGGTGGTTTGACGCGAAATGCGCGTACGTGGCGGGACGGAAGTTGGGCTACCCTCATCGGTTGCCCTCACGGTTGCCCCCTGCGGGAAACCTGGGAATTCTAGTTTCGAGTGAGGATTTGTCCGATGGCTGATCTGTCTGCTGCAGCCGATGCCCCTGCCGCCGAAGGCGCCGCGCCCGGTGGCCAGTTCGTGGGCTATCCCGGCTCGCCGTTCCAGCTGTTTCAGCCCTACGCGCCGGCAGGCGACCAGCCCGCGGCCATCGAGCAGCTGGTGGAAGGCGTGAACGACGGCCTGAGCTTCCAGACACTCCTGGGTGTGACCGGATCGGGCAAGACGTACACGATGGCAAACGTGATGGCCCGGCTCGGACGCCCGGCCATCGTGTTCGCGCCCAACAAGACCCTGGCCGCGCAGCTGTACAGCGAGTTTCGCGAGTTCTTCCCAAGGAATGCGGTCGAGTACTTCGTCAGCTACTACGACTACTACCAGCCCGAGGCCTACGTCCCCCAGCGCGACCTGTTCATCGAGAAGGACAGCTCGATCAACGAGCACATTGAACAGATGCGCCTGTCGGCTACCAAGAGCATCCTCGAGCGGCGCGACGTGATCATCGTGGCCACCGTGAGCGCCATCTACGGCATCGGCAAGCCCGAGGACTACACGCAGATGCGGCTCATCGTGCGGTCGGGCGACAAGATTGGCCAGCGCGATCTCATCGCGCAGCTCATACGCATGCAATACACCCGCAACGAGACCGACTTCAGCCGCGGCACCTTCCGCGTGCGGGGCGACGTGATCGACGTGTTCCCGGCCGAGCATTCCGAGCTTGCGTTGCGCATCGAGCTGTTTGACGACGAGATCGAGACCCTGGCCTTGCTGGACCCCCTCACCGGCCGCATCCGCCAGAAGATCCCTCGCTTCGTGGTCTATCCCTCCAGCCACTACGTGACGCCTCGCGAGCAGGTGCTCAAGGCCATCGAAGGCATCAAGGAGGAACTGCGAGGGCGCCTGGACGAGCTGGTCAAGGCTGGAAAGCTGGTGGAGGCTCAGCGGCTGGAACAGCGCACTCGATTCGACCTGGAAATGCTCCAGGAAGTGGGCCACTGCAAGGGCATCGAAAACTACACCCGTCATCTTTCAGGTGCCCGGCCCGGTGACCCGCCACCCACGCTGGTGGACTACCTGCCGCCCGACGCACTGATGTTCCTGGACGAGAGCCATGTGCTCATCGGCCAGTTGGGCGGGATGTACAACGGCGACCGTGCCCGCAAGACCACGCTGGTTGAGTATGGCTTTCGCCTCCCCAGCGCGCTGGACAACCGGCCGCTCAAGTTTGAGGAGTTCGAGCGCAAGGTGCGCCAGGCCATCTTCGTCTCGGCCACGCCCGCAGCATATGAGCAAGCGCATGCCGGGAAGGTGGTGGAGCAGCTAGTGCGCCCCACCGGTCTTGTGGACCCCGAGGTCGAGGTCCGGCCGGCCACGCATCAGGTCGACGACGTGCTGCAGGAGATCCGCGAGCGGGTGCAGAAGAGCGAGCGGGTGCTCATCACCACGCTCACCAAGCGCATGGCCGAGCAGCTTACCGACTACCTCACCGACAACGGTGTGAAGGTGCGCTACCTGCACAGCGACATCGACACGGTGGAGCGGGTGGAAATCATCCGCGACCTGCGCCTGGGCAGCTTTGACGTGTTGGTAGGTATCAACCTGCTGCGCGAGGGCCTGGATATTCCCGAGGTCTCGCTAGTGGCCATCCTGGATGCCGACAAGGAAGGCTTCCTGCGCGCCGAGCGCTCGCTGATCCAGACCATCGGACGGGCTGCCCGCAACGCCAACGGCAAGGCCATCTTGTATGCCGATCAAGTCACCCACTCCATGCGCCGCGCTCTCGACGAGACCGAGCGCCGCCGCATCAGGCAGATGGCGCACAACCAGGCCATGGGCATCACACCGCGCACCGTGAGCAAGCAGATCAAGGAGCTGATCGATGGTGTGTATTCCGAGAAGTCCGCAAAGGAAAGCCTCAAGAAGGCCCACGACGCGGCCGAAGTCGAGGCCATGACCGAGAAGGATCTCGGCAAGCGCATCAAGATGCTTGAACGGAAGATGCTCGAATACGCCCGCAATCTCGAGTTCGAGAAGGCGGCGCGGCTGCGTGACCAGCTGGCGTTGCTGCGGGAGCAAGCCTTTGGGGCCGCGCCGGAAGACCACGCTGTTCCGCCGGAGGGCGGTAGATGAGTCCGGTGCGCAAGGTGCTCATGGTCTGCATGGGCAATATCTGCCGCTCGCCTACGGCCGAGGGCGTGCTTCGCCACAAGCTTCGCGAGGCTGGCCTTGAGGAGAGCGTCCTCGTCGACTCGGCCGGCACTACGGCGTACCACGTCGGCGAACCGCCGGACTATCGATCGATCAGACACGCGAAACGGCGAGGCTACGACCTCTCTTCGCTGCGTGCGCGCAAAGTCTGTGATGAAGACTTCCAGCGTTTTGACCTGATCCTCGCCATGGATCGCGACAACTTCGCATTGCTTGAAGAGCAATGCCCCCCTGAGCACCGGAGCAAGCTCAAGCGACTCACGGAGTTCGCCTGCCGGCACGACAGCCCGGTGGTTCCTGATCCCTACTACAGCGGTGCCGATGGTTTCGAGCGCGTGCTGGACCTGATCGAGGATGCCTGTGAAGGCCTCGTCGCTTCCTTGAAGCGCGGTTGAACCTATCACGTAGGCCCCCGCGGAACTTCCGGCCGGAAGACCGACCGAAAGCGTCGGGTATGCTAAACTCGACAAATCCACTCGGAATATCAAAGGGCTTCCCATCGAAGGGAAGTCCCGACCCTGCGGTGAGTCGGCACTGGGAGCCGCGAGAGCGAAAAGTCGTTGTTTTGTTGCGCCGCAAGCTTCAGGAGATACGCAATGCGTTTGACCACCAAAGGCCGTTTCGCCGTCACCGCCATGATCGACCTGGCTCTCCGTGAGCACTCCGGTCCCGTGGCGCTTGCTGCCATTTCTGCTCGGCAGCAGATCTCCCTGTCCTACCTGGAGCAGCTGTTCGGCAAGCTGCGCCGCCATGAGCTCGTGGAGAGCACACGTGGTCCGGGCGGGGGCTACTCGCTGGGACGCAAGTCCGAGGAGATTACGGTCGCCGACATCATCGTCGCCGTGGACGAGCCCATCGATGCCACCGGGTGTGCCGGCAAGGAGAACTGTATGGGCGAGGACGCGGGCCGCTGCATGACGCACGATCTGTGGGCCAGCCTGAACACGAAGATGATCGAATACCTTGATTCGATTACCCTGAAGTCGCTGGTTGACGAGCAGCTTGCCAAGGGCGTGTCCATTGAGGAACACCCGGTCAAGCGCGCCATCTCGACACAGCCGGTGGTCAAGCCGATCAAGGTCAACGCACCCAACTCCGTGTTCGCGCTCGGCAGCACGTACTCGAAGTAATACCTTAGACCCCGGCGTCGCCGTGGCAGCGGCGCCTTGAGCACATCTCGTTCTCTATGGACATGACCCCCCATTTCCCGATCTACATGGACTATGGCGCTACCACGCCGGTAGATCAGCGCGTCGTCGATAAGATGATTCCCTGGTTGAGGGAGCATTTTGGCAACCCGGCGTCGCGCAGCCATGCATGGGGCTGGGAAGCGGAGGAGGCAGTTGAGAACGCGCGGGCCGAGGTGGCTCGGCTTGTTGGCGCCGACCCGCGCGAGATCATCTGGACGTCCGGAGCCACAGAGTCCGACAACTTGGCGCTCAAGGGTGCAGCGCAGTTCTACAAGACGCGCGGCAAGCACCTCATCACCGTCAAGACCGAGCACAAGGCGGTGCTCGATACGATGCGCGAGCTGGAGCGCCAGGGATTCGAGGTCACGTACCTTCCGGTGCAGCCAGACGGCTTGCTCGACCTGAACCTCCTCCGCGACTCGATGCGGCCGGACACCATCCTCGTGTCTGTGATGCTCGTCAACAACGAGATCGGGGTCATCCAGGATGTCGCCGCCATTGGCGCGATGTGCCGTGAACGGGGAATCGTCTTCCACTGCGACGCGGCGCAGGCCACGGGCAAGGTCGATATCGACCTGTCCAAGCTGCCGGTGGACCTGATGAGCCTGGCCTCCCACAAGACCTATGGTCCCAAGGGCATTGGTGCGCTCTATGTGCGTCGCAAGCCGCGCGTGCGCATCGAGGCGCAGATGCACGGCGGCGGCCATGAGCGCGGCATGCGCTCAGGCACGTTGCCCACACACCAGATCATCGGCATGGGAGAGGCCTTCCGTCTCGCCCGCGAGGAGATGGGCGAGGAGCGCGAGCGCATCCACATGCTGCACAAGCGGCTACTCGATGGGCTGTCGGACATCGAGCAGGTGTTCCTCAACGGCCATCCTGTCAAGCGGGTACCTCACAACGTGAACATGTCGTTCAACTTCGTGGAGGGCGAGTCGTTGATCATGGGTATCAAGGGCATAGCGGTGTCGTCCGGCTCGGCATGCACCTCGGCCAGCCTGGAGCCGAGCTATGTGCTGCGCGCGTTGGGGCGCAGCGACGAGCTCGCCCACTCCTCCTTGCGCATGACGATCGGGCGCTTCACCACCCAGGAGGAAGTGGACTACACGGTTGCCACGCTGCAGGATCGGGTGGCCAAGTTGCGCGAACTGTCGCCGCTGTGGGAGATGTACAAGGATGGCATCGACCTCAGCACGATCCAGTGGGCCGCGCATTGAAGTTGTTGGAGAACTGATATGGCATACAGCAACAAGGTCGTAGACCATTACGAGAATCCCCGCAACGTTGGCTCGTTCGCCAAGGGCGATGAGACAGTGGGCACCGGCATGGTGGGTGCGCCCGCCTGCGGCGACGTGATGAAGCTGCAGATCAAGGTCAATCCGCGCACCGGCCTCATCGAAGATGCCAAGTTCAAGACCTACGGGTGCGGTTCCGCCATTGCCTCCAGTTCGCTCGTCACCGAATGGGTCAAGGGCAAGACGCTCGAAGAGGCGATGAGCATCAAGAACACACAGATCGCCGAAGAGTTGGCGCTGCCGCCGGTGAAGATCCACTGTTCCATCCTCGCCGAGGATGCGATCAAGGCCGCGGTGCAGGATTACAAGGCCAAGGCGGGTGGCGCGACCGCTGAAGCCAGGGCAGCGTGAGGCATGGGCGTCACCCTGACCGAGGCGGCTGCCCGCCATGTCTCGCGCTATCTCACGAAGCGGGGCAGGGGAGTGGGTGTACGTCTGGGCGTGAAGACCACCGGCTGTTCCGGGCTGGCCTACAAGCTGGAGTACGCCGACGAGATCGCCCCCGAGGACCTGGTGTTTGAGGACCAGGGCGTCAAGGTGCTGGTCGACCCCAAGAGCCTTCCATACCTGGACGGCACCGAGTTGGACTTCGTACGCGAAGGGCTCAACGAGGGCTTCAAGTTCCGCAACCCTCGCGAGAAGGACCGCTGCGGTTGCGGCGAGTCGTTCCGCGTCTGAACTGACCCGGTGATGGCGAGGCGCGGCGGAAGCCGCGCTTTTTTGATTTCAATGACGCTCGATAGCGACGACTTCGAACTTTTTGGCCTCCCGCGCCGGTTCCAGCTTGACCGTGCCGTGCTCGACACGCGCTGGCGAGCGCTCCAGGCCGAAGTGCACCCGGACCGCTTTGCCGCGCAGGGGCAGGCCGCCCAGCGTGTGGCCATGCAGTGGGCCGTGCGCGTGAACGAGGCCTACCAGCGGCTGAGGGATCCGCTCAAGCGCGCGGCCTACCTTTGCGAGCTGGCCGGCATGCCCGTTGATCCCCATGACAACACCTCGATGTCGGCTGCGTTCCTTATGCAGCAGATGGAGTGGCGCGAGGCGCTCGAAGAAGCGCGGTCCATCGACGAGGTGGAGGCGCTGGCCGAGGAAGTTTCCGGACGCAAGCAGGTGGCCTTTGCTGAGCTTGGCCGTGCACTCGACGAGCGAAACGACGTGGCGTTTGCGACCGAGCAGGTCAGAGCCCTCATGTTCGTTGAGCGCTTTGCCGAGGACGTCGATCACCGCCTCGAAGCGTTGGGACAATGACACATGGCATTGCTGCAGATTTCCGAGCCCGGTGAGGCGCCCGACCCGCATCAGCGACGCATCGCAGTCGGCATCGACCTCGGCACCACCCATTCGCTCGTCGCCGCCGTGCGGCACGGTGTGCCTGAGTGCCTGCCTGACGAAGAGGGGCGCGTCATCCTGCCGTCCGCCGTGCGCTACCTTCCGGGCGGGCGCAGGCATATCGGCCAAGAGGCGCTTGCCGACGCCGCGGTCGATCCACGCAACACCATCGTCTCCGTCAAGCGTTTCATGGGCCGTGGCCTGGCCGACATCGCTCACCGGGAGAAGCTGCCCTATGAGTTCGTCGATGCGCCCGGCATGGTTCAGATCGCTACTGTTGACGGCGTGAAGTCGCCGGTGGAGGTCTCGGCCGAGATCCTCGCGACCTTGCGTCAGCGGGCAGCGGACACCTTCGATGACGAGCTGTTCGGTGCGGTGATCACGGTGCCGGCGTATTTCGACGATGCGCAGCGCCAGGCCACGAAGGATGCCGCACAGTTCGCCGGCCTGAACGTGCTGCGCCTCATCAACGAGCCCACGGCCGCAGCGATTGCCTACGGCCTCGAACACGGCGCGGAGGGCCTGTATGCGGTGTATGACCTGGGCGGCGGCACCTTCGATATTTCGCTCTTGCGTCTGACCAAAGGCGTGTTCGAAGTGGTAGCCACTGGTGGTGACTCCGCGCTCGGGGGCGACGATTTCGACCGGCTCCTCGCGGATTGGGCGCTGCATCAGGCCGGCCTGGAAACGGAAACGCCCGAGGACAAGCGGGCGGTGCTCGTCGCTGCCCGTGCAGCCAAGGAGAAGCTGTCGTCGGCTGACCATGCGACGCTGGCCTGTCCGCTCTCGGCCGGTGAGCTGTCAGTGCGGGTCACGCGCGAACAGTTCGAAGCGCTCAGTCGCGAGCTGGTCGGGCACACCCTGTCCGCAGTGCGCAAGGTGTTGCGCGACGCGCGCGCCGACAAGGGGGACGTGCATGGCATTGTCCTGGTCGGTGGGTCGACGCGCATGCCGATGGTGCGCCAGGCCGTTGCGCAGTATTTCGATCAGGCGCCGCTCACCGACCTCAATCCCGACGAAGTTGTTGCGCTCGGTGCGGCGATCCAGGCTCACGCGCTGGCGGGCAACACCGGCGTTGGCGATCTCCTGCTGCTCGACGTGATCCCGCTGTCGCTGGGCCTCGAAACGATGGGGGGCCTGGTCGAGCGCATCATCCCGCGCAACAGTACGATCCCGGCAGCGCGTGCCCAGGAATTCACCACCTTCAAGGACGGGCAGACGGCGATGGCCAGCCACGTGGTGCAGGGCGAGCGCGAGTTGGTCAGTGACTGCCGCTCGCTGGCCCGCTTCGAGCTGCGCGGTATCCCGCCGATGGTGGCCGGGGCCGCGCGCATACGCGTGACCTTCCAAGTCGATGCTGACGGCCTGCTTGGCGTGACTGCACGCGAGGAAACTTCCGGCGTGCAGGCGGCCATCACCGTCAAGCCGAGCTACGGTCTGTCCGACGACGACGTCGCCCGCATGCTGAAGGAGAGCTTTGGCACCGCGGAGGCCGACATGAGGGCGCGAAGCCTGCGGGAGTCGCGTGTCGAAGCCGAACGAATGCTGCTCGCCACCCGCTTTGCACTTGCCGCCGATGCCGAGTTGCTCGACGACGCCGAGCGACGTGTCATCGACGCCTTGATGGCCGAGTTGGAAACGGTCCGCGAAGGCGACGACCACCACACTATCGACATCGCGGTGGAGGCCTTGGCCAAGGGGACAGAAGCGTTCGCTGCGCGACGCATGAATCGAAGCATCCATGACGCACTCGCCGGCCGGCGCGTCGAAGAAGTCTGAGCACTAAGAGGCAGTGACCGCCCCCATGCCCACCATCAAGATCCTGCCTCACCCGGAGTACTGCCCGAACGGTACCGAGATCCGGGCCGATCCTGGCACCTCAGTCTGCGAGGCCCTGCTCGAGCACGACATTCCGATCGAGCACGCCTGCGAGATGAGCTGCGCCTGCACCACCTGTCACGTGGTGGTGCGCGAAGGCTTCAAGTCCCTCGGCGAGATGGACGAGGCCGAAGAAGACCTGCTGGATCGCGCCTGGGGCCTGGAGCCCACCTCGCGCCTGTCGTGCCAGGCCATCCTCTCGAATCAGGACGTGACGATCGAGATTCCAAAGTACTCGATCAACCAGGTCAAGGAAGGGCGGTAAGCCGCCCTCGGCAAGCCGCGGGCGTTCACGCCGCGAGCGCTTGATGCTGGTGGCGTGTGTAGAGGAAGTCGAGCACTTCCTTGCGGTAGTGGACGTAGCGGTTGTCCTCGGCCAATTCCACCCGATTGCGCGGGCGCTCCAGCTCCACCGCCAAGATCTCGCCAATGGTCGCTGCAGGGCCGTTCGTCATCATGACGATGCGATCGGACAGCAGCACCGCCTCGTCCACGTCGTGCGTGACCATCGCCACGGTACTTCGGGTCCGTGCGACGATCTTCAGCAGCTCGTCTTGCAGATGGGCACGGGTGAGCGCGTCTAGCGCCCCGAAAGGCTCGTCCATCAGCAGGACCTTGGGTTCCATCGCGAGCGCACGGGCGATGCCCACCCGCTGCTTCATGCCGCCCGAGATCTCGTGGGGACGTTTTCCCAGCGCATGCCCCATGCCCACCAGCTCCAGTGCGTCCTGAGTGCGTTTCCTGAGCTGCACTCTCGCTTCCTTGACGCCGAAAACCCGCTCCACCGCCAAGTACACGTTCTCGAAGCAGGTGAGCCAGGGCAGTAGTGAATGATTCTGGAACACCACCGCCCGCTCGGGGCCCGGTGAGGCGATCTCGCGGTTGTCGCATAGCAGTGCGCCCTCTGAGGGGCGGATGAGGCCGGCCATCAGGTTCAGCAAGGTCGACTTGCCGCAGCCGGAGTGCCCGATTAGCGTCACGAACTCGCCCTTAGCCACCGTGAGATTGATGTCCCGAAGCGCGTGGAAGCGACCCTTGCGGGTGTCGAAGACCATCTCGGCCCGGCTCACTTCGATGAAGTTCTTCATGAGTGTCCTCTCCCTCAGGCGTTGTCGTAGCTGAAGCGCTTGGCGATGCCGATGAGCATCGATTCCAGCAACAGCCCCACCGTGCCGATCACGAAGATGGCGATCAGGATGTGGGTGACGTTGAGGTTGTTCCATTCGTCCCAGACCCAGAAGCCGATCCCCACGCCGCCCGTCAGCATCTCGGCCGCCACGATGACAAGCCAGGCCGTGCCGATGGACAGTCTTACCCCCGTCAGCATGTACGGCAGCACGGCGGGCAGCAGGATCCGCGTGATTACCTTCCATTCAGACAGGTTGAGGACCTTCGCCACGTTCATGTAGTCCTCCGGAATGCGCTGCACCCCCACCGCTGTGTTGATGATCATGGGCCAGATGGAGCAGATGAAGACGGTCCAGATCGCCGCCGGATCGGCTGCCTGGAACACCAGCAGCCCGATCGGCAGCCAAGCCAGTGGCGACACCGGTCGCAAGAGGCTGACCACTGGCGACACCATGCGGTTGAGGGTCGCGAAGCGGCCGATCATGAATCCCAGCGGAATGCCCACGGCGGCCGCCATGCCGAATCCCAGTGCCACGCGCTGCAAAGAGAACAGCACGTTCCACCCGATGCCTTGGTCGTTCGGCCCGTTGCGGTAGAACGGGTCAGAGAACAACTTGATGGCCTCGGCGAAGGTTGCTGCCGGCGTGGGGAACGACGTGCTCTTTAGCGTCAGTAACCCCCAAATCCCCACCAGCAGCGCGATGCCGGCGAGCGGCGACAGCACCTTCAGCGCCAAGGCGCCCCAATCCACTGCCGATCGCGTGGGTGCTGGGCCTGCCTGAGCGACAGGGGGGGCTGCCATGGAGGGCTTGGCCGCCAGGGAACGAGCGGCCGGGGCATGAGCGGAAGCATCGCCCGGTGAGTGGAACACTGCACTGACCATGTGGTGACTCCTCTGCGTGCCGTTCAGACAGCCGGTGCTCGCACGGCGAACCCTTCGGCGTACTTCTTCGGGTCTTTGCTGTCCCAGATCACGCCGTCGATCATCTTGCTAGTGCGCACAACCTCCTTTGGCGCGCTGGCGTGGGCCAGTGCCGCCCCCTGCTTGTACAGCTCGATCTGGTTCACCTGCCGGGCCACCGTCAGGTAGTCGGGGTGGTCCTTCAGCAGGCCCCAGCGCTTGTGCTGGGTGAGGAACCACATGCCGTCGCTGAGGTACGGCATGTTGACCACGCCGTCGTTGTAGAACTTCATGTGATTGGGGTCGTCCCATGTCTTGCCCAGGCCGTTCTGGTAACGGCCCAGGATGCGCTGGTTGATCACGTCGACCGCGGAGTTGACGTACGCCTTGCTGGCGACCGTCTCGGCCATCTTCATCTTGTTCTGCAGGCCGGCATCGATCCACTTGCTCGCCTCCAGGATGGCGGCGATCACGGCACGGCAGGTGTTTGGATACTTCTTGACGAATTCCGCTGTGCACCCGAGGGCCTTTTCCGGATGATCCTTCCAGATGTCCTGCGAGGTGACGCTCGTGATACCGATGCCGTCGGCGATGGCGCGGTGGCCCCAAGGCTCGCCGACACAGTAACCGTCCATGTTGCCCACCCTCATGTTGGCAACCATCTGCGGCGGAGGCACGGTGATGATCTTGGCGTCCTTCATGGGGTTGATGCCATAGGTCGCCAACCAGTAGTACAGCCACATGGCATGCGTGCCCGTGGGAAAGGTCTGCGCGAACGTGTACTCACGCTTCTCGCGCTGCATCAGCTGGGCGAGTGACGCGCCATCCACTGCACCCTTGTCGGCCAACTTTTTGGACAGTGTGATGGCTTGACCGTTGTGGCTGAGGTTCATGAGGATGGCCATGTCCTTCTTCGGGCCGCCCACGCCAAGCTGCACACCGTAGATCAGGCCCCACAGCACGTGCGCCATGTCCAGATCGCCGTTGACCAGCTTGTCCCGCACGCCCGCCCATGAGGCCTCCTTCGTGGGGATGATCTTCACGCCGTACTTCTTGTCGAACCCCAGCACTGAGGCCATGACAACGGAGGCGCAGTCGGTGAGCGGGATGAAGCCGATCTTCACTTCTTCCTTCTCCGGTTTGTCCGAGCCCGCCGCATAGACAGCACTCTGCAGGCCAGGGATGATGCCTGCCGCACTCGTGGCGGCCGCCGCCCTGATGAGCTGACGTCGGCTCATGTCGAACTTTCTGGTGAGGGGTTTGCTCATGACTGGTGTATGGGCGATGCGTTGCGCCCTTGGCAGGGCAAAACAAGATGGCGTCCGCACGTCGCTGGCCGAGGCCAGTTCGGTGGGGACGCCATCGTCCTGTCGTGGACACGCCTTCCTTGGCGCTCCTCGATGTCCGTAGGCGATCGCCGCTGATCTCCTACACACCAGAGCAACGCAAGCGATGTGCCAGGCCAATTTCGGAGGTGACGTCCGCGACGGCTCATCCGCTGCACCAAGACGGGAGCGGGCCCGTCTGTTCCTGACCCATCGCGCACAAGGTTTGTGCGCGAGTCGGGGGTCAAGACAGCAAGTCGGCGACGTCGAGGATCCGCTGGGCGACTTCGACCAGTTTCAAGCCCCGATCCATGGCGCTCTTGCGCAGTCGCCCATATGCCTCTTCCTCGCTGAGTGAGTGGCGTGACATCAGGAAGCCCTTGGCTCGATCGATGACTTTGCGTTCCGACAACTGGTTGCGTGCGTGCGCCAGCTCATTGCGCATGGCTTCTTCATGCTGGAAGCGCGCCATGGCGACCTCGAGCACCGGCTTCACGCGTTCCGGAGCCAGGCCGGCCACCACGTAGGCCGTTACCCCTGCGGCAATCGCATCTCGCACGTGGCTCGTGTCGTCGTCGTTCGTGAACAGCACGATCGGGCGGCGTGCGTTGCGCGTGGCGACGACCACCTGCTCCAGCGTGTCGCGCGCCTGGCTCTCCGCGTCCACGATGATCATGTCGGGGCTGATTTGCGCCAGGCGATCGGGAAGGTACACGTCCGTCGGCAGCACAGCGACGATGTTGTGGCCCCCCTGAAGCATGCCGATTCGAAGGCTGCGTGACCGTTCGGCCTCTACCGTGGCCGACGTGTCGGCGGGATCCGTGGCCAATGTGTCAGGGGCCACGATGACGATACGCAATGCGGAGCAGGAACTCATGCCCGGCGTTCAGCAATATCTGAGCCACTGGCCCAGTGCCCCATTGGCTCTCCGGGCACGTCGCGGAGAGCGGGAAGGGTAAAAGCTTTCGCTCAGCGTCCGGACTGCGCGCCGGAGGACATGGTGCGGCGTAGCCAGATGCTCAACGGCCGCAGCGACCAGAAGTGCGAGTCGCGGTGGAAGCAACTGCGCTCGGTGAGCATTCCTTGGGCGGCGAGCATCTCGATGAAAGCCCGCACCTCGTTCCGCTTGAGACCGCTGCTTTCCACCAACTTGTCGAGGCTCACATACCGGTGCGACATGTCACTGGCCATGCGGCGGTACGAGATGCGGTGAAACGGTGGGGTCAGCTCCGGCCACGCGGCGAGGCGGTACTCTTTCATCCAACGGTACTCCGTGTTATGCGGCCACTGCGTCGAGGCAGTAGCTCGTTCACCAAGCGTAGTCGCTATGCGAAGGCGCCGGAAGGCACTTCTTACCGACCTCGGGAAAGCACCGAGCCGACTGGGTCTCGTTTCGTGGCTGAACCCCCGCGTTTGGGGGGTGGGTGGGTGCCTCGTACACTGCCCCGATGAACGTTCTGGGCTTGGAATCCTCATGCGATGAAACGGGTGTCGCCATCGTGCAGTGTGGGCCGGGCGTCCGCGTCCCGCAGCTGCTGGCCCATGCGCTACACAGTCAAGTCGACATGCATCAGGCCTACGGGGGGGTCGTGCCGGAACTCGCATCGCGTGACCACATCCGCCGTGTTGTGCCACTCACGCGTCTGGTTCTTGCGGAAGCGCGCATCGCGCTGGCGGATATCGATCTCGTGGCCTACACACGAGGGCCGGGGTTGGCGGGCGCGCTGCTTGTCGGCGCCGGGGTCGCCTGTGCCCTGGCCGCCTCGCTGGACCGGCCCGTGGTTGGTGTACATCACCTTGAAGGGCATCTTCTTTCACCTTTCCTCGGTGTCGACCCACCGGAGTTCCCCTTCGTTGCACTTCTCGTGTCCGGCGGACATACCCAACTCATGCGCGTCGATGATGTGGGCCGGTACGAACTGCTGGGTGAGACCATTGACGACGCAGCGGGGGAGGCCTTCGACAAGTCGGCCAAGCTCCTTGGGCTGGGATACCCCGGAGGACCTGCTCTTGCTCGGCTGGCGGAGTTCGGTGACCCGAGCGTGTTCGAACTGCCTCGGCCCCTCCTGCATAGCGCCAACCTCGACTTTTCCTTCGCGGGCCTCAAGACGGCGGTTCGCACGCGTCTGCAGGGGCTGGGTAGCGGCGTGTGCGAGCAGGACAGGGCGCATCTGGCGGCAGCCACGCAGCAGGCCATCGTCGATGTTCTGGTTCGCAAGTCAGTCAACGCACTCAAAGCAACGGGATTACGTCGGCTGGTGGTGGCCGGTGGCGTTGGCGCTAACGCAAGGCTTCGTCAGCAACTCGATGTTGAGTCTGAACGGCAGCATGTTCGCGTTCATTACCCGGAGCCTGGGTTGTGCACTGACAATGGAGCGATGATCGCCCTGGCTGCCGCCATGCGTTGGCAGAGGGGGCTGGCCGCTGTGCGACGCGACTACGGTTTCGACGTCATGCCGCGCTGGTCCTTGCAGGCGGTCTGATCCGTACGCGGGCCGCACGTCACCCTTGGCCTATAATCCGCCGGCTTTGCCCTTTGCGGGTGGAAGCAGGCACGGCGCAGGTAGGTTTCACCGGCGTCCGCAAGTTCAACATCGGAAGCCGTGCGCCCAGCGCCGCGCGGCCTTCCGCCACAGGAAACTGTCCATGACCAACACCAGCAAGGCCGAGATCATCAAGGCCAATGCACGTTCCATCAACGACACGGGTTCGCCCGAAGTGCAGGTGGCGTTGCTCACCGCGCGCATCAACGAACTCACCCCGCACTTCAAGATGCATCACAAGGACCATCATGGCCGACGTGGGCTGCTGAAGATGGTCAATGCTCGCAAGAGCCTGCTGGCGTATCTCAAGAGCAGGGACGCCGAACGCTACACCGCACTGATCCAGAAGCTGGGTCTGCGCAAGTAGGTTTCCGATGGAACGCATGAGCCTGTCTGGAGTCGTCCAGCACAGGCTCTTTGCGTTTGGAGTCGGGCAGCCATCGTTGACGATGTGTCATTCCACCGGCGCTCAGGTCGGAACGTCGCTGGAATGGCATCGCGCCAGGATGCCCGGGCTTCGGGGGAAGGGCACGACCCGATATGGTGCCCACCAAACGAACCGGAGAACAGCATGAGCATGTTTAACAAGATCACTAAGACGTTCCAGTGGGGCCAGCACAACGTTACGCTCGAAACGGGCGAAGTTGCTCGTCAGGCCAGCGGCGCAGTGATCGTGAACGTGGAAGACACGGTGATTCTGGCTACCGTCGTGGGTGCCAAGAGCGCCAAGCCGGGGCAGGACTTCTTTCCGCTTACCGTCGACTACATCGAAAAGAGCTATGCGGCGGGCAAGATCCCCGGCAGCTTCTTCAAGCGCGAGGGTCGTCCCAGCGAGTACGAGACGCTGACTTCCCGACTGATCGACCGACCCCTGCGCCCGCTGTTTCCGGAAGGCTTCTACAACGAGGTGCAGGTGGTCATCCACGTGCTTTCGCTCAACCCGGATATCGCCGCCGACATCCCCGCCATGATTGGCGCGAGCGCTGCGCTGGCCCTCTCCGGCATTCCGTTCAATGGGCCCATTGGTGCGGCGCGCGTGGGCTACATCAACGGTGAGTACGTGCTGAACCCCACGAAAGCCCAGCTCGAACAATCGAAGATGGATCTCGTCGTTGCCGGCACGCAGGCCGCAGTGCTCATGGTCGAGTCCGAGGCGCAGCAGCTCTCCGAAGAGATCATGCTGGGCGGCGTCGTGTTCGGCCACGAGCAAGGCAACATCGCGATAGCAGCAATCAACGATCTCGTGCGTGATGCCGGAAAGCCGGCTTGGGACTGGAAGCCACCGGCCAAGGATGAGGACTTCATTGCCAAGCTCAACGGTCTGGCCGAGGGGCCGATCCGGGCGGCCTACCAGATCCGGTCCAAGCAGGCCCGCACGCAGGCCGTGCGCGATGCCTATGCTGCTGCCAAGCTTGCGCTGATGGCGGAAGGTGTAGCCTTCGATGAGGTCAAGGTTGATTCGCTGTTGTTCGAGCTGGAGGCTCGAGTCGTGCGCAGCCAGATCCTCTCCGGTGAGCCGCGTATCGACGGTCGCGACACCCGGACCGTCCGCCCCATCGAGATCCGCAGCAGCGTGTTGCCGAGAGTGCACGGCTCGGCGCTGTTCACCCGTGGTGAAACACAGGCCCTCGTCGCCGCCACGCTGGGCACCGAGCGCGACTCGCAACGTATCGACGCATTGGCCGGCGAGTTCAGCGAGCACTTCATGCTCCACTACAACATGCCGCCTTTCGCTACGGGCGAGACTGGTCGAGTTGGTAGTCCCAAGCGCCGGGAGATTGGTCACGGGCGTCTGGCCAAGCGTGCCCTCGTGGCCGTGCTGCCGACAAGGGACGCGTTTCCGTATTCCATTCGCGTAGTCTCTGAAATCACCGAGTCGAACGGCTCCTCCTCGATGGCATCGGTGTGCGGCGGGTGCCTCGCGCTCATGGATGCGGGCGTGCCCATGAAGGCGCACGTGGCGGGCATCGCCATGGGTCTCATCAAGGAAGGCAGCCGCTTCGCGGTGCTGACAGACATCCTTGGCGACGAGGACCACCTGGGTGACATGGACTTCAAGGTGGCGGGTACCACCGGTGGCGTGACGGCCCTCCAGATGGACATCAAGATCCAGGGCATCACGAAGGAAATCATGCAGGTCGCCCTCGCCCAGGCCAAGGAGGCGCGCATGCATATCCTCGGCAAGATGGTCGACGCCGTAGGTGCCGCAAAGACTGAGGTCTCGCAGTTCGCGCCCCGCCTGTACACCATGAAGATCAGCCCGGAGAAGATTCGCGATGTGATCGGCAAGGGCGGTGCGACGATTCGCGCGCTGACCGAGGAGACGGGTACCACTATCGACATCGCCGAGGACGGGACGATCACGATTGCCTCCACTGATGCCACTAAGGCCGAGGAAGCCAAGCGCCGCATCGAGGAAATCACCGCCGAGGTGGAGGTGGGCAAGGTTTACGAGGGTCCGGTTACCAAGATCCTCGACTTCGGGGCCCTGATCAACTTGCTGCCTGGCAAGGATGGGCTCCTGCACATCAGCCAGATTGCCCACCAGCGCGTGGAGAAGGTCACCGACTTCCTCAAGGAAGGCCAGATCGTGCGGGTGAAGGTGCTTGAGACAGACGAAAAAGGGCGCGTCAAGCTTTCGATGAAGGCACTGGTCGAGCGCGAGCAGCGCGAGGTTCAACCGGCGTCCCAGGAGTGATGCGGCGCTGAGACTTGGTGGGCGGCGCGCCGATGTGCCGTCCTGCTGTGTCGTGCCCACGCGATGAGAGCGATAGAAATTACGTCCTCTGGCGCACCTGATGTGCTGAGGCTGACTGAGCGTGCCAACCCAGTGCCAGGCGCGGGCGAACTGTTGATTCGCGTGAGTGCCTCGGGGATCAATCGGCCCGATGTATTGCAGCGCAAGGGTTTGTATCCGGTCCCGCCAGGCGCATCGGACATCCCCGGCTTGGAAGTGGCCGGAACCATCATTGGTGGTGATGTTGCTGCGATGTCGAGATTCGGCCTAGCGATTGGCGAGCGGGTGTGTGCCCTGGTGGCAGGCGGGGGCTACGCGGAGCTGTGTGTTGCGCCCGTGAGCCTGTGCCTGCCGGTGCCGGCCGGTTTGAGTGATGTGGAGGCAGCTAGCCTGCCGGAAACCTTCTTCACCGTGTGGTCCAACGTCTTCGACCGTGGGCATCTCCAGCCCGGCGAGACTTTGCTGGTGCAAGGTGGCAGCAGTGGCATCGGGGTGGCCGCTATCCAGCTGGCGAGGGCGTCGAACGCCAAGGTCATCGTGACGGTCGGGTCGGATGCCAAGGCGGCTGCCTGCTTGGCGCTGGGCGCTGATGTGGCGATCAACTACCGCAGCAGCGACTTTGCTGTCGAAGTGCAGCGCGTGACCGCTGGCCGTGGCGCAAACGTGATCCTGGACATGGTGGCCGGTGATTACGTGGTGCGCGAGCTTTCTTGTCTCGCAGACGACGGGCGCATCGTCATCATTGCCATGCAAGGCGGCTCTAGGGCTCAGATTGATGCGGGCGCTGTCCTGCGGCGACGACTTACCATTACCGGTTCGACGCTGCGCCCGCGGTCCGTGCCGTTCAAGGCGTCCATTGGGCGCGCATTGCGCGAGAAGATTTGGCCGTGGTTAGAGAGTGGCAAGGTCAGGCCGGTGATCCACAGCGTGTTTCCTGCTGCCGACGCTGCCCGGGCACACGCCCTCATGGAATCGAACCAGCACATCGGCAAGCTGGTCCTTCAGTGGTAATACACCTCGTTCGGAGACACGCACGATGCGTCGCACACTGGTCGTCGGCAATTGGAAGATGAACGGTAATCGGCTTACGAATACCGAGCTTCTGGCCGGCATTGAAGAGGCGGGTCCTTACGTGGGCGAGGTGGCCGTGTGTGCACCGTTCCCGTACCTTTCGGAAGTGGCGCTGTCATTGCAGGGGAAGCGCATCGACTGGGGGGCGCAGGACTGCTCTGCGCATGAGGGTGGCGCATACACGGGGGAGGTGTCGGCGGCCATGCTGGCCGAGTTTGGTTGCCGCTTCGTCATCGTCGGCCATTCGGAGCGGCGTGCCTACCATTCTGAAGACGATCAGTTGGTGGCCGACAAGGCGAAGATCGCACTGAAACATGGCTTGACGCCCATCGTGTGCGTCGGCGAGACGTTGGCCGAGCGCGAAGCCGGTCACACCGACGCTGTCGTGAAGCGGCAGATGTCAGCCGTGATCCATACATTGGGCCATTGCATTGCGCAAATCGTTGTGGCCTACGAGCCGGTGTGGGCGATCGGGACGGGAAAGACCGCCACTCCGGAGCAGGCGCAGGCAGTGCATGCTTTGCTGCGTACGCAGCTCCATGCGGCCACCTCGAAGTCGCACGAGATGCAGATCCTCTATGGCGGTAGCGTTAAGCCGGACAACGCGGGGGCGCTCTTCTCCAAGCCTGACATCGATGGTGGGTTGATCGGGGGGGCATCCCTCAAGGCGGCGGAGTTCGTCGCCATCTGTCGTGCGGCGGCATGAGGCTGGCCGCAACAAGTTTCTCTGGAGCCTGGAAGAAATGAGCAGCTGGTTGCTGAATGTGGTTGTGATGATCCAGATCCTCACTGCGTTGGTGATGATCGGCCTGGTGCTTGTGCAGCACGGTAAGGGCGCTGACATGGGGGCGTCGTTCGGTAGCGGCGCCTCGGGTAGTCTCTTCGGTGCTACGGGCAGCGCCAATTTCCTGTCGCGCTCGACCGCAGTCTGCGCCGGGATTTTCTTCGTGTGCACGCTGGCATTGGCCTACATTGCACATGAGCCGGATCGTGCCCCCGCCCAGGGAAGCGTGCTAGATCGGCCAATGCTTGTGGCACCACCCGCAGCTAGCGGTGCAGCGCAGATTCCGTCTGGCGGCGTGTCCGCAGATGCCGCTGGCGCGTCTTCGGTGCCCGCATCAGGAGCGGCCGCCATTCCGACCAAATGACCGGTGCCGCCGGAGGTCGCCTTCGAGCGTTTAAACGCTCACGTTTCTTGAGTAAGCGCTTCGGTTCAGGTTAGAATTCAAGGCTGTTCGGAAAGCCAGCGCCTCATGCGATCCGGGCACTTCAATGCGCTTTTCAAGCGGCCCACGTGGTGGAATTGGTAGACACGCTATCTTGAGGGGGTAGTGGCGAAAGCTGTGCGAGTTCGAGTCTCGCCGTGGGCACCACCGGATGAACAAGAACGGGGCTTTGTGGCCCCGTTCTACTGCCAAGCCGCCATCATGGATCTGGAACCTTACCTGCCTGTCATTCTCTTCATTTTGGTGGGGGTGGCGGTTGGGGTGGCGCCGCAGGCTCTGGGTTTCCTGCTCGGTCCTCGTCGTCCGGGTGTGGCTAAGAATTCTCCGTACGAATGTGGCTTCGAGGCGTTTGAAGATGCGCGCATGAAGTTTGATGTGCGCTATTACCTTGTGGCCATTCTTTTCATCCTTTTTGATCTCGAGATTGCATTCCTCTTTCCGTGGGCGGTGGCCCTGCGCGAGATTGGGGCGGTGGGGTTCTGGGCCATGATGATCTTCCTTGCCATCCTTGTCGTAGGTTTTGTCTACGAGTGGAGGAAGGGTGCGCTGGATTGGGAGTGATCGGGTAATACCATGGGCATCGAAGGTGTGCTGAAAGAGGGCTTCGTCACGACCAGCCTCGACAAGGTCATCAACTGGTCGAAAACAGGTTCGCTGTGGCCAATGACCTTTGGCCTTGCTTGCTGTGCGGTTGAGATGATGCATGCAGGTGCCGCGCGTTACGACATTGATCGGTTCGGCATGCTGTTTCGCCCCAGCCCTCGCCAGTCGGATCTAATGATCGTGGCTGGCACGCTGTGCAACAAGATGGCCCCGGCTCTGCGTAAGGTCTATGACCAGATGGCGGAACCGCGCTGGGTTCTTTCCATGGGCTCATGTGCCAATGGGGGGGGCTACTACCACTACAGCTACTCCGTGGTGCGGGGCTGCGACCGGATCGTGCCGGTCGATGTGTATGTGCCGGGCTGTCCGCCCACGGCAGAGGCTCTGTTGTACGGGATCATTCAACTGCAGGCGAAGATTCGCCGTGAGAACACAATCGCGCGCTGATGAGCAGACTCGATACATTGCAGGCTGCCCTGGAAGAGGTGCTTGGCAGCCGAATCAAGAAGCTGGTGCGCGACCGCGGTGAGATCACCATCACGGTGACCGAAGCGGACTATGTTGATGCGGCGCGCATGTTGCGGGATGAGGCGTCGCTCAGGTTCGAGCAACTTATCGATCTTTGTGGAGTGGATTACTCCAGCTACAAGGATCAGCCTTGGGAAGGGTTGCGCTTTTGCGTGGTTTCTCATCTGCTGTCCGTGTGCCACAACTGGCGGCTGCGACTGAAGGTGTATGCCGTCGATGATGAAGTGCCGACCGTGGCTTCGCTGGTTGATGTCTGGAGCGCGTCCAACTGGTTCGAGCGAGAGGCTTTCGACCTGTTTGGCATCGTCTTCGATGGTCATCTCGACTTGCGTCGCATCCTCACCGACTATGGCTTCATCGGGCATCCGTTCCGCAAGGACTTTCCGACCAGTGGGCATGTCGAGATGCGCTACGACCCAGAGCAAAAGCGGGTCGTGTACCAGCCGGTGACGATCGAGCCACGCGAGATCGTGCCCCGAGTCATTCGCGAAGACAACTACGGCGGTCAGCACTGACACATGGCCGAGATCAAGAACTACACCCTGAACTTCGGGCCACAGCATCCGGCTGCACATGGAGTGTTGCGCTTGGTGCTGGAGCTCGACGGCGAAGTGATTCAGCGCGCCGATCCGCACATTGGGTTATTGCACCGCGCGACTGAGAAGCTCGCCGAGACGCGAACCTACATCCAGTCGCTCCCGTACATGGACCGCCTGGACTACGTGTCCATGCTGTGCAACGAGCACGCCTACTGCCTGGCGATCGAGAAGCTCCTGGGCGTCGAAGTGCCTGTTCGGGCCCAGTACATCCGGGTGATGTTTGCCGAGCTGACCCGTCTGCTCAATCATTTGCTGTGGCTAGGCGCTCACGGGCTCGACTGCGGCGCAATGAACATCTTCATCTACTGCTTTCGGGAGCGCGAAGACATCTTCGACATGTACGAAGCAGTGTCGGGTGCACGCATGCACGCGGCCTACTTCCGGCCGGGTGGCGTGTACCGGGACCTGCCCGACAGCATGCCGCAGTACCGCACATCGAAGATCCGCAACGCGAAGGCGCTGGCGAAGATGAACGAGAACCGGCAGGGTTCCCTGTTGGACTTCATCGATGATTTCACTCAGCGTTTCCCAAGGTACGTCGACGAGTACGAGACGCTGCTCACGGATAACCGGATCTGGAAACAGCGTACTGTAGGTATCGGTGTCGTTTCGCCAGAGCGCGCGCTCAACCTGGGTTTCACGGGTCCCATGCTCCGCGGGTCGGGTATTGCCTGGGACTTGCGCAAAATGCAGCCCTACGACGTGTACGAGCGCATGGACTTCGACGTGCCGGTGGGTGTCAACGGCGACACCTATGATCGCTACTTGGTGCGTATCGAAGAGATGCGGCAGGCCAACCGCATCATCAAGCAGTGCGTCGACTGGCTGCGTGCCAATCCGGGCTCGGTCATCACAGAAAACCACAAGGTGGCACCGCCATCGAGGCTGGATATGAAGGCCAACATGGAGGAGTTGATCCACCACTTCAAGCTCTTCACCGAAGGCTTCCACGTGCCTGAGGGCGAGGTCTACTCGGCCGTCGAGCATCCCAAGGGTGAGTTTGGCATCTATATCGTGAGTGACGGCGCCAACAAGCCATACCGGCTGAAGATACGTGCCCCCGGCTTTGCCCATCTGGCGGCGCTGGATGAGATGGCGCGTGGTCACATGATTGCTGATGCGGTGGCAGTCATCGGCACGATGGACATCGTCTTTGGGGAGATCGACCGATGATGTCCGACGCGATGTGCGAGCGCTTCGCGCGAGAGGTGGCCAAGTATCCCGTTGACCAGAAGCAGTCCGCGGTAATGGCGTGCTTGGCCATCGTGCAGCAGGAGCTTGGTTACGTCTCGCAGGAAGGCGAGATGGCGGTGGCCGAGTACCTCGGCATGCCGGCAATCGCCGTGCATGAGGTGACGACCTTCTACAACATGTACAACCAGCAGCCGGTGGGCCGCTACAAGCTGAACGTGTGTACCAACCTGCCGTGCCAGTTGCGTGACGGGCAGAAGGCGCTGGAGCACCTGTGCTCGCGCCTATGTGTGGAAGAGGGCGGGACGACTGCGGACGGCGTGTTTACGGTGCAAAAGAGTGAGTGCTTGGGGGCCTGCGCCGATGCCCCGGTGATGCTGGTAAACGATCGTCAGATGGTGAGCTTCATGAGCAACGAGCGGTTGGATGCCCTCATCGACACGCTCGCCACGGCTGCGCAGGGCGAGAAGTAAGAGAGCGAGATGCTGGACCTCTCCCAATTCCAATCTACCGGCCGCGAGACCTGTTTCCACGGCCGGCACATCAATCCGCAAATCTATGCCGGTCTCGATGGCCGCAACTGGTCGCTCAAGGACTACGAGGCGCGCGGTGGTTACCAAGCGCTGCGCAAGATCCTCGGCAAGGGCGATGGCGAAGGCATGACACCCGAGCAGGTGGTGGCCGAGGTCAAGGCCTCGGGTCTGAGGGGCCGCGGCGGCGCCGGCTTTCCTACGGGCTTGAAGTGGAGCTTCATGCCCCGCCAGTACCCGGGTGCGAAGTACCTTGTGTGCAATTCCGACGAGGGCGAGCCTGGAACCTGCAAGGATAGAGATATCCTCATGTTCAACCCGCACATTGTTATTGAAGGGATGGTGATTGCGGCGTACGCCATGGGCATCAGCGTCGGCTACAACTACATCCATGGCGAGATCTTAGAGGTGTACGAGCGCTTCGAGGCCGCTCTGGATGAGGCTCGCCACGCCGGCTATCTGGGCAACGATATCCTCGGCTCGGGATTCAACTTCCAGTTGCACGCCGCACACGGCTTCGGTGCCTATATCTGCGGCGAGGAGACCGCGCTGCTCGAATCGCTGGAAGGCAAGAAGGGTCAGCCGCGGTTCAAGCCTCCGTTTCCTGCGAGCTACGGCCTGTACGGTAAACCCACTACGATCAACAACACTGAGACCTTTGCCGCAGTGCCGTGGATCGTCATGAACGGTGGGCCGGCTTATCTCGAGGTGGGCAAGCCGAACAACGGCGGAACCAAGATTTTCTCAGTCGTCGGTGACGTTGAGAGCCCAGGCAACTTCGAGATCCCGCTGGGGACGCCGTTTTCGAAGCTGCTGGAGTTGGCCGGCGGCGTGCGCAAGGGCCGCAAGCTGAAGGCCGTGATTCCCGGAGGATCCTCTGCACCGGTGCTCCCGGCCAGCATCATGATGGATTGCACGATGGACTATGACGCCATCGCGAGGGCGGGTTCCATGCTCGGCTCCGGTGCAGTCATTGTGATGGACGACACACGGTGCATGGTGAAGAGCCTGCTGCGCCTGTCCTACTTCTATCAGCACGAGAGCTGTGGTCAGTGCACTCCGTGTCGCGAAGGCACCGGGTGGCTGTGGCGGGTGGTGGATCGCATCGAGCACGGCAAAGGCAAGATGAGCGACGTTGAGCTGCTCAATTCCGTGGCCGACAACATCCAAGGTCGCACCATTTGCGCCCTCGGCGATGCTGCTGCCATGCCGGTCAGGGCGATGGTCAAGCACTTCCGTGATGAGTTCGTGCATCACATCGAACACAAGACTTGCGCCGTGCCGGCGTACGTCTGACGCGCATCAGAACCCACATGGTTGAAATCGAGCTCGACGGGAAGAAGGTCCAGGTGCCAGAAGGCAGCATGGTGATGCATGCTGCCGACAAGGCCGGGACCTACATCCCGCACTTCTGCTATCACAAGAAGCTGTCTATCGCGGCCAACTGCCGCATGTGTCTGGTGGACGTCGAGAAGGCGCCCAAACCCATGCCGGCGTGTGCCACGCCCGTGACTGCGGGCATGATCGTGCGCACCCGCAGTGACAAGGCGGTCAAGGCGCAGCAGGCGGTGATGGAGTTCCTGCTCATCAACCACCCGCTGGACTGCCCCATTTGTGACCAGGGGGGGGAGTGCCAGCTGCAGGACCTCGCCATGGGCTACGGTGCCTCCGCGTCACGTTACGAGGAGGAGAAGCGCGTCGTCTTCCACAAGGAAGTGGGTCCGCTGCTCTCCATGGAGGAGATGACTCGGTGTATCCATTGCACCCGCTGTGTGCGCTTCGGCCAGGAAGTGGCCGGCGTCATGGAACTGGGCATGGTCAACCGTGGCGAGCATTGCGAGATCACCACCGTAGCGGGCGACACGGTTGACTCCGAGCTTTCGGGCAACATGATCGATCTGTGTCCGGTGGGAGCCATTACCAGCAAGCCGTTCCGCTATCAGGCGCGCACGTGGGAGCTGTCTCGCCGCAAGAGCGTGAGCCCGCATGACAGCACTGGCGCCAATCTCATCGTGCAGGTGCGGCAGAACAAGGTCATGCGTGTCGTGCCGCTCGAAAACGAGGACGTCAACGAGTGCTGGCTGGCTGACCGCGACCGCTTCTCCTATGAGGCTTTGAACTGCGACGACCGCCTTACGGCGCCTATGCTGAAGCAGGGTGGCGAGTGGAAGGCGGTGGATTGGACGACCGCGCTGGAGTACGTGGTCCGCGGCCTTAAGCAGATCAAGGCCGATCACGGTGCACAGGCGATCGGTGCCCTGGGCTCCGCCCACGCCACCACGGAGGAACTGTACCTGCTGGCGAAGCTAGTGCGTGGGTTGGGTAGCCAGAACATCGACTACCGTACCCGGCATGCCGATTTCACACGGCCAGAGGGGGCGAGTTCTTCGTCAGCGTTCGCACGGTGGCTGGGGACCTCCATTGCCTCGCTGTCGCAACTCGAACGCGCGCTGTTCATTGGTTCGTTCCTGCGCAAGGACCATCCGCTCTTCGCGCAACGACTGCGCCAAGCCGTCAAGAGAGGCGGTCGCGTGCACAGTGTCCATGCTGTGCATGACGACTGGGCCATGCCGATTGCGAGCACCATGACGGCCGCACCGGGCGCTTGGATTGGCGCGCTGGCTGCTATTGCTTCCGCTGTGGCGTCTGCCAAGGGCGTGATGCCCCCGGTCAAGATCGAGCCGACAACCGAGGCCCGCGCGATTGCCGATTCCTTGCTCTCGGGCGAGCGCAAGGCCATCTTCCTGGGCAACGCTGCTGCACAGCATCCCCAGGCGGCTGAATTACTCTCGCTTGCAAACTGGATCGGCGAAGCCACCGGTGCCACGGTTGGCTACCTTGGTGAGGCGGCGAACACCGTCGGCGCGCAGTTGGTGAATGCCCTGCCGGGTGACGGCGGACTTGATGCTGCCCGCATGCTTGGTGGAGGCCTCAAGGCCTGCTTGCTCTTACAGGTGGAGCCTGCGCTGGATGCTGCCGACCCGAGGCGTGCGGTCGCTGCACTGCAGTCCGCAAACATGGTCGTTGCCATGACACCGTTCCGCAATGCTGCGGTGGAGTGTGCAGATGTGCTACTGCCCGTGTCCCCCTTCACCGAGACCTCCGGCACGTTCGTCAATGCGGAAGGGCGCGTGCAGAGCTTCCACGGCGTAGTCCGGCCGCTGGGCGACACCCGTCCCGCTTGGAAGGTGCTGCGCGTGCTCGGCAATATGCTCGGTCTCGAGGGATTCAATTTCGAGACGTCGGAGGAGGTGCGCGCACAGGCTCTGCCGGCGGATCTCTCCAACCGGTTGTCCAACCGCTGCTCGGTGTCGGTCGCCGTCCAGCCGGAAACGGAGGACCTCGAGCGCGTGGCCGACGTGCCAGTCTATTGCACCGACTCACTGGTGCGTCGGGCGACCTCCTTGCAGCTCACCGCCGACGCGTCGGCGCCGGTAGCGGGCATTTCCCAGGCGGTGTGGTTGCGCCTGAAGCTTCGCGAGGGCGACAAGGTGCACTTGATGCAAGGCGACGCCCAGGCGGTGCTACCAGCACGTCTTGACGCCACCTTGGCGCAGAACGCCGTGCGTGTGCCGGCAGGGCATCCGCACACCTCGTCGCTGGGTGCGATGTTCGGTCCCATCAGCGTCGCCAAGGCGTAGCAAGGCTCGAAGGGACCTTCATGCTCGAATCCATCAACACCTACGGCACCTCTGTGCTGGGCGGCGCCTGGCCGGTGACCTGGACGCTGGTCAAGATCGTCGCGCTCGTGCTGCCGCTGATGCTCTGCGTCGCCTATTTGACCTTGTGGGAACGCAAGGCCATCGGCTGGACGCAGATCCGCCCGGGCCCGAACCGAGTGGGCCCGCTGGGGCTCCTGCAGCCGATTGCGGATGCGGTCAAGTTGCTCTTCAAGGAAATCATCCTCCCAACGGCAGCGAACAAGGGTCTATTTCTGCTCGGCCCTGTGATGACCATCATGCCTGCACTCGCAGCGTGGGCGGTCGTGCCTTTCGGGCCTGAAGTGGCGCTCGCCAACATCAACGCCGGCCTGCTTTTCCTCATGGCGATCACCTCTATGGAGGTGTACGGTGTGATCATCGCCGGCTGGGCGTCGAACTCAAAGTACGCATTCCTCGGTGCACTGCGTGCTTCCGCGCAGATGGTGAGCTACGAGATCGCCATGGGTTTTGCCTTGGTGGTCGTGCTCATGGTGGCGGGCAGCCTCAACATGACCGAGATCGTGCTGGGGCAGGGTATCGGGCGCTTTGCCGATATGGGGCTGACCTTCCTGAGCTGGAACTGGCTGCCGCTGCTGCCGATCTTCGTCGTTTACGTCATCGCTGGCATCGCGGAGACGAACCGGCACCCGTTTGACGTGGTGGAAGGCGAGTCCGAGATTGTGGCGGGACACATGGTGGAGTACTCAGGGATGGCCTTCGCCATGTTCTTCCTGGCGGAGTACGCCAACATCATTCTCGTGTCGACCCTGGCCTCGATCATGTTCCTCGGTGGTTGGCTGCCGCCCGTCGACGCGGCGCTACTGAACGTCATTCCGGGTTGGATCTGGCTCGGCATCAAGACCTTCGTCATCGCAACGCTGTTCCTCTGGGTGCGCGCCACGTTCCCGCGTTTCCGTTACGACCAGATCATGCGCCTGGGCTGGAAGATATTCATCCCAGTCACACTGGCGTGGCTGCTCGTGGTGGGGCTCTGGATCCAGTCGCCCTGGAACATCTGGAAGTAACGCCAAGGCTTGCACCATGGCTACCGCACTCAAAGACCTTTTTTCGAGCTTCATGCTCACCGAGCTGTTCAAGGGCATGGCCCTGACCGGCAAACATTTCCTGTCCCGCAAGATCACGGTGCAGTTCCCTGAGGAAAAGACGCCTCTGTCGCCGCGTTTCCGCGGGCTGCATGCGCTGCGCCGTTATGAGAACGGCGAGGAGCGCTGCATTGCCTGCAAGCTGTGTGAGGCGGTGTGCCCGGCACTCGCAATCACCATTGAGTCCGACATCCGGGAGGATGGCTCGCGCCGCACGAGCCGCTACGACATCGACCTGACAAAGTGCATTTTCTGCGGCTTCTGCGAGGAAAGCTGTCCGGTGGACTCGATCGTAGAGACACACATCCTCGAGTACCACGGTGAGAAGCGGGGTGACCTGTACTTCACCAAGGACATGCTGCTAGCGGTCGGCGACCGCTACGAAAAGGAAATCGCGGCCAACAAGGAGGCTGACGCCCGCTACCGCTGAGGCCCGGTGCCTTAGCGAGCGGCCCCCGGGAGGAACGGCGGGCCGGGCGCTTCACGAACATGCAGACCATTAGTGCGCTCTTCTACGTCTTCTCGGCCGTGTTGCTGGTCGCTTCATTCAGGGTGATCACTGCGCGCAGCCCGGTGTATGCCGCTCTCTACCTAGTGCTTGCCTTTTTCTCGGCCTCCTGCGTGTGGATGCTGCTGCGCGCCGAATTCCTGGCAATCGCGCTTGTCCTGGTGTATGTCGGGGCGGTCATGGTGCTGTTTCTCTTTGTCGTGATGATGCTCGACTTCGACACGGATGCCCTGCGCGAAGGCTTTTGGAAGCACTTCCCGGTGGCGCTGCTGGTCGGTGTCGTGATCGTTCTGGAGATGGCGCTCGTGCTCATGCCCGGCTTTGATGTGCGCAACGCGCCGGCGCTGGATCCGGCGCTGATGGAACTGGGCAACACGAAGGTTCTCGGCATCGAGATTTATTCGAAGTACCTGTACCCGCTTCAGATCGCTGCGGTACTGCTGCTCGTGGCCATCATCGCTGCGATCGCCCTGACGCTTCGTCGTCGAAAAGATTCGAAGTACGTCAGCCCTTCGGAGCAGGTGCGGGCAAAGAGGGAAGGTCGCGTGCGCCTGGTGAAGATGCCACCGGTCGTGGATGTGCCGCAGGGGGCGGCCTCGGTTGCCGGGGAGAGGCAGTGATGGGAACCATTGGCTTGGGCCACTACTTGTCGTTGGGAGCGGTGCTCTTCGCGCTCTCGGTGATCGGCATCTTCCTGAATCGCAAGAACCTCATCGTCCTGCTGATGTGCATCGAACTGATGCTTCTGGCGGTGAACCTGAACTTTGTCGCTTTTTCCCATTACCTGGGTGACATGGCAGGGCAGGTCTTCGTCTTTTTCATCCTGACCGTGGCGGCGGCCGAATCGGCCATCGGCCTGGCGATCCTCGTCGTGCTGTTTCGCAACAGGGCGACCATCAACGTCGACGAGCTTGATGCCCTGAAGGGCTGAGCCGAGGACGCCGGAAGACAAAGAACATGGCTGCAGAACTGTCCCCCAATACGCTCTTGTGGATCCCGCTCGCGCCGCTCGCTGGTGCAGTGATCGCAGGTTTCTTCGGCAAGGCCGTCGGTCGTCGTGGTGCACATACGGCCACCATCCTCGGCGTACTCGCGTCGTTCATCCTTTCGGCAATGGTGCTGAAGTCTGTGGTGCTGGACGGTGCGGGGTTCAACGGTACTGTGTATGAATGGATGGTGATCGGTGGTTTGAAGATGGAGGTGGGCTTCCTGATTGATGGCCTGTCGGCCATGATGATGGCGGTGGTGACCTTTGTGTCTCTGATGGTGCATATCTACACCATCGGCTACATGGCGGACGATCCGGGCTACCAGCGATTCTTCTCGTACATCTCGCTCTTCACCTTCTCGATGTTGATGCTCGTGATGAGCAACAACTTCCTCCAGTTGTTCTTTGGCTGGGAAGCCGTCGGCCTGGTGTCCTACCTGCTGATCGGTTTCTGGTACACGAAGCCGTCGGCCGTGTTTGCCAATCTCAAGGCCTTCCTGGTGAACCGCGTAGGAGACTTCGGTTTCATCCTCGGAATCGGCCTCATCGTGGCCTACGGGGGAACGCTCAACTACGGCGACACCTTTGCTCGCGCAGGCGAGCTGGCGAAGCTCGTTTTCCCCGGCAGCGACTGGATGCTCGTCACCGTGATCTGCATCTGCCTGTTCATCGGTGCGATGGGCAAGAGTGCACAGTTCCCGCTGCACGTCTGGCTGCCTGACTCCATGGAAGGTCCCACGCCGATCTCGGCGCTCATTCACGCAGCGACCATGGTGACTGCCGGCATCTTCATGGTGTCGCGGATGTCGCCCTTGTTCGAGCTGTCTGACTCCGCGCTCAGCTTCGTCATGGTGATCGGGGCGATCACGGCGCTGTTCATGGGCTTCTTGGGGATCATCCAGAACGACATCAAGCGTGTGGTCGCATATTCCACGCTGTCCCAGTTGGGGTACATGACGGTTGCGCTGGGTGCCTCCGCGTACTCGGTCGCCGTGTTCCACCTGATGACCCATGCCTTCTTCAAGGCGCTGTTGTTCCTGGGGGCCGGGTCTGTGATCATCGGTATGCACCATGACCAGGACATCCGCAACATGGGCGGGTTGCGCAAGTACATGCCCATCACGTGGATGACTTCACTGCTGGGGTCGCTCGCGCTCATTGGCACGCCGTTCTTTTCAGGGTTCTATTCAAAAGACAGCATCATCGTGGCTACCCAGGCGAGTCAGCTCCCGGGTGCCGGCTTCGCCTACTTCGCTGTCGTGGCGGGCGTGTTCGTCACCGCGTTCTACTCGTTCCGCATGTACTTCCTGGTCTTTCACGGAGCGGAGCGCTTTCACCATAAGCCGTTCCCGCCCGAGACCGACGACGCGCACCACGAGGCCCATGGTGACGAGAAGCACGTCCCCCATGAGACGCCTTGGGTGGTGACTGCGCCGCTGGTGCTGCTTGCGGTGCCCTCGGTCGTAATCGGCTTCATGACGATCGGCCCCATGCTCTTCGGCGACTTCTTCGGGGACGCCATCTTCGTGGACGTCGCGAGGCACGCCGGCATGGAACATCTGGCCGAAGAGTTTCACGGCGCCACGGCAATGGCGCTGCACGGATTGATGTCGCTGCCGTTCTGGCTGGCGGCTGCGGGCGTCGCTCTGGCCTATTTGTTCTATCTGGTAAAGCCGGAGATCCCGACTGCCATCAAGATGCGCTTCGGCTTCCTGTATCGCCTGCTCGAGAACAAGTACTACATGGACTGGATCAACGAGAACGTCTTCGCCCGCGCAGCGCGCATCATGGGCCAGGGCCTATGGAAGGGCGGTGATGTCGCTCTCATCGACGGTGCCGTGATCAATGGCTCAGCCCGTGCAGTCGGCGGTTTCGCCTCCGTGGTGCGGTTGATCCAAAGCGGTTACCTGTACTGGTATGCGCTTGTCATGATCCTGGGTGTAGTGGGCTTGCTGACCTGGCGTTTGTGGCCTGTCCTGCGCGCGGCGCTGGCTGGCTTCTGAGGCTCACGGAGAACAAAAGAACATGGGTATGTTGAGCCTTGCCATCTGGCTGCCGATTGTTGTGGGCGTTCTGCTGCTGGCGATCGGTCGCGACGAACATGCGAACGCTGTGCGCTGGACGGCGCTCCTAAGTGCGCTCGCGAGCTTCATCGTGACGCTTCCGCTGGTGACCGGCTTCGATGCGGCAAGTGCGGCGATGCAGTTCGAGGAGAGCCTACCCTGGATCGAGCGCTTCAATGTGCGCTACCACCTGGGTGTGGATGGGCTGTCGTTGTGGTTTGTGCCACTCACTGCGTTCATCACGGTCATCGTCGTCATCTCCGCATGGCAGGTGATCGAGGAACGGGTGAACCAGTACATGGGCGCCTTCCTCATTCTGTCGGGTCTCATGGTCGGCGTGTTCACTGCGCTGGACGGCCTGCTGTTCTATGTGTTCTTCGAAGCCACCCTCATCCCGATGTACATCATCATCGGCGTCTGGGGAGGGCCACGCCGCGTGTACGCGGCATTCAAGTTTTTCCTGTACACGCTGGCCGGCTCGTTGCTCATGCTGGTGGCGCTGATCTATCTGTACTACAAGTCGGGTGGCAGCTTCGAGATTTTGCAGTGGCATCGGCTGCCGCTTCCCATGCCTGCGCAGGTGCTACTGTTCTTCGCCTTCTTCGCTGCCTTCGCGGTGAAGGTGCCGATGTGGCCTGTGCACACTTGGTTGCCTGACGCTCACGTCGAAGCGCCAACCGGGGGTTCTGTGGTGCTGGCGGCGATCATGCTGAAGCTTGGCGCTTATGGTTTCCTGCGCTTTTCGCTGCCCATCTCGCCTGATGCATCGAAAGAGTACGCGTGGTTCGTGATCGCGCTGTCGCTGATTGCGGTGCTGTACATCGGTCTGGTGGCGCTAGTGCAGCAGGACATGAAGAAGCTGGTGGCGTATTCGTCCATCGCGCACATGGGCTTCGTTACCCTGGGTTTCTTCATCTTCAATGACCTCGGCGTCGCCGGCGGCATCGTGCAGATGATCTCCCACGGCTTCATCTCCGGCGCGATGTTCCTTTGTATTGGCGTGCTCTACGACCGCGTGCATTCACGCGAGATTGAGAGCTACGGTGGGGTGGTCAACACGATGCCGAAGTTCGCCGCCTTGGCCGTCTTCTTCGGGATGGCGAACTGCGGACTCCCGGCTACGAGCGGATTCGTCGGTGAGTGGATGGTGATCCTCGGTACCACGAAGGTCAGCTTCTGGCTGGCGCTACTCGCGGCCACGACCCTGGTGTTCGGGGCGGCATATACCCTGTGGATGGTCAAGCGCGTCTACTTCGGGCCCATCGCCAATGAGAACGTGCGGGGCCTGGTAGATGTGAACCTGCGCGAGTTTGTGATGCTTGCACTGCTTGCAGTGGCAGTGCTGGGGATGGGTGTGTACCCGAAGCCCTTCACCGATCCGATGCAAGCGTCCGTGACCCAACTGCTCCAGCACGTCTCGGTGTCGAAGCTCAACTGAACACATCATGAACTGGCTCGCTGTCCTTCCCGAGATAGTGTTATTGACCATGGCCTGTGTGGTGGCCCTCGTCGACCTGTGGGTGACTGAACCGCGCCGCACGCCTACCTACTGGCTCACGCAGGCCTCCCTTGCCATCGTCGCAGGTATGCACCTGTGGTTCTTCGATCAGGGGCTTACGACCTACGCGATGCAGCGGATGGTGGTGGCCGATCCCATGGGTCATCTGCTGGGGTTCTTTGCGAGTGTGGCGATGATCATCACGCTCGCTTACGCAAGGCCCTATGCCGCGTGCCGTGACATGCTGAAGGGCGAGCTGTTCACCCTGGCGCTGTTCTCGCTGTTGGGTATCCTGGTGATGCTGTCGGCCAACAACTTCCTCGTCATCTATCTCGGCCTGGAACTGATGAGCCTGTCGCTGTACGCGCTTACCGCAATGCGACGCGACAACCTGAATGCGACCGAGGCGTCAATGAAGTACTTCGTGCTGGGCGCATTGGCAAGCGGCTTCCTGCTGTACGGTCTGTCAATGATGTACGGTGCGACCGGCTCTCTGGAGATCGGCGAGGTGTTCAAGGCCATTGGCACGGGCCAGATCAACAAGTCGGTGCTGGTGTTCGGTGTGGTGTTCGTGGTTGCCGGTTTGGGCTTCAAGCTGGGTGTCGTGCCGTTCCATATGTGGGTGCCGGATGTCTACCAGGGCGCGCCCACGGCGGTCACGCTATTGATTGGCGGTGCCCCGGAATTCGCCGCGTTTGCCATCGCCATCCGGCTGCTCGTGGAAGGCATGCTGGGGCTGGCCGTGGATTGGCAGCAGATGCTCGTGGTTCTCTCCGTGGGCTCTCTGGTCCTGGGTAACTTCGCGGCGATTGCGCAGACCAACCTCAAGCGCATGCTCGCCTACTCCACCATCGGCCAGATGGGCTTCATGCTGCTGGGCCTGTGCTCTGGCGTGGTGAACAACAACACGCTGTCGGCTGCCAACGCCTACAGCTCGGCGATGTTCTACATCGTTACGTACGTGCTGACCACGCTGGGCACCTTTGGCGTCATCATGCTGCTGTCGCGGCAGGGTTTTGAGTCGGAGCAGATCGATGACTTCAAGGGATTGGCCAGGCGGAGCCCATGGTATGCCGGGGTGATGGCGATCTTCATGTTCTCTTTGGCGGGCATTCCGCCGACTGTCGGCTTCTACGCCAAGCTCGCGGTGCTGCAAGCCCTCGTGTCCACGAACGTGGAAGGCTACATCTGGCTGGCGGTAATCGCCGTGCTGCTGTCGCTGGTCGGTGCGTTCTACTACATCCGCCTGGTGAAAGTGATGTACTTCGACGAACCGGTCGAAAGCAGCGTCGTGATCGCGGCGGGCACCGATGTGCGGGCACTGTTGTCGATCAACGGTGCGGCCGTGCTGCTGTTTGGCATCCTGCCCGGTGGACTGATGGCGTTGTGTGCTGAGGCGATAGTCAAGGCCCTGGCCACCTGATGTCGTCTGCGGCCGCGGTCTGGCTGGTGATCCTGGTGTCAGCGGTGGCCGCCAACCTACCATTCGTCACGGAACGCTTGTTCATCGTGGGGCCTCGGCGCGATCCCAAGCCCCTGGCATGGCGTCTGCTGGAGCTGCTGGTGTTGTGGGCGCTGACGCTGGCGATCGGCTTTGTGCTGGAGGCTCGCATCGGTCAGCGACAGCCGCAGGGCTGGGAGTTCTATGCGGCGTTTGGTTGCCTCTTTCTCACGCTCGGATTCCCGGGATTCGTGTGGCGCTACCTGCGCCGTCGGTAGCAAACCATGATCGATCACAAGCCCCTGGACGAGGCTCATTTGCGCGAGGAGCAGGTGTCGGGGCAGCAGGTCTTCAGCGGCCGGCTGCTGGATGTGCGTTGCGACACCGTGCGGCTGCCCAATGGCCACTTGGCCACCCGGGAGTACATCGTGCATCCGGGGGCCGTGATGGTCGTGCCCATCCTAGACGACGGCCGCCTGGTAGTGGAGCGACAGTACCGATATCCGCTCGGCCGCGTGATGCTCGAGTTTCCCGCGGGCAAGCTTGAGCACCGTGAACCGACGCTCAACTGTGCCGTGCGCGAGTTGGCGGAAGAGACGGGCTATCGAGCTTCCGAATGGGCTCGTGCCGGGGTGCTGCATAACGCGATTGCGTATTCCAGCGAAGGCATCGAGGTGTGGTTTGCGCGCGGCCTCACCGCCGGAGCCCGGGGGCTGGACGACGAGGAGTTCCTCGACGTCTCGCTGGCCACCCTGGAGGAGTTGATGAGGCTTGCCCAGCGCGGAGAGATCACCGACGCCAAGACCCTGGTGGGTCTCTTGTGGTTGCAGAATTGGCGCGAAGGTCGCTGGCCCCTCGATTGGGGGCCAGTGCCGTGAGGCACTGCTGACCATAATGCCGCCATGAAGGTGCTTGACCTGCGCTGCTCTCGCGACCACCGCTTCGAAGGCTGGTTCGGCTCCGAGGAAGATTTCATTCTGCAGGGACGCCGGGGGCTACTCGAATGCCCGATGTGTGGCGACAAGAGCATTGCTCGCCTTCCCTCGGCGCCTCGGCTAAACGTGTCGGGTGCTCGTGAACCGGCCAAGCAGCCCGACTCGCCTTCGGGCCCGGCCGCCGAGCCGGTGAACCATACGACACCAGCCGTGTGGTTGCGTGCAGTGCAGCACGTGTTGGCGACTACCGTGGATGTCGGAGATCGCTTCGCCGATGAAGCGCGCCGGATCCATTACGGCGAGACCAATGAGCGGCCCATTCGCGGGCGCGCTACGCCGGAAGAGGCTGAGTCGCTGCGCGACGAGGGTATCGAAGTGATGGCGTTGCCGCTGCCCACCGCCCTGAAGGGGCCGGTGCAGTAGACGCGCACTACAAGGCTACAAGAGCCGGCCCGGGTTGAGGAGGCCATTGGGGTCAAGGGCTTGTTTGAGCGCTCGCATCAGTGACAGTGCTACCGGCGCCTTGCGTCGGGCCATTTCATCCCGCTTCAGCGCGCCAATGCCGTGTTCGGCAGAGATGGACCCGCCGTGCGCCACCACCGCGTCGTACACAACGGCATTCACGGTTGCCTCGTGCTCGCGGAGAAAATCGGTGGCATTGATGCCTTCCGGCGCCTGCACGTTGTAGTGCAGGTTACCGTCGCCGAGGTGGCCGAAGTTCACCAGGCGTGCACCCGGAAAGGCATGGGCGAGCGATGAATCGGTGCTCGCCACGAAGCGTGGGATGCCCGAAACGGGCAAGGCGATGTCGTGCTTGATGTTCAGCCCTTCCTCTGCCTGGGCGAGCGGGATCGATTCGCGTAAGCGCCACATGACTTGTGATTGCTCCAGGCTGCCCGCAATGGCCGCATCGGTGATGAGATCGTCTTCGAGTGCGGATTCGAGCAGCGCCTCGAACAGCGTGCCGGCATGTGACTCGCCTTCAGCATCGGATTGCTCGATGAGCACCGTCCAAGGCGCGGACGGCAGCGGCTGGGGCAAGTGCGGAAAATGCTTGCGCACCAGGCTCAGAGCCAACGAGTTCATCACTTCGAAGCCGGTGAGGCCCGATGCGAGGCGGGCCTGCGCCGTCTGCAGCAGGCGTACCGCCATGTCGATAGAGGGGACGGCGGCCAGGGCGGTCATCTTTGCCGCGGGCTGCGGATAAAGCTTGAGCGTAGCGCCGGTGATGATGCCCAACGTGCCTTCGCTGCCGATGAACAGGTCGCGCAAGTCGTACCCGGTGTTGTCCTTGCGCAAGCCGGACAGGCCGTCCCACACATCGCCTGCCGCCGTAACGACCTCAAGCCCCAGGCACAGCTCCCGCGCGTTCCCGTAGCGCAGTACCTGCGTTCCGCCGGCGTTGGTCGCGAGGTTGCCACCGATCGTGCAGCTGCCCTCGGCGGCCAGGCTGAGGGGGAAGAGCAGTCCCTGTTCCGCGGCGTGTTGCTGTACGGCCTGCAGCACGCACCCCGAGTCGACCGTCATGGTGAGGTTGGCGGCATCGACCCCTCGGATGCGGTTCATGCGCGTGAGGCTGAGCAGGACTTGCTTGCCGCTGGTGTCAGGTACCGAGCCGCCGACCAGACCCGTGTTGCCGCCTTGCGGTACGACCGGGGCTCCATGCCGGGCGCAGATGCACACCACGGCGGCGACTTCGGCGGTGGACGCAGGCCGAACCACGGCCAGTGCGCGTCCGCGATAGCGTTTGCGCCAGTCCACTTCCCATGCAGAAAGGTCCGCGTCGTGCAGCACGTTCCGTTCGCCGACGGCTAGGCGGAGGGCATCCAGCAACGCGCTCATAGAGGGTGCCTTTCAGTGTTCAGTGTGGGGACGTGCCAGAGGCCCGCGGGCTTCAAGCCTCAGGCTGCTTTGCACGCCGCAGGCGGCAACGAACATGCAGGGCACAGGCGGTGAAGAGCATGAGTGCAAGCAACGCTTCGGTCGCAGCGAGCGGCACGTTGCGCCCGCGGTCGCTGGTCGCGCGGACGATGCCCTCGGCGAAATAGAGCCATGCGAGAAGGCTGACCCAGCGATAGGTGTACAGCCGCATCTTGAGCAGGCCCGCTACTGGAAGCGCGAGCGGCAGCACCTTGAGCGCCAGTGTGCCGCGCCCGGTAGGGGCGAGCCACAACTCCCACGCCAGGCCGAGCGCGATGAGCGCCAGCACGCTGGCCACGGCCGTGGCGCGTGTGTGTCGAACGTCGGCCGGTAAAGCAGGGAGAGCAGGCGAGGAAAGCATTGCTGGCATCATAGCCAGCGATGAATCGCCCCACGATGATCCTTCGGGCGACGTGGCAGGAGCACGTCGCCAGGCTCGCACAGACACTGCAGGAGTGGCCCTGGCGGGACACGTTCGAGACTCTTCGGCAGCGCTTCCGAGAGGACCGGCTCGGCGTGACGGCCAGCAGCCTGACCTTCACCACGCTGATCTCGCTGGTGCCCTTGCTCACGGTGATGCTGGCGGTGTTCTCCGCCTTCCCCATGTTCGCCGCCTTCCAGAGCGCGGTCGAAAAGTACTTCTTACACTCTCTGGTGCCTGCCTCCATCGCCAAGCCGGTGCTGGCCGCATTAACTCAGTTCGCCAACAAGGCGAACCGGCTGGGGACAGCGGGGCTGATCGTGCTGGTGGGCACCGCCATTGCGCTGATGCTCACGATCGACCACACGCTCAACGGCATCTGGCGTGTACGCACGCCGCGTCCCATTGCACAGCGCGTGCTCGTGTACTGGGCTGCGGTCACGCTGGGGCCTTTGCTCCTTGGCGCCAGCCTCACCCTCACGTCCTACGCCCTCACCGCCACTCAAGGCGCACTCGGTCCCCTGCCTGGAGGCGTGAAGTTCCTGCTCAACGTAGTGGTGTTCGTGCTGCTGGCGCTGGGCATGGCGGGGCTGTTCCACTATGTGCCCAACACCACTGTGCGCTGGCGTCATGCGCTGGCCGGGGGGGCGTTCGTGGCGGCAGGGTTCGAGGTTGCGAAGCGCGTGCTCGGGTGGTACCTGGGCGTAGTGCCGAGCTACTCGGTGGTGTACGGGGCGTTCGCCACGCTGCCGATCTTCCTGATCTGGCTCTATGTCAGCTGGGTGATCGTGCTACTCGGGGCGGTGGTCGCGGCGTACGCGCCCAGCCTGCAGATGCGGGCGATGCGTTTGCCGGATATTCCCGGTGCGCGCTTTCACCTCGCGGTGGGCATCGTGCGCGCGCTGGCGAATGCACGCCACACGGCGGCGCACGGCCTGAGTCTGATCGATCTGGCCGAGGGGCTGCGCACCGATCCGCTGCAGATCGAACCTATCCTGGAGACGCTTGTGGCGATCGACTGGGTGGGGCGGCTCGACGAGGCGGGCGCACAGCGATTTGTGCTGCTGTGCCACCCGGCGGACACCAAGGCGGCGCCGCTGGTGGCCCACCTGCTGCTCGAGCCCGGTGTGATGCTGCGCCGGTTCTGGGAGCGCGCGGGTTTCGGCGAGCTGATGCTGGGCGACCTGATCGCGGACTGACAACACCGCGCCGGACAACGCGTCCGCGACCTTGTCGAAGCGGACCCACGGGGTTTTCATGGCGGTTTGTCCCGCGCGGTGCACTAGAGGCGAGTCCCGGGTGTTACTTCACGACTTGTCGGCTATATTGGTTCGTCCCCCAGGCCCCTTGAGGAGCAATCATCCATGAAAGTCAGTGACATCCTGCGCGTGAAGGGTGAAGCCCTTTACACCGTCTCGCCGGAGCAGCCGCTGGCCGACGCGGTGAGCACCATGGCCGAGAACGACATCGGCTCCTTGGTGGTGATGGAACGCGGCGAGCTGGTGGGCATGCTGACCTTCCGCGAGGTGATCAAGTCGGTGGTGCGCAACGGCGGCAGCGTGGGCGGTACGGTCGTGCGCGTCGTCATGGACGACCATCCGCTCACGTGCACGCCGGAGACGGAGATTGACGAGGTGCGTCGCATGATGCTTGGCCGCCATGCGCGCTACATGCCCGTCATGAGCCAGCGCACGCTGATGGGCGTGATCTCCTTCTACGACGTCGCCAAGGCGGTGGTCGAGAGCCAGGACTTCGAGAACCGCATGCTCAAGGCCTACATCCGCGACTGGCCAGTCGACGACACGCGCGACGACCAGCAGCCGGCGTCTCACTGAGCTGTGCGGCCATGCGCGCCGCCCTCGCCGCATAGAATGCGGCACCATGTCCGGCAGCACTCTCGGTCACCTCTTTACCGTCACCAACTTCGGCGAGTCGCACGGCCCGGCAGTCGGCTGCGTCATCGACGGTTGCCCGCCGGGCATGGAACTCTCCGAAGCCGATATCCAGCCCGAGCTGGATCGTCGGCGCCCGGGCACCTCGCGCCACGTGACGCAGCGCAACGAGCCCGACACGGTGGAGATCCTGTCGGGTGTGTATGAGGGCCGGACCACTGGCACGCCGATCTGCCTGCTGATTCGCAACACCGATCAGCGCAGCAAGGACTACGGCAACATCGCCCAGACGTTTCGCCCCGGGCATGCCGACTACACCTACTGGCACAAGTACGGCATCCGCGATCCCCGCGGCGGCGGGCGCTCATCGGCGCGGCTGACCGCGCCCATGGTGGGTGCCGGCGCCGTGGCGCGAAAGTGGCTCAAGGAGCAGTACGGCACCACTTTCAGCGGCTACCTCGCGCAGCTGGGGGAGATCGTCATCCCGTTCGAGGGCATGGAGCACGTCCCCCACAACCCGTTCTTCGCGCCCAACCAGAGTGGTATCCCAAGGCTCGAGGCTTACATGGACGAACTGCGCCATGCTGGCGACAGCTGCGGGGCGCGCATCCACGTGATTGCGCACCATGTGCCGGTGGGCCTGGGGGAGCCGCTGTTCGACAAGCTCGACGCGGACATCGCCCATGCCCTGATGGGCATCAACGCGGTCAAGGGCGTGGAGATCGGCGCCGGCTTCACGAGCGTCGCGCAGCGCGGCACGGTGCATGGCGACGAGCTCACGCCGCAGGGCTTTGCGAGCAACAACGCGGGCGGGGTGCTGGGCGGCATTTCGTCGGGCCAGGACATCACGGCGGCCTTGGCGATCAAGCCCACCAGCTCGATCCGCACGCCGCGGCAGTCCATCGACTTGCAGGGGCAGCCGACGACGGTGGAAACGTTTGGTCGCCACGACCCCTGTGTGGGTCTGCGGGCCACGCCGATCGCCGAAGCCATGCTCGCGCTCGTGGTCATGGACCATGCGCTTCGCCATCGCGCGCAATGCGCAGACGTGCGGGTGGACACGCCGCGTATCCCGGGCGCGGTCGCGGCTAAAGAGTAAGCCGCCAGCCCTCGATGAGGGCGCCGGGGGTGGTCACGCTGCTGAGCAGGCGCTGCTTGTAGGTATCGCTTTGCGGGATCAGCTCGGTGCGGTCGGTCAGTGCGACGAGGCCCTCGCCGAACATGCGCAGGAACGAATCGTCGAAGCGCATGACGGCCAGCGGCGCGACGGGCTCGCCACCTTCGACCCAGAAGCAGGCGAAGCGAGTCATGCCCGTCATGCGGCAGGCCTGACGGTCGGAGTAGTTGAGGTACCAGAGGTTGCTGACGTAAAGCCCCGTGTCCAGGGCGCGCAGTACCTCGTCCTCGGGCAGGGTGCCCGGCGCCAGTTGCAGCGACTCGGGTGTCTCCGCGGCGCCGGCGCCGTTGGCCGGCAAGCCGTACTGCCGCGCGGAGCGGGGCGAGTTGAGGGTTCCCGTGGCCTGACCGCCCTCGACGAGGCTCACGCAGGCGGGCTTGGCAAAGCCGTCGGCAGTGAAGGCGGGGGCGATGCCCCGGGCGGTGTCTTCGGTCATCGACACCACGGGATGCAGCGCATCTTGGTGCTCCAGGCGACTCAGGCTCGATGTACCGGTGTGCCGCGCCATGGCGCCGAAACCACCCCAGCTCAGCGTGCCGAGCAGTTCGGCCACGGCTGTGGGTGTGAAGTAGGCCCGGTAGGCCCCGGGCTCAAGATGACGCGGCTCGCGTGCCAGCAGCGGCAGCCGCTGCGCGCCGGCCTCGAGGCGGCGTGCGAACTCGCCGGTATCCCAGCGGGTGCCCGCATAAGCCGTCTTCACGGCCTTGTCTGCCTGGTGGTAGAGGCACCAATCGAAGTGGAAGCTCTCGACGTGGTGCCAGTGGCGTTGGCCTCGGCTGTCGGCATAGGCGCGCACAACCGGGCCACCCGCGTAGAACCCGACGAAGTCGGTGCCCTGGGCCGCGCCCGTCACAGCGGCGACGAGCGCATGGGCGCCGGGCAGCGAGCCCGTCTCGTGGCGGCTGCTGCATGCGACGTCTTCCGGTAGCAGCAGGTAGGGGTCTTCAGGCACGTCGGCCAGTTGCGACAGCAGCGCGGCACGTTCGGCCAGCAGTGCGTTGGCATCAAGTTCCAGGCGACCGGTGAGCGAGAGCTGGGCCTCGACGCGCCGCTGCCCTCGCGTGACCGCGAGAGTGGCGTAGCCCTGGCTCACGTGCGTGGCCTGGCGCACGGCGGCATGGTTGAAGCGGATGAAGTCGGAGCTTTCAGCGGCGAGGTGCAGTGTCACGCGGTCGGCGCCGGGCACCGGCTCGCAGACCCTGTCGGCCAGCACATCGAAATGGCTCTTGTCGGTGAGCGACGTACTCATTCACGCCTCTCCGCCAAACACGGCGACGCGCGCGAACTTGCACGCCGGTGCGGCGTGGCCAACGCGGATCACCTGCGCCGGCTCGCCCTTGCCGCAAAACGGCGTGCCCATCACTTCGAACGTGGAGACATCGCCCACCATCGCCAGCGATCGCCAGAAGGTGGCGCTGATGCCTCGGTAGTTGGGGTTGCGCACCACCTCGGCGAGGCGGCCGTTGCGGATGACCTGTCCGTACTCGCAGCCGAATTGGAACTTGTTGCGGGAGTCGTCGATGCTCCACGAGCAGTTGGTGCGCATGAGAACGCCGAAGTCGATGCTCTGGATCATGGCGTCGAGCGTGGACGTGCCCGGCTCGACGTTGAGGTTGCTCATGCGGTCGATCGGGGCGCGGTTCCAGCTGCAGGCGCGCGCCGTGGCCACGCCTTCGAGATCGGCTCTCAGGGCCTGCGCGCGGGCCACCGACACATGGCCTCCGAGCGGGCGCTTGAGGATGCCGCGCTCGATGACGAACTGCCGCTCGGCCGGCGTACCGTCGTCGTCGAACGCGAAGCTGGCCAGCTGCTCGCTGCGCGTGGGGTCATAGGTCACGTTCAGCAGCTCGCTGCCGTAGCGGTAGTGGCCGAACATGTCGAGCGTGACGAAGCTGGTCCCGGCGAAGTTGCGCTCGTCGCCGAGGATGCGGTCGAGTTCCAGCGGGTGCCCGATGGACTCGTGGATCTGCAGCATCATCTGGTCGGGCATCAGGAGCACATCCATCTCGCCGGTGGGGCAGTGCGGCGCCATGGCGAGTTCCAGCGCCTCGCGTGCGACGCGGGGGCCGTCGGTGGCGAAGCACGCGCGCTCCAGCACCTCCAGGCCGCCTTGCTGGCAAAAGCCGTTGTACTGCCCGTGCGCCGAGCGCGTTTGTGTCACACCGTCGACGGTCGCGGTGGCCTGCACGTTGGGTATGACCTGCTGGAAGCGCTGCTCGGCGCGCGCACCGTCGCCCGTGATGAAGAGCTGGTGCGTGTCCAGCGTCCATAGCGTGGCCAGCCAGTCGACGATGCGAGGGTCGATGCGCGTGGCGGCGTTGACCGCGGATACCCGCTCCACGCGCTCGCGCAGGCTGAGGCTCGCAATCGGTCGCTCGACGTGGCTCGCGTAGCGGCCGCGCTGCGGCTGCCATCTCAGGCGGCCGTAGTCGAATACCGCCCGGCCAGCTGCCGCATGTGCCAGCTCGCGGGCGCGTACGAACGCGGCCGCCAGACCCTCCTCGCCGGTGTCCGCGGTCGCGGCATAGCCTAGGCCGCCGCGGTCGATCACGGCCACCATGGCCCCTGCGTCCCGGATGCGGGTGGGCGCCTGCGCCACGCCCTGGCGCACGGTAATTTCTTCAGCGGTTTCCACCACGCCGCGTACAGCCCAGTGCTGCACGGCAGGCGCGACATTGCGAGCCGAGGCTTCGAGTTGATCCAGCATGTTGTCGCCCCCGGGGCGAGTGCGGCCGTCGTGACCCAATTCAGTGTAGGGCGCCAAGCCCGTACACACGGCGGCGTCAGAGGGCGCTTTCTGTCATCATTTCCGGGCCATTCGTTTCGGGGGGTTTCGCCGTGTGCGGTATTCGACGGTAAATCTGACACCGCACGGCGCTCGGGTATCTTGGACCGCGTGGCACGGGCATTGCGCGATAGGCTGCGGCAAGGTCGTTAGCCGAGGCGGCAATGATGGTCAGGCATCGAATCATGGCGAGAGCGGGCACGTCTTTTGGGCGGGCCGCGTCAGTGGCGTTGGGGCTCACGCTCTTCGCTTTGGCGGCACAGGCGCAGAGCCTGGGTGAAGGATTTCACGGCTCATCCTCGTCGCCTCGGTGGTCGAGCGCGGCGGCGATGCCCAAGCGGCTCGGCGTCGCTACAGGTTCCTCGGGGATAGGACAGTTTGCCTCCATCGAGGTGAGCGGGTTACCAGGGCAGCGGCCACGCCACTCCCTGCGTTTCCGGTTCGATTCGGCCACCGACGCCATGCGCAACTGGGGCGTGCCGGCCAGCGAGTGTGCGACGCTTGTGCGTTCATCTCATCACCGGTCGCAGGCTGCCGCGGGCACCGATGCACCGCGATCGTTCAAGGTGTCGCTGACCCTGAACTGCCGCTTCTTCTGACCCTCACGGAAAGACGGAAAGAGACGAATGGGCCTGCGGGCCCGTTGTCTGCCGGACATCGGACTCCAATGGAAACTGGACGCGGATCCGGGTTTCCCTACTGCTGACCGTCGGCGACGCGCGAAAGCTTACGCGGCAGCCGCCCCAGCATGGACCAGAGACCGGCTGCCCAGGCTCCCATCGGGATGATGGGCGCGGCGGGCGGGGCGGGAGCCTCGTCGAGATCTTCCTGAGGTGTGGCCTCATGCGGCCAACCGAGTACCGCCCAGGTCGCCCACACGACTGCCGCGAAGGCGCCCATCCCGACGAGCGCCAGGGCGACGAGCAGGACGCCATGTTCCCAAGGCTTCGTGAGCGCCACGAAGGCGCCAGCCGCAGCGAGGGTGCACACCAATGAGTAGACCCGGCCGCGGGCGGTCCGGAAGTGACCCAGTGCAAGCGCGTAACTGGTGAGGAAGAGGAACGCGAGCAGGTACTGCTCTACACCCAAGTACTGCAGGGTGTTCCTGATCGCGCCCATCCGTACAACCCTTTCGAATGCCTCTTCCTCTGGACGTGAGATTGCCCGAGCGCGAGGGGGTACACAAGGGAGCTCACGCGGTCGGGGCCGCAGCCTGTGGTTCGTGTCACGCTGACGCGTGCGGTTGACGAGCAGGCTCGGGAGTTCGCCGTGCGATACGCGTAGACCGTGAGGGTTCTCACGCAAAAGCCGATATGTACGCAGGCGAAGCAATCATGAGAAAGTGTCATCGACGCAACGCCCGGCACCGCAGGTCCGCGCGCCGCGTGGCCGCACGTTGTGCAGTCCTGTACGCCGCAGGAAAGGTGTCGGGCCGGGTGTGAGTCTCCGGAGATGCCTGTACGTGTGGAGGCGTTGGCCGAGGAGACGCCATGAAGAAGCTGCGCCAGCTGTTGGTGGGTGCATGTGCAGTGCTTCTGATGGGGCTCGCACCGCCTGGGTTTGCACAGTCGCACGCCATCCAGGCCGCCGTGGGCATCGCCATGCATGTCGATGCGTTCGATGTGGAACAGGTGGCACAGCTCGCGGAGGGCGCGACGCTGAACTTCAGCGTCTACGGCACGCCGGACGCCAGCGCCATGGTGCGCATCGACGGCGCGGCCGACGCGCTCATGCTGCGTGAGGTCGACCCCGGGGTCTACGAAGGTCGCTACGTGCTCGGCGAGCATGACCGCATTGCACGAGACGGGCGAGCCACCGCGACGCTGTGGCGCGGCGAGGCGCAGGCGACAGCGGTGCTCGAGGAACCGCTCGTCTTCGACTCGGGCACACCGGTGGCAGCGGCCGAGGACCCGGCGCCGGGGTGTGCCGACTGCGGAGTGATCGAGGCCATACGCCCCGTAGAGATTGCCGGCGAGCCCGGCTACGGCGGGGCGATCGCCGGGGGCGTGGTGGGCGCCATCGTCGGCAACCAGGTTGGCCGGGGCGATGGCCGGCGCCTCGCGCGCATCCTGGGGGCCGTGGGCGGGGCCTACGCCGGACGTGAGATCGAGCGGCAGCAACTGGCCCGGACGGAGTACGAGATGTCGGTGCGGCTGCCCGATGGCGCATCGGCGGTGCGCCGCTACGGCTCGCCGCCGCCGTTCCGCGTGGGCGATCGCGTACGCCTGGTCGGCCGTTCGGTGCTCCCTGACCCGCTTACAGGTCTAGGGCACTAGAAGGTCGATGCGAGGCACCGGCCGGGCCCTCACATGACATCGACCAGCGCCACCAGCGCCACCAGCGCCACCAGCGCCACCAGCGCCACCAGCGCCA
>CBINKC010000010.1:0-60845 GCA_966251135.1 uncultured Burkholderiaceae bacterium
CGGCGGGGGGCAGGGACGGCATGGCGCAGGCTGGAACTGCAGCAGCACCGAGTTTCACCCGTAAACACCTTACGACGCTCCGACCACGGCACTTGTGTCACATTGCTGCCGAATGCAGTCGCGAGCCGCTACCTCCACTGAAGTCCCGGTGGCCATACCCCATCTCGGCGCCATCATCAGCCGGGTGCAGGCTCGCTTCATACGCGCGGCACCGACGCGCGAAGTCCTGGAGCCGCTGCTGAGCGACCTGCTGGCCTGCACCGGCAGCCGCTTCGGCTACATCGCCAGCGTGCTCGATGACCCGGCCGACGGCCACCGCTTCCTGCGCATGGTGGCAGTGAGCGACGAGGGCTGCGGCCCTGCCACGCCTGAGCGGCCGCGCGCCCCGCATCGCAGCGAACGGCCGATCGATCTGCACCAGCTGTCCACGCTGTTCGGCTTTCCGGCGCTGTCCGGCGCGCCGGTGATCGCCAACGATCCATTGGACCCAAGCCTGCAGGTGATGCCTGCGGGCTCCGGACCGTTGACCAGCTTCCTGGGTGTGCCCCTGTGGCATGGCGGCAAGCTGGTGGGGGTGGTGGGCCTGGCCAATCGCGAGGGCGGCTATGACCAGTCCCTGGTGGATGCACTGGAGCCGCTGTTCGCCAGTCTCGCCGGCATCATGGGGGCGGTGCGGGTGGACGAGGCGCGGCGCGCCGCCGAGCGGGCGCTGCGCGAGAGCGAGGAGCTGCTGCGCACCACGTTCGAGATGGCAGCGGTAGGCATCGCCCACATCACGCTGCGCGGCCGCATCGAGCGCGCCAACCAGCAGCTGTGCGAGGTGCTGGGCTACGCGAGGGAGGACCTCCTCGGTCGCAGTGTGCGGGACGTGGTGCCGCCGGAGGACCGCAAGGCCAACCGCGAGTACGCGCGCCGCCTGCTGCGCGGCGAGCCCGCAGGACGTGCCCAGGAAAGCCGCGGCGTGCGGCAAGACGGGCGGGTGATCTGTGTGTCGTACAAGGCGGCCCTCGCGCGCGACGCGCAGGGGCGGCCGGCTTACTTCATCGCGGTGGTGGAAGACATCACCGAGCGCAAGCGCACCGAGGCGGCGCTACTGGCGGCGCAGGCCGCCGAGCGTGCCAACGCCGCGAAGACCGAGTTCCTCTCGCGCATGAGCCACGAGCTGCGCACGCCGCTCAATGCGGTGCTCGGCTTCGCGCAGCTGCTGCAGATGGACATCGCGCATCCGCTCACGCAGGACCAGAAGACCAAGCTGCACCACATCGAGGAAGCGGGCGCCCACCTGCTGGCGATGATCAACGATGTACTGGACCTGTCGCGCATCGAAAGCGGCGGCATGACACTCGCGCCGGAGGCCGTGTCCCTGTCGGCCCTCGTGCAGGAGGCCCTCGCGCTGGTGGGACCGGCCGCGCGCGAGGCGGGCGTACGGCTCATCACCGAGCCCCCGGCGGATGTGCCCGAAGGCGACCGGGTGCGGGCCGACCACCTGCGCCTGCGCCAAGTGCTGCTCAACCTGCTCACCAACGCCGTCAAGTACAACCGCTCGGGCGGCCACGTGGCGGTGCGCTGGGGCGCGATGGCCTCCGGCGACCAGGTCCGGCTGGAGGTCGAGGACACCGGGCGCGGCCTCTCCGAGACGCAGCGCGCGCACCTCTTCGAGCCCTTCAACCGGCTGGGCGCCGAGCGCAGCGGCATCGAGGGCACGGGCATCGGCCTCGTGGTCACCCAGCGGCTGGTGCAACTGATGGGCGGACGCATCGAGGTGGACAGCCAGCCCGGCGTGGGGAGCCGCTTCATGGTGACGCTGCCCGCGGCCTTGCCGGCCGGCGAGCCGGGCACCGCACTGCCGGGGCCGCCCGACGCCACGCAGCCGGGCGACCCGACCCATGGCGCCCGCCACGCAGTGCTCTACGCGGAGGACGATCCGATGAACGTGGAGCTGGTGCGCCAGGTGATGCTCCTGCGCCCCGACTGCCGGCTCGTGATCGCGCGCAGCGGGCGCGAGGCCATCGAATCAGTGCGTCGCATGCGCCCCGACCTGCTGCTGCTCGACATGCACCTGGGCGACATGACCGGCCTGGATGTCGTGCGCGAACTGGGTGGCGCAAGCGGCCTGAGCGGGTTGCCCTTCGTCGCCCTGTCGGCCGACGCCATGCCGTCGACCATCGACGAGGCGCGGCGCGCGGGTTTTCTCGGTTACCTCACCAAGCCGCTGGACGTGGCTGCGTTCCTGCGCACCCTGGATGAAGCCCTTGCCGGGCACGTCGAGTCGCGGGGGTAAGCCTCAGGCCGGTCCCCGAGGCCAGGGGGAGGGTTGACCTCCGCCGCACACCTGCATGCGCGGAAATCCATCTCTGAATCCACTGCTGGACTCGCCGCCCCGCGCACGCGATATCAGGGGAGGTGTGAATGGATCCGACATGCCCCGCAAACTGGTGTGAATAGGGAGAACCTCCTTGACGGCGCATGCCGGGAACGGAAGCATCCACTGCGCACATGCCTGCCCGGCCGCCGTTCTTTCAGCACGAGGCAGACATATGCGGTCAACCAACAGGAAACAGGGCCGCCCGCATGACCGTCGCCATCGTTACCACCCAACGAAGCTGGAAGCCAGAGTCCGAACCCTGGGCGAACTATCACCTGTCGCTCGGGTTCACCAAGATCTATGTGTTCGTCGATGATGGACGCACGGATTACCTGCCTTCGTCCCCCGCAGTACAGCTGATTCCCTGCTCCAGGGAGTACTGGGAATCGCATACGCCGAAGCTTTGGCAGCATTACCTGGCCGATGTACGGCGCGACTATGGCGCCCAGGATTTCGGCTCGCCCGAGAACCTGACGAAGCGCCAGGTGCTCAATGCCAACGCCGGCCTGGCGCTCGCGATCGCTGATGGCATCGACTGGATACTGCACATCGACGACGACGAGTACTTCTGGTGCCCGGACACTTCGGCCGCCGAGCATTTCGATTCGCTCAAGCGCGCCGGCATCAATAACGTGGTGTATTTCAATCACGAGGCTGCGCTGTTCGGCCCCGAAACGCCCCCGGAGAAGCGGCAGCGCACGTGCTTCAAGAAAAACTGGGTCGGCCTGTGGGAGCACCAGCGCAACAGCATTCACCGGGTGTTGTCGGGCAAGCCGTATTTCGCCTGTTACTCCAACGGCAAGGCCGCCGCACGCTGCCTGCCCGACATCACGATTCCCAACGGCGCGCACTCCATCTGGATCAACGATCCGATGCTCATGAAAGCGGAGTTCTGCAAGCCGGGCATCCTGCACCGACCCTACAAGGACGCGAGCCAGTTCTGCGACAAGTACCTGTTGCAGGGCAAGTTCTCCACCGAGACCATGCTCGGCATGCCGTGGAACCTGCCCGAGATCCAGGCCAAGGCCCAGCAACTGGTGCGCGAGAACGACACGAGCGGACTGCGCTCGCTGTTCGAGCAGCTGGTCACCGTATCGGAGACCGAGCGGGTGGCGCTGGAAAGCGAAGGGTTCCTGCTCACTCCCGAGTTACCGCTGCCATGCGACGAGGTGGTCCCCACACCCGTGGCAGCGCAGGCCCCGCGAATCCCCCCGCCCGCACCACGGCCCCTCCCGAACACGGCCGAAGCTGCCGCATAGGGCGCGGGAAGCGGCTCTTGAGTCAACGCCGGGCCGTCCCCAGTTGACTCGCCTCCTCGGGGGGCTGAAACGTCGAGCACGCGCCTAAGCGTCGTCGCCCAAGGACGACACGCAACGCGCAGATGTGGAAAAAAGAAGGGAAGCGGGACAGATCCCCCGGGGACTCGCTCTCTCCACCCCCGAGCAGCCCGCTTCCCTGGACGTCAACCGGACAGTGAGAACCCCATCACTTGACGTCGACTGCGCCGTGGCGCAGAAACAGGCACAGTTGCTGCGGCGCACTGCGCGATTGCAGCACCTGGAAGCCCCGCGCGGGGCTCGGCTCCGGGGCCGGTCGGCGCGCGGCCTCTCCCGCAGGCCGTACTTTGGACAGCACAGGGGTGAGGGGCACGAAGGGCTTGATCGCGTTCATTAGCAACTCCTCGACCCTGCCTTGGATATGCCCACCGCGAACGGGGGCACTGTGGTTGACCGCACCACCTGCGCCGCCGCCCGCTGCGCCCATCCAGCGATGCTCGACCGGGAAGGCAGGCCCCCGGCGGTCGTCTGGGACAGGCGCAGCAGCGACGACGCCCCGCCGCGGCACCGCGGTGCCGGAAGACGCGAGGGGCGAGAACCGGCTGCGGGGCGTGAGCGGGGCGTGAGCGGCATGCAACGACGTCCTTGTGATCTGCCGGGGAGGCCACTGGCCCCTGGCATGTGCCATCGTCAGCGCACCTTCCATGCCAGCCCTTAGAGGGGCGCGAAGCGGGGCCCGCTACACCAGAGAGACAAAAAGCGTCTGCTGCAGGGCAACAGAAGCGCCCCAGCCCGGCCAGACATTGAGCAATTGTTACGATCCTTACCGCATGTGTCGGTGTCTGGGCAGCTCTTCCCGGGCGTTTCTCATCGACCAGTCGATGTCGTCGTTGGCGGCAATGACGCTGGCAGCGCGCGCCCGGCCCTCGGCACTCGGCACGCGCTTTACCGAGCTGAGCTGTTGGGCGAGTCGCCGATGCGCAATCTCCCAGGCGAGTGCACCTTGCCGCCGAGGCGCTGGCAGGCGCCCGCACCCCCGTGTCGATGATCGCCGAGCGGGTGGGCTACGAATCGGAAGCGGGGTTCAGCCGCGCGTCCAAGCGGCACCTGGGCGTGTCACCGGCGCGATGGCGCGCCGGGCCCGACATCGCCGGCACGTCTCAGAGGCTGGGAAGTAATCCGGCATGGCCGAGCGGGCCCTGGAAATGGTCCCAGTCAAGGCGCAAAGCACAGCCATAACCCGGGCTATGGCGAGCATTTGCAACGCCGAATGGCGCCATTTGCGGGGTACGAGCGGTCATGTCGGATTGCTTCTCAGCCTCTCAGGCCGGCGCCCGATAGCCCTGTGGCACCGCGGCCATGAGGTTGCGCGTGTACTCATGCTGTGGCCGGTCGAGGATTTCCTCCACGCCCGCCTGCTCCACCACCTCGCCTTCGCGCATGACCATCACCTCGTCGGCCATGAAGCGCACCACGGCCAGGTCATGGCTGATGAACACGTAGGCCAGGCCGAGTTCGTCCTGCAGGTCCTTGAGCAGGTTGAGCACCTGCGCCTGCACCGATACATCGAGTGCGCTCACCGCTTCGTCGAGCACGAGCACTTCGGGTTCCAGTGCCAGGCAGCGCGCGATGGCGATGCGCTGCCGCTGGCCACCGGAGAACTCGTGCGGGTACCGGGCCAGGGCCGAGTCGTCCAGGCCCACCTTGGCCAGCAGCGCCCGGGCACGCGCCTCGCGCGCGGCGGCGCCGTCGCCCAGCCGGTGGATGGCCATGGGCTCGGTGAGCGTCTGGCCAATAGTGAAACGCGGGTTCAGCGAGGCATATGGGTTCTGGAACACGACCTGGATGCGACGCCGAATGGGCAGCAGCTCGCGCCGAGAGAGCTGGAGCAGGTCGTGGCCGTCGAACAGCACCCGGCCGCCTGCGGGGCCGCCGCCGGGCTCGTGCAAGCGCAGCAGGGTCAGCGCCATGGTGGTCTTGCCGGAGCCGGACTCGCCAACCACCCCAAGCGTGTGGCCGCGACGCAGCCGGAAGCTGGCCCCGCGCACGGCCACGAACTCGCGCCGCCCGAACACGCCCTGGCGCAGCCAGTAGCCCTTGCGCAGGCCGCTCGCCTCGATGACCACCGGCGCGTGCGGATCCTTGGCGCGCCGGGGCGAGGACGGCCGCCCGCCAGCAAGCGAGGGCCCGCGCGCCTCGGCGGCGATGTGCTCGTCGATCACCATCAGGCGGTCGCCGCGATGCTGCAGCGTGGGCCGGCAGGCGAGCAGGGCGCGCGTGTACGGGTCTTGGGGGCGCGTGTAGATCTCGGCCACCGGCCCTTGCTCGCGCACCATGCCATGGCGCATGACCACCACGCGGTCGGCGATCTCGCCCACCACGCCGAGGTCATGGCTGATGAACAGCATGCTCATGCGGTGGCGTTCCTTGAGCCGGGCCAGCAGCTCCAGGAGCTGCCGCTGGATGGTCACGTCGAGCGCCGTGGTGGGCTCGTCGGCGATCAACAGCCGCGGCTCGCAGGCCAGCGCCATGGCGATCATGACGCGCTGCTGCTGCCCACCCGAGAGCTGGTGCGGGTAACTCGACAGGCGCTGCCTCGGCTCGGGCAAGCCCACCTCGGCGAGCAGCTCCTCGGCGCGCGACATGGCCTGACGCGACGACAGGCCGAGGTGCTTCACCAGGGGCTCGGTGACCTGCCGGCCGACGCTCAGCACGGGGTTGAGCGAGGTCATCGGGTCCTGGAACACACAGGCGATGTCGCGACCGCGCAGGGCCTGCAGCTCGTCGCGTGTGGCCGCCATGAGGTCGCGATCCATGAAGCGGATGGCGCCGCGCCGCTCGGCGTTGTCGGGCAGCAGGTTGAGGATGGACAAGGCCGTCACGCTCTTGCCCGAACCGGACTCGCCCACGAGCGCCAGGGTGGTGTGCTCCGGAAGATCGAAGCTCACGCCAGCCTCGTCTGGGCCCACGGCCTGCACGCGCACCGGCGTGCCATCGACCGTGCCCATGCGGAAAGACACGCGCAGCTCGCGGATGGACAGCAGCATGCTCATTCGAGGCCTCGCAGCTTGGGATCGAGCGCGTCGCGCAGGGCGTCGGTGAAGAGCGAGAAGGCCGTGACGAACACCGCCATGAATCCCGTGGCCACCGCGAGCTGCCACCAGTGGCCGACGATCAGCTCGCTTTGCGCCTCGGCCAGCATGGTGCCCCACGACACCTCGTCCACGCCCACGCCCAGGCCGAGGTACGACAGGATCACCTCGAACTTGATGAAACCCACGACCAGCAGCGACATGCGCACCAGGATGACGTGGCTCACGTTGGGCAGGATATGGCGGAACATGCGCGAGGCGGCCGAGGCGCCGACGGCCTCGGCGGCGCGCACGTAGTCGCGCACCGAATGCTTGAGGAACTCGGCGCGCACCTGGCGGTACAGCCCCGTCCAGCCCACGAGCGCCAGGATGATTGCCACGCTGCCGATGCCGCGCCCGAAGATCACCGCGAACGACAGGATGAGCAGGATGTCGGGGATCGAGGTGAACACGGCATAGAGCCACTCCAGGAAGTCGCCGAGCCGGCCGCCGAAGAACCCGGCCAGGGCACCGAGCAGCGTGCCGATGCAGGTGGCCACCAGCGCGGCCAGCAAACCCACGAAAACCGAGGTCTGCGTGCCCTTGAGCGCCTTGGCGAGCACGTCGCGGCCGAGGCGATCGCCCCCCAGCGGCAGCGTTTCGCGCTTGGGCACCTCGGCGGTACGGTAGGCGCGGGCGCGGCGCTCCCATTCGGCGTAATAGGGGGCGAGCGGGTCCACGGCGGAGATGTCCACGTTGGGCCCCTTCGGCACGGGGATGGGCAACGCCTCGCGCGGGGCCGCCGGCCCCATGAACGAAGGCGCAGCGCTGGGCACCGCCACCTCCTGCTGCCAGTCGCGCGCCGCCAGGCCGAGCGCGGACAGCACGATGAGCACCACGAAAAGCAGCACCACGCCGAGCGAAGCCATGCCTACACGATCAGCACGCAGCCGAATCCAGGCGGCATGCCACACGCCTTCGGGCCGGGCCGGGGCGACGCGGCCGGCCGGTGCGGGAGCGGGTTGCGCGACCGCGCTCATTTGAGGACCACCCGCGGATCGACGCGCGTGTAGAGCACGTCGACCGTGAGGTTGATGACCATCGTGAGCACGGCCAGGTACACCGTGAGTGCCTGGATCACCGGGTAGTCGCTGCGGTTGACGGCAAGGATGACCTCGCGCCCGAGGCCCGGGATGGAGAAGAACACCTCGATGAGGAAGGAGCCGATGAACACGCCCGGCAGCGCCATCCCGATGTTCGTGAGGATGGGGATCATCGCGTTGCGCAGCACATGGCGAAACAGCACGGTGCGCTCGCTCATGCCCTTGGCGCGTGCGGTGCGCACGTAGTCCTGTCCCAGCTCATCGAGGAAGAAAGTGCGGTACAGCCGCGTCTGGGGCGCGATGCCCACCAGCAGGGCCAGCAGCACCGGCAGCGGCACGTACACCGCGAGGTTGGTCCATACGCTGTCGCTCCAGCCCTGCACCGGGAACCAGCCGAGGCGAAAGCCGAAGAAGTACTGGCCGAGGATGATGTAGACCAGGAACGAGACCGACAGCGCCGCGGTGGAGATGACCATGATCGCCCGGTCGGCCAGCGAACCGCGCCGGTACGCCACCCACATGGCGATCGGCAGGGCCAGCAGCGTGTCCAGCACGAGGATGGGCAGCATCACCGTGAGGGTGGCGGGCAGCCGCGTGAGAAAGATGTGGCCCACGGCCTCGTTGGTGGCCCAACTGCGGCCCCAGTCGAGCGTGACGATGCTCTTGAGGTAGATGCCGAGCTGCACCCACGCGGGGCGGTTGAGCCCGAGCTGTTCGCGGATCGCCTCGATCTGCTCGGGCGTGGCGTTCAGGCCGCCGAGGATTTCCGCCGGGTCGCCGCCGAAGTACCGGAACAGCACGAACACCAGCAGCACCACCCCGAGCAGGGTGGGAATCATCTGCAGCAGGCGCCGGAGGATGTAGGCGGCCATAGGGTCTTCCGTTCTTCCTCGTCATGGCGGCACGGGGCCGAAGGCGAGCGCAGTCTAAGCGCACGCACCACCCCGGGCGCTTGCGGGTCATAGACTTCGCCGCTACGCGGGCCTGAAGGAGATCGGATGGAGATCGGATCGATGAAGCGGCATTGGTGGAGGCGCATGGTCATGACGCTGGCCCTCGCATCGGCGGCGCACCTCGCGCTCGCGCAGACCGCGACGGCGCCCAAGGTGCTGCGCTATGCCTTCGTCGCGGCCGAGACGGGCTTCGATCCGGCCCGCATCAGCGATCTGTACTCGCGTACCGTCACCGGGCATATCTTCGAAGGGCTCTACCGCTACGACTACCTCGCGCGGCCGTTCGAGGTAGTGCCCCACACCGCGGCGGCCATGCCCGATGTCAGCAGCGACTTTCGCACCTGGACCATCCGCATCCGGCCCGGCATCCGCTTTGCGGACGACCCGGCGTTCAAGAGCCGGCCGCGCGAGCTGGTGGCCCAGGATTACGTGTATGCCTTCAAGCGCCTGTTCGACCCGGCCACCAAGAGCCCCGTCTACATCAGCATGAAGGATGCGGGCTTCGTGGGCATGGAGGCCGTGCGCGAACAGGCCCTGAAGACCGGCAAGCCCTTCGACTACGACCGGGAGGTCGAAGGGCTGCGCGCCCTGGACCGCTACACCCTGCAGCTCAAGACCGAGGAGCCGCGCCCGCGCCTGCTCTACACCCTGGCCGACAGCAGCGTGGGCGGCGCGGTGGCGCGGGAGGTGGTCGAGCACTACGGCGATGCGATTGCCGAGCATCCCGTGGGCACCGGGCCGTTCCGGCTCGCGCAATGGCGCCGCAGCTCGCTCATCGTGCTGGAGCGCAACCCGAGCTACCGGGAAGTGCTCTACGACGGCCACCCCCCGCCCGACGATGCCGAGGGCCAGGCGCTGCTGCGGCGCTTCAAGGGCCGGCGCCTGCCCATGATCGACCGGGTGGAGGTGAGCATCATCGAGGAAGGGCAGCCGCGCTGGCTGGCCTTCCTGAACGGGCAGTTCGACTACGTGGGCGTGCCGCTGGAGTTCGTCGACATGGCCGTGCCCAACGGCCGCCTGGCGCCCCACCTCGAAAAGCAGGGCATGCGCATGTACCGCGAGGTGCTCCCCGACCGCACGCTCTTCTACTTCAACATGGAGCACCCGCTGGTCGGCGGCTACACACCGGAGAAGGTGGCGCTGCGTCGCGCGATCAGCCTGGCCACCGACGTGTGGCGCGAAATCCGCGTGCTGCGCCGCGGCCAGGCCATCCCGGCGCAAAGCATGGTGGCGCCCGGTACCTGGGGCTACGACCCCGAATACAAGAGCGCCAACAGCGACTACGACCCGGCGCGCGCCAAGGCGCTGCTCGACCTCTTCGGCTACATCGACCGCGACGGCGACGGCTGGCGCGACCGGCCCGACGGCGGCCCGCTGGTCATCGAGTACGCCAGCCAGCCCGACGCCATCTCGCGCAGCTTCGACGAGGTGTGGAAGAAGAACATGGACGCCATCGGCGTGCGCCTGGTCGTGCGCACTGGCCAGTGGCCCGAGCAGCTCAAGGCGGCGCGCGCCGGCCAGCTGATGCTGTGGCAGCTCGGCTACTCGGCCGGCTCGCCCGATGTGCAGGACGGCCTGCAGACGCTGTATGGCCCGGCCGCGGGCGGACAGAACCTGCCGCGCTTCAAGCACGAGCGCTACGACCAGATCTACCGCGAGATGGCCGGCCTGCCCGACGGCCCCCGGCGCCTGGCGCTGCTGCGCGAGGCCCAGCAGATCGTCACGGCCTACGTGCCGCACAAGTACAACGTGCACCGCCTCTCCACGGAACTCACCCAACCGTGGCTGGTGGGTTTTCGCCGCCAGCTGTTTGGCAGCCAGTGGTGGCAGTACGTGGACATCGAACGCGACGAGGCGGCCGGGCCCTGACGACGGCCGCCCGCTCGACATCGCCCCTGCCGGCTTCGCACGCCATTCGCCCCGGCATGGCGGTCTCCGGTGGAGCCCCTGATGCGGGCGGCGGTGCGCACCGACTACGCTCGGGCATGGACGCGGCCACCGATCGCTACGCCGAGCTGCATGGGTCGTTCCGCTGGCACGTGCCGGCGCGGTTCAACATCGCCCAGGTGTGCTGTCGCCGGTGGGCGCGCGACACGCCGCAGGCGACGGCCGTGCTGTGGCAGCGCGGACAGGGCGCCACCGGCCGCCTGACCTATGCGCAGCTGCAGCACCAGGCAGACCGCCTCGCGCAGGCGCTGGGACGCCGCGGCGTGGCACGTGGCGATTGCGTGGCGCTCGCCATGCCGCAACGCGCCGAGACGGCGGTGTCGCACATGGCGGTCCACCAGCTCGGGGCCATCGCCGTGCCGCTGTCGATGCTGTTCGGGCCCGAGGCGCTGGCGTATCGGCTCAACGACAGCGGGGCGAAGCTCGCCCTCGCGGACGAGACGTCCATCGAGGCGCTGCTCGAGGCCCGCCCGGCGTGCGCGGCCCTGGACACAATCATTGCCGTGGGCGATGCCGCGGGTCGTGGCGATGTGGACTGGGCCGACGCGCTCGCCCGTGAGGACGGCACCTGCACACCGGCCGACACCGGCGCCGACGACCCGGCGATGCTGCTCTACACCAGCGGTACGACCGGCCCTCCCAAGGGCGCGCTCATCCCGCATCGCGCGCTGATCGGCAACCTGCCGGGCTTCGTGTGCAGCCAGAACTGGTTCCCGCAAGACGACGCGGTGTTCTGGTCGCCGGCCGACTGGGCCTGGACCGGCGGGCTCATGGACGCGCTGCTGCCGACGCTGTATTTCGGCCGCCCCATCGTCGCCTACCAGGGCCGCTTTTCCGCCGAGCAGGCGTTCGAGCTGATGCAGCAGTACGGCGTGACCCACACCTTCCTGTTTCCCACCGCGCTCAAGGCAATGATGAAGGCCGTGCCCCGGCCCCGCGACCGCTATGCGCTCCGCTTGCGTGCCGTCATGAGCGCTGGCGAGGCCGTCGGCGATGCGGTCTACGCGTACTGCCGCGAGGCGCTGGGCCTCACGGTCAACGAGATGTTCGGCCAGACCGAGATGAACTACGTGGTGGGCAACTGCGGCCTGCACTGGCCCGCCCGGCCGGGCAGCATGGGCCGGCCCTATCCCGGCCACCGTGTGGCGGTCATCGACGACGAGGGCCGCGAGTGCCCGCCCGGCACGCCGGGCGATGTGGCAGTGCACCGGCTCGACCGGCACGGCCATCCCGACCCCGTGTTCTTCCTCGGCTATTGGGGCCACGAGGAGGCCACGCGGCGCAAGTACACGGGCGACGCCGCCAATTCGTGGTGCCGCACGGGTGACACGGCGGCGATGGACGAGGACGGCTACCTCTGGTACCAGGGACGCAGCGACGACGTGTTCAAGTCGGCCGGCTACCGCATCGGTCCGGGCGAGATCGAGAACTGCCTGGTCAAGCATCCCGCCGTCGCCAACGCCGCGGTGGTGCCCAAGCCCGACCGCGAGCGCGGTGCGCTGGTCAAGGCCTACGTGGTGCTCGCGCCGGGCCATGCGGGCAGCGGGCAACTCGTCGAGGAGCTGCAGCGCCACGTGCGCGGGCAGCTCGCGCCCTACGAGTACCCGAAGGAGATCGAATTCATCGACGCCCTGCCCATGACGGCCACGGGCAAGGTGCAGCGGCGCGTGCTGCGCGAGCGCGAAGAGGAGCGGGCGCGTTGAGCGTGAGCGTCGTCAGGGTTGGCTGACCCAGCCCACGATCTGCGCGGCCTGCAGCGCACCCGATACGCGCTTGTCCTCGCGGCCGCCGCGCAGCCGCACCAGCGTCGGGATGCTGCGGATGCCGAAGCGCGCCGACAGGTGCGGATTCGCATCGCTGTCGACCTTGGCGAACAGGACGCGGCCCTTCAGCTCGCGCGCCGCCTGGGCGAAGTGCGGGGCCATCATGCGGCAAGGCCCGCACCACGAGGCCCAGAAGTCCACCACGAGCGGCAGCTCCGTCTTGCCGGCGACCACCTCGAAGTTGGCCTCGGTGAGCACGACAGGCTCGCCGGGCAACAGGGCCTGGCCGCACCGGCCGCAGACGGGGTCGTCGGCCAAGCGATCGTCGGGGACGCGGTTGGTGGAGGAGCAGTGGACGCAGGCGATCAGCATGGCGGGCCTCGATGACGCAATGCCTCGCAACTGGCGTTGCCCGCGCGGCTTTCAAGGGCGCATGGTGGGCGCCTTCAATGCGCCTTCAATGCGCCTTCAATGCGACATCAACACCGGCACGGTCATGGATTGCAGCAGCGTGCGCGTCACGCCACCCAGCGCCAGCTCCCAGGCGCGTGGATGCCCATAGCCGCCCATCACGATGAGATCGGCTTCGATGTCAGCCGCGTGCGAGAGCAGGGCTTCGGCAATCGGGGCATCGGGAATCCACCCGGGCATGATGCGCTCGGCCAGCGAGGGCTCGCGGCGCTCGCGCACGATGCACTTGGCCCGCACGCCATGGCGCTCCAGGTGCGCCTGCAAGGGCGCCAGCGCCGCGGCAGCCACCGTCCCGGCGTGCGCGTAGTGCACCAGCTCCACCTGATCGGCGCGGCAAAGCAAGGGCAGGGCATCGCGCAGCGCACGTGCACTCTCACGCGTTCCGGACCACGCCACGAGCACGCGGCCGGGGCCGGCCGGTTCGCGTGCCATGGCGTAGGGCACGAACAGCAGCGGGCAGCCGGCGCTCACCAACAACCGGTGGTTCAGCCCGGCGGCATGGCCTTCGGGGTGCTGGGGGTCATGCTGGCCCAGCACAAGGAGATCCGTGCAGCGTGCCCGCCGCAGCAGCGCGCCCAGCGCATCGCCTTCGGCCGACTCCAGGGGCAGGCCGGGCACCGTGGCCTCGACGCGTGTGCGCGCCTGCTGCCAGCGCGCCTGCTGGTCCTCCAGCGTGAGCTGGGTCGCGAGCGCCGCGGCCTCGGCCGACAGATAGGCCCCGGGCGCCGGCAGGTCCACGGCATACACCGCGGCCAGCGACGCGTCGAGCACCCCCGCCAAGTGCACTGCCAAGCTGAGCACCTGGGTGGCATGCGGGCTGTCGTTGAAGTGGGCCAGCACCTGGCGGATCGAGCTCATGAACCTGCTCCCTTGCTCAAGTCTTGAGTCCCCATGCCGCAACGGAACATCGCACCTTGCGCCAGGTCGAATGTGCCTGCATGAGGTGTTCCTCTTACTTCATCGAAAGGAGGTGCAGACCATGATGCCACTGAAGCATTGGCAAGATGCAGTCAACGCGGTACTGGGTGCGTGGCTCGTCTTGTCGCCGTGGGCCCTGGGCTTCCAGGGCGAAACCGCCGCCCTCTGGAATGCGATGGCCGTGGGTGTGCTGCTCGTCGCGGCGGCATTGGGGGCGATGTTCGTGCCGCGTGCCTGGGAAGAGTGGACCGAAGCCGTGCTCGGACTGTGGATGATCGCCTCGCCCTGGGTGCTGGGCTACGCCGGCACGGCCCGCACGTCCGCCGTCGTCACCGGCATCGTGATCGCCGCGCTCGCGCTCTGGACGCTGGCGACCGATCCGGACTACAGCGCCGCCTGGCGGCGCGACCGCACGGCGCACTAGAGCGGTGTTTCGCACTGAGCGGCGCTTATGGGCCAGCGGATTCGCCCTCGGGGCAAGGCGCAAACCGCAGCGATGCCCAGTGGCATCGCGAGGATTTGCAACGCCGCCACGGGGGGCGAAGCCGCGGCTCCATAAGTGCCGATCAGTGTGAAACACTGCTCTGGGCTGCAGCGTGTACAGCCCCGACCGTACGGGCCGGGGCCTTCTGGTGTGCGCCCTTCCTTCTGGCGCGCCCTTACAGCGGCAGCTCGGTGTAGTAACGCCCGCCGTGGAAGATGAGCGGCGTCGCATCGGCGCGGCGTTCGCAGCGTTCGACCTCACCCACGAAGATCACATGGTCGCCCTCGGCGTAGCGGCTGCGGTTGAAGCACTCGAACACGGCCGCCGCCCCTTCGAGGATGGGCGCGCCGCCGCAGCCTTCGCGAAAGGACACTCCGGCGAAGCGATCGTCCACCTTGCGCGAGAAGCGTTCGGCCAGCTCGCGCTGCTCGGCGGCCAGGATGTTGATGGCGTAGTGCGAGCCGCGGCTGAAATGCGGCATGGAGCCGGCCAGGCGCGACAGGCTCCACAGCACCAGCGGCGGATCGAGCGAAACCGAATTGAAGGAGTTGGCGGTCAGGCCGATGGGCGCGCCGCTCGCGTCGCGGGCCGTCACGATGGTCACGCCCGTGGCGAACATGCCGAGCGCCTCGCGGAACTGCACAGCGGAAAAGGTGGGCGCCTGCGCCTTCGTCGGGGGGGACATGGCGCGATTGTCCGGGATCGCCCCGGGTGCCGCCGAAGATTCCCTGGCCGCGCATTTCGCGCGCTTGTGCGCGATTCGCGCAGCCGGCAGGGCATGGTCCCCTCTGACGGAATAGCCTTGCGCGAAACACGTAAGCGCAGAGTGACCGCCCCCACTACCTTTCGCCAGCAGTTGCTCACCACCATCCCGCGACTGCGGCGTTATGCGCGTTCGCTGGTGTTCGAGCCGGGCGCCGCCGACGACCTCGTGCAGACGGCGCTGGAGCGCGCGCTCGCCCACTGGCACCAGTTCGACCAGCGGCGCGACATCCTGGTGTGGGTGCTCAGCATCGCGCACAACGCCCACATGGACGATCGTCGGCGCCACGCGCGTCAGGTGAGTGTGGATCCGAAGTCCCTGCAAGACGGCCCGGGTTCGCCCCCGGCCACCGGTCAGCACGACCTGGGCCTGCGCCTGGACCTGCTGGCGGCGCTGGCGCAGCTCACGGTGGAACAACGCGAGCCCCTGCTGCTCGTCAGCGTCGAACAGCTGACTTACGCGGAGTGCGCCGAGGTGCTGCACATCCCGGTGGGCACGGTGATGTCGCGGGTATCCCGTGCGCGCACGGCCCTGCGGGCGCTGCTGGAAGGCCAGGCGCCGGCCCCCTCGGGCACGCGCACTTTGCGACGCGTGGTGTGACCATGAACAGGCAGTGCCTCGATCCCCGCCAGCTGGACGACAAGCTCTCCGCCTGGCTCGACGACGAGCTGGGCAGCGTCGAGCGCGCCAACGTGGAGGCCTGGCTGCGCGAGCATGCGCAGGACGCGGCTCGCCTGGGCCTGTGGGCCGCCGACCGCGAGGCCCTGCGGGCGCGGCTGGCCGCAGCGGCCGACGAGCCCTTGCCCGTGCGGCTGGAGCAGCTGGTGTGGCGTCACCAGCCGGCCGTCGCGTCATCGGGATGGCCGCGCTACGCCTCGGCCGTCGCGGCGTTCGCCGCAGGCACCGCCGCCGGGGCGGCGGGCATGTGGGCCGCGCAGTCGCGCGATGTCGAGGTGCGGGCGGCCCAGTGGGAGCGGCGCGCGATCATGGCGCACGCGGTGTACTCGCCGGAGGTCCGCCACCCGGTGGAGGTGGCCGTCAAGGGCGCCACGCCCGCGGCCGCAAGGATGCAGGAGGAGCACCTCACGCGCTGGCTCACGAATCGGCTCGGGCGACCCGTGAAGTTGTTCGACTTGCGCGCCCAGGGTTACGAACTGGTGGGAGGCCGCCTGCTGCCCGATGCGAACGGGCCGTCGGCGCAGCTCATGTATGAGCGCACCGGCCAGGGCCGCCCGACGCGCGTGACCATCTACCTGCGCCACCCCGAAGCCGCCACGCCAGCGGTGTTCCGCTACCAGCGTCAAGGCGAGCTGGGGGTGTTCTACTGGGTGGAAGGCGCCACAGGCTACGCGCTGGTGGGCGCCGTGGGGCGCGAAGAACTGCTGACCCTCGCCGACGCGATCTACCGGCAGGTGCAGGACTGAAGCAGGTGCGTGGGCACCAGGGCGGCGAGAGCGAAACGTGACGACTACTTGCCGCTGCTGCGCGCAACGGCCGCTTCGATCTGCTGCTGCACCCGGCGCGTGCCGCGCAGGACCATGGTGACGTCCATGTCGGCCTGGGGAGCGACCATGTGCGCCACTTCGTCCACCGTCTGGGGGTCGCGCATGAGCGCGTTCGCCAGTGCGGAAATGGCGCAGATCTTGCGCCGCGGGATCTGCATCGGCAGCTGGTGCGTGGCGTTGACGATCACGTGGTAGCGCACGCTGTGCACCGCCGCGGCGTTCAGGCCCCAGCTTTCGCACAGGGCCGCACCCAGCGCGTCGTGGCTCACACCGAACACCTGGTGTTCGTGCACGATCAGGTCCTCGTCGTCCTCGGCAGACGCAAGGACGGGGCGATAGCGCTCCGGCGAATGGCGAAACAGCGTGGCCTTGCCGCATTCCTCGAACAGGCCGGCGGAGTGGGCCGCCCAAGGGTCCACGTCGAGCACGGCGCCTATGCGACCCATCAGCAGGCCGCGCACGCTGGCGCGCTCCCATACCGGATCGAGTTCCGGGGCAGGCGGGAACACCGCCTTCAGGCCCATCTCGAAAGTGACGGTCGCCACCTCTCGCGTACCAAGGTAAGTGACCGCCTGCTGCACGGACTGCACGCGACCCGACAACCCGTACAGCGAGGAGTTGACCGCCTTGAGCACCGCCGAAGCCAGGGCCATGTCGGACTCGATCAGCGACGACAGGGCCTGCATGTTGACCTCGTCGTCGGCCAGCAGCAGCGACAGCTTGACGAGCGACTCCGGCTGCGCCGGAACGTCGATGTTGAGCGAGCGGAGTTGAGCGTCGACGGGCATGGCGGACAGGACAACAGGAAGTTCGCGTAAGCCATGCTAGGGCGACATCCGCCCAGCGATGGCGCGAACAGGGGGGCGGGTGCCCGCCTTTTCCGCGGCAGCCCGCGCCGGGCTGGTCATTTGAAGAACGCGTCGAACCCCGTCTTCAGGATGAGTGCGCTCACCACGGCGATGAACGCCCCGCGCACGAAGCCGGCGCCGTGGCGCAGGGCCAGGCGGGTACCGAGCAGGCTGCCTGCCACGTTGGCGACGGCCATGACGAGGGCCAGATGCCACCAGACATGACCCGTCAGCCCGAACAGCAGCAGCGCGGCCACGTTGGTGGCGGTATTGAGCAGCTTGGCGCCGGCACTGGCGTGCAGGAAGTCGAAGCCGAGCACGCGCACGAAAAGGAACACGAAGAAGCTGCCGGTGCCGGGGCCGAAGAAGCCGTCATAGAAGCCGACCACGACACCGATGGCCGAGGCGGCCATCGCCTGCGCGCGCCCCGCCAGCCGGGGTGCATGGGTGCGCCCGAGATCCTTGCGCAGCAGGGTGTAGATCAGCACCACCGCCAGCACGGCCGGCAGCGCGCGGCGCAGCCCATCGGCGCTCACCTGCGTCACCGCCCAGGCTCCGCACAGGCTGCCGGCCACCGCAGCAAGCGCCGCGGGCAGCAGCGCGCTCCATGGCATGGTGACCCGCCGGGCGTACTGCCCGGTCGCCCAGGCCGTGCCCCACACCGATGCGCCCTTGTTCGTGCCTAGCAGCGTGGCGGGCGTGCCCTGCGGAAAGGTACTGAACAGGGCCGGCACCAGGATCAAGCCACCGCCGCCCACGATGGCATCGACGAATCCGGCAAACAGGGAGGCGAGCGAGATGGTGGCGAGTTCGAGCATCAGAGGAGCGGCGTCAGGTCGTGAAATAAAAAGGGCGCTGGCAAGACACCAGCGCCCTTTTTCATTCTGACATCGGCCGTGACCGGCTCCGTTCGGCAGTCGGGCTCAAAAGGCCCCCGCCGGCCGTTCTCTTGTCTCCTCAAACCCCCGCCTTGTGCAAGCACCAACCGGTGCTTGAAGCGAGAACCGGCACTTTAGGCGGGCGCCGGGCGCGCCGGCATCAGTGCTTTCCCTGCGGGCGGGAGCACAACGATCTCCCTTGAGGGCCACGGCGATGCCGTCCACGGTGTAGTGCGGTGCGCCGCTGGCGATGACCTGGCCGTCGTGGCTGGTGAGGCGCCTACGCGTATGACGCGCCGGGTCATGCCGGGTCGCCCGAGGGCGGTGCTTTTTCGTTGCGGGCATCATCTGCGCCCGGGTCAGCGTCATTGTTTGAGCGGGCCATCTTGCCCGAGTCGGTGGGCGCGGCGGCAACCTGGGCGCCGGTCGTGTTCATGGCTTGCAGCGCCGAACCCTGAGGCTCGCCCTCGACCCCATCGCCATAGCCGACCAGTTTCCAGACCGTACCCTCCCGGTACATCGGGACGGTGCCCTTCAGCCGCTGCCAGAGCGACGGCTTGCCGGCCACCACCGCATGTGGCATGCGCTCGCCGGCCTGAAGTCGCAGCGTGCGGCCGCCCTGCACGGGGCGGTCTTCGTCGACGCATCGCCACAGGCCCGTTTGCGGACAGAGCCGGCCTGTGGCGGCCAGCGTCCCGAGAGGCTCCTGCGCGGAATCGGCTTCGCTGCTCTTGGCCGCCGTCACCGGCCGCACGCGGATGGTGTTGGTCAGCGCGTCCCATAGCGCGATGGCTTCCGCGTCGGTGATCGACGGCTTGATGCTGCCGCTCTGGTTGTCCGATACACCGGTTGCCATGCGGATGTCGACGTAAGGGTGATAGAGCTTGTCCATCTGCCCTCTGAAGATCATCCAGAAGTCGTGATGGGCGTGCGAGCCTTCTTCATCGGGCGTCTTGGTCAGGAACTCGAAACCGTCCTTCCAGTCGTGGATCTCGCGCTTGGCCCGACGAAACGAGGTCAGTACGCCATACAGGTTGTAGTTGCCTTCCTTTCGTGCCTCCGCTTCCGAGTCGTTGAGGAGCTTCTCCAGACCGGGTTTGCCCTGCTCGTTGTCGGTTGCTGCCTCGATGGAGATGGACAGATGCACATCGGCTGGGTCCTTGAGGCGGAAACCGACGTTGAGGAAATCCCTCACTTCCTGTTTGTCTTCGTCGGGTCGATCCACCAGGAAGGCGTTCTCGATACATTGCCCGGGTTCGCTGGGGATCTCGTGCTCGGCCCGTGGGCGCAGGCGGCGGGCGATGTCATGCAACTCAAAGAGCGTCTCGTCGAGCTTCTTCGTTAACGCGTAGGACTGCATGGCCACCAAGGACGTGTCCATGGCGAAGTACGTATTGATCCTCAGGAACCCATCACTGCCGAAATCTTGCTGACTGACGACGTGCTTCATCCCTGGCAACGGCCCATCGCGCGTCTCGAAGTACAGGTGGAGCCCCTTGGTGAGCGGGTAGCGGGGCTCCTTCTTGAGCCGGTCCTCAGTCGCCTTGACAGTTGCTTCCAGCTCTGCTGCCCGTCCTGGAGCCACTTCCATATTCAAAGCGCCCCCCACGCCACCGTGGTGCCCTCAGGCATGTCGATCAAGAACCGCCCGAAGCAATGCGGTTTGAGGTTCTTCAGCGCAGTTTGCAGGCGTGGGCTCAAGGGGGTCATGTTGGCGGTCTTCCAGGAGGCAGGGTGCACATCGCAGGCAGTCATCAGCGTGGCGGCAATCCAGGCACAGGCCATCGGGTCAGGGCGGGCTTCATGGCAATTGCACTCGTTGTGCGAATACGAAGGATGCTGAACAACGTGGCGGCGTCCAGGTGCGTCTGCGCGCCCAGCAGCAGGTTGTCCTGGCTCGCGACCGCCGTGCCGGCCTCGCTGGTGACGGCCACGACAGGCGCGCCGCCGCCTGCGGCATTCGGGCCGGTGTTGGAGCCGTGCTCCCACTGCCGCAGCTGCCGGACGACTGCCGCAGCCGCTCGGGATCGTTCTGCCCGGCCTGGTGGGTGGCGGCCAGATCGGCCATCTGTTGGGCCACGCCTTCGAGCGCCTGGACCAGGCCGAGCAGTTCCTCGCGGTCCACGTGGTGGCCGCCCGCCTTGGGGCGTGCATGCGACGTCACGAGCACACCCCGCGCCCCGCGCACCGCGGTGGCGCCGTCGCTGCGCAGCTCGGCGCCCTCGCCCCGGGGCGCGGTGCGGCCCTCGTGCATGGGCGTGGCGAGGCTGCCCAGGTTGAGCTGGCTGGCCGCATGCTCGCTGGCCAGCTGCACGCTGATGTTGCCCGGCGTGTCGTTGAAGCGCAGCTGCTGCTGGCGCAAGCCGTTGAGCTCGCGGGTGACGATGCCGCTGAGCGCGCGGTTCGCCGGCAAGGACCCCAGCCGGTCGAATCGCGCGGGCGGGTTCGCGCCGTTGTAGCGGCAGCCCACGATGACCGGCCGCGAGGGGTCGCCCTGCTCGAAGGCGATGCTCACCTCCATGCCGGGGCGCGGCGTGAAAAGGAACCCGTAGCCCTCGCCGGCCCACGGCATGTGCACGCGCACCCAGGCGCTGTCGCCGGCATTGCCGTTGGTGCCGGCACCGCTCGCATGTTCGTGGTCGGCCGGGTCCAGCCCGTGAACGCACACCTTCACGCGCATCAGCCCATCCGTCCACACGGGCTGTTCGGCCGCGCTCACCACCGTGGCGCTCATCAGGTGCATGGGCGGCGGGTCGTCCTGCGGGTTCCACGGCGGCCGGAGGGCGGCATCGCGGCGCACGGCCACGAAACGGTTCGTGTAGCGCTGGCTGCCGCAGGGCGTGCCGTCATCGGGCGGGGCGCTGGCGAACCAGCCGTCGATGCGCGCACTGCTGGCCGCGAGCAAGGCCTGGGCGCGCTCGTTCACCGCCTTGGGAAGGTTGTTCTCGGCCCAATGCTCCAGACGCAAGGTGATGTACTCGCGCCCGGCCGGGTCGGCGCCCAGGCCTTCATGCCCGTCGATGCGGTTGTATTCGCCCACGCACTGCGCGCGTACCCCGCCCATGCCCAGCAGCACCGCAGCGCGCGCTTCGTGGCGCTCTTGATGGATGCGCACCAGGCGCCGGAAGTCGTCGGCGCTGTCGTCGGCGCTGTCGTCGGCGCTGTCGGCGGCGTGCGGCAGCAGGATGCGGCTGTCGCGCAGCGCCTGGGCCAGTTCGTTGCCGGCGGGGCCCTGGTCCACGGCGCAGACCTCGCCGGCCCAATTGACGCGGGCGGCTTCGTGGTCCCAGCTGGCCAGTTGCACGCCGCCGCCCACCAGCGTGTGCATGGGCGCCAGCAGCGTGATGCTGTCGCGCGGCTCGGTGCCGTCGAGCCGGTGAAAGCGCACCGGCCCGGCCGCGTTCTCGGGGAGCCGCCAGGCGTCGTCGAACAACACCAGCTCATGCAGGGGCGTGCCGCCGGGGTCATCCGGCCCCGGGCGAAAGACCCAGTTCACGCCGTCGCGCGCTAGTGCAGTGTTTGACACTCCGTGGAACTTAAGAAAACCGATGGATTTGTCGTCCTGGCTAGGCGCAAACCGCAGCGATACCCGCAGGTATCGCGAGGATTTGCAACGACGCCAGGGCGGCAAAGACGCGGTTTTATGTTCCACGGAGTGCCAAACACTGCACTTTGGAGACTGCGCAGGAAGGCGGCGTCGGTCTGGTGGGCCTGCATGAGGAAGGCCCGCTTGGGGTAGCGATCCTCCTGCAACGCCAGGAACTTGTAGTCGAAGCACTTGGCGAGCGCCGGAAAGCGGCGCCGCCAGCCGTCCAGCACGGTGCGCACGACTTCGGGCAGGCTTTTGTGGAGGAACAAGCGGCTGCCGCGGCGCTGTTCCATGAGCGTGAACACATCGTGCGCGGTGAGTTGCACGAGGGTGAGCGCGCCGTCGGACTCGCCTTGGCGCACCTGGGTCACCACGGCGCACCAGCGTTTGAGGCCGCCGGTGTCGGTGACCATCTGCACCTCGATGGACAAGCCCACCAAGGTATTGAGCGGAAGATCGGCGCGCGTGGTGAGGCAGGTGATGTGCGCCTTCAGGCCTTCGCACACGCCCTCGGCGATGTGCACCCGCTGGGGCAGCAGCACACCGTCGAAGACCTGGCCCGCGTGGTCGGGAAAGCGCAGCCGGATGGCGCTGCGATCCTGGCTCAGCGCGCGAGCGAATGCGGCCGCCAGTGCGCCGGCAGCCAAGCCGGCCATCATGGCGCGCCCCGTCGTGCTGGATCACATGCGGACGGCAAGACGTGCGGGATGGAACGCGTCGGCACGCGCGGCGCAAGGCGAGCCGAAGCCGATGAAGTGGCCGCCTGCAAGAAGGGCCTCCCTGTTTGCTGAAGATGCGCGGACGGCTTGCGTGGAGCCGGTCTCGTGGAGATGAGCGAACCCGCGCGGGGGCGGGGCGCAAGTTCTAGGGACGGGTCGAGCGCGACCACCCCGTCACGGTCACCCTCTGATGGGGGAGAGGCCCGGGATGCCGACGGTGGATCCCAACGCGTTGCTGATTCCAGAACGGGGAGGAACGAGAAGCGGCCGGGCGCGGCGCTTCCGTGGTGTTGCACACGAAAACTTTCCTGGGGTTTCAGGCGGCGGTGGCCGGCAGGCAGAGCGTGACGGCAGTGCCGGCGCCCGCCTCGCTGCGCACCGAGACCTCGCCCGAATGCAGCTCGACGATGCGTTTGACGATGGCCAGCCCCAGCCCCTTGCCACCCTCGCCCATGGCCGGGGCGACGCTGTGGCGGCTGCGGTAGTGCCGGTCGAACAGGTGCGGCAGGTCCTGCGCGGGGATGCCCGGCCCGGTGTCCGCGACGCTCACCTTCACCCGATCGCCCTCGCGGCACGCGGACAGCATGATGCAATCGCCCGGCCGGCAGAACTTGAGCGCGTTGTCCACCAGGTTGGCCACCGCGCGCTCGAACAACTCGATGTCGATGGCCGCATAGGGTGCGCCGCCGGGAGCCTCGCCTCCGTCCTCGGCGCGCACCTCGATGCCCTGCTGCCGGGCGCGCTCGCCGAAGCGCATGGCGATGTCGTCGAGCAGCTCGCGTGCGTCCATCACCTGGGCCTGCAGGCGGAATGCCGGCTCGTCGAGCTGCGCCAGGTCGCCGAGCGACTGCACCAGACGCGCGGCGTTGCGCGTGTTGCGCAGGGCCACCTCGACGAGCTGGCGATCGCCTGCGCGCGCCGGTTCGGCGGCCCAGCGCCCATCGAGCGTCTCCAGGCAGGCCGCGGTAGCAGTGAGCGGCGAGCGCAAATCGTGCGACAGGTTGCTCACGCCCTCGCGGCGCAGGTGGTCGGCGCGCCGCAGCGCTTCCCACTGCTGGCGCAAGGTGGCGAGCATGGCCCGGAACCCGGCCGCCAGTTGCCCGAATTCGTCGTGCGCGCCAGCCGCGGGCAGCGTCACCGCTGCCGGGGCGCCGCCGTCCAGCCCGTCGCGCGAGACCGCGGCCACCGCCTCGCTCAGCTCGCGCAGCGGCCGCGTCACCGTGGCAATCACCCACCAGGCACCCAGCGTCGCCAGGATCACCACGCCGACCACCGCCGCCAGCGCAGGCCGCGCAAAGCTGCTGCCCACCACGGGCCACGGGTTCTCGGGCAAGGTGCGCTTGTGGCATACGAGGTAGAGATAGCCGGCCACGGCCGGCCCGGCGCCGATGACCGGCCGGCCGAGCGCCCGGGCCGCGATCACGGCATCGGCATCCATGCGCTGGGGATCGTCACCCATCACGTAGGGCATGTCGGGATGCTCGGCCGCCTGACGCACCGGGGCCAGCGCGACCTTGAAGCCGGGCGGCAGGTTCATGTCGCCGCTCGTTGCGAGCACGGTGCCTTCGGCATCGAGCAGGTACAGCTGGGCGTCGGGCTCGAACAGCACGAGGCTGCGCAGGAAGCCCGTGAACTCGTCCGGGTGCCGCTCGCGCATGTCCAGGATGTGGTCGTACATGCTGACCACCCTGTCGAGGAAGGCGTTGGCGCGGTGGTAGGTGGTCTCGTGCTCGAAGCGCTGGAAGGCGAACAGCACGGTGGCGACGACGCCGAGCGCCGTGAGGGCGCCGGTGATGAAGATGGTGCAGGCGATCTTGAAGCGGACGGTCATGGCGCCCGGCGGCTCACAGCGGCGCGTCGCGCATCTTGTAGCCGGCCCCGCGCACGGTGAGGATGATCTCGGGCCGCATCGGGTCGGTCTCCAGCTTGCCGCGCAGGCGGTTGATGTGCGTGGTCACGGTGTGCTCGTAGCCGTCGTGCGTGTAGCCCCACACCGCGTTGAGCAGCTGCCCGCGCGAGAACACATGGCCGGGGTGCTGCGCGAAGTGCAGCAGCAGGTCGAACTCGAGCGCCGTGAAGTCGATGGGCTGGCCGTGCCGGCGCACCAGCCTCTTGGCCGTCAGGATCTCCAGCTCGCCATTGCGCAGCACGCCGGCCGCGCCCTGGGCGCCGGCCTGCGCGGCGCGCAGCAGCTCGGCCCGGCGCAGCAGCGCCTTCACGCGCGCCAACAGCTCCGCCAACGAGAAGGGCTTGGTGAGGTAGTCGTCGGCGCCCAGCTCCAGGCCGAGCACCCGATCGAGCTCGGTGGACTTGGCGGTGAGCATGAGGATGGGCGTGGCCGAACCGCCGGCACGCAGGCCCTTGCACACCTCCAGCCCGTCGAGCCCGGGCATCATCAGGTCGAGGATGAGCAGGTCGGCAGGCTGTTCGAGCTGCGCGGCCAGCGCGGCCCGGCCGTCGGCCACCGCGCTCACGGCGTAGCCCGCGCTGCGCAGGTTCATGACGATCAGGTCGCGGATGTCGGCCTGGTCTTCAGCGACGAGGATGGTGCCGGCCATGCGGCATTGTCGCGCCGGGCCGCCGGCTTCTTACGCAAATGTGATCTTCCCGTGAGGTGGCGCGAGGCTGGTGCGATGTGGGCCGGCCACAGTGGCTGCATCGCCGAATGCAGGAGCCACCCATGACCGCCCAAGCCGCCGCCTTCTTCCCCGCGCCCGCCCATCCGGCCCTGGCCGTGCCCTGGCGCGAGATGGTCTCGTACCGCGCCGCCCTCGTGCGCTTTGCCCAGCGCCGGCTGCACGACCCCATGCTCGCCGAGGACGCGGTGCACGATGTGTTCGAAGCCGTGATCGCCGGGCGCGCGAGCTACGGCGGGCGGGCGTCGCTGCGCTCGTGGCTCACCGCCATCCTCAAGCACAAGATCGTCGACCTGGTGCGCCAGCGCGCCGGCCTGGAGAGCCTGGAGCCCGAGTGCGACGACGATGCCGACGGCCGCTACGAAGGACACCTCGAATGCCCCCACGCACGCCCCGACGAACTGGCCGAGCAGCGGCAGCGGCTCGCGCAGACGCTCGCGCGCATCGAGGCCCTGCCCGCCGCGCTGCGCGAGACGATGCGCCTGCGCGTGCTGCAGGACGAGCCGACCGACGCGGTGTGCCGCGCGCTGTCGATCAGCGAGGAGAACCTCTTCGTGAGGTTGCACCGGGCACGAAGGCAGCTCGCCTCGTGATCCGCTGCGATATGCCTGACTTGCACATCCATAGACGCAAAGCATCGTTGCCGTAGCCTGGGGGCGTTCGCCAGAATCCGCCCTCGTCTTTTCCCTCGGGGCCCGCTGGCACACGGCATTGCGATTCGTCGAAGGCAGCCGGGCGTGCAGGCCTTCTGGGAACACTGCTAGCGCAGTGTTCCGCGGCGATGACGGCCTTAACGACCTCGCAAGAGCTTCCATGAACTTCCAGCAACTGCGCGCCGTGCGCGAAGCCGTGCGCCGTGGCTTCAACCTCACCGAGGTGGCCGCGGCACTGCACACATCCCAGCCGGGCATCAGCCGGCAGATCCGCGAGCTGGAGGAGGAGCTGGGCATCGCCATCTTCGTGCGCGCCGGCAAGCGGCTCACCGGCCTCACGCCGCCCGGCCTAACGGTGCTGCCCATCGTCGAGCGGCTGCTGCAGGATTGCGAGAACCTCAAGCGCGCCGGCGAGGAGTTCAGCGCGCAGACGAGCGGGCAGCTGTCGATCGCCGCGACCCACTCGCAGGCGCGCTATGCGCTGCCGGCCGTGGTGCGCGACTTCCGCCAGCTGTACCCGCAGGTGACCCTGAGCCTGCACCAGGGCTCGCCGCGCCAGGTGGCGCAGATGCTGCTGTCGGGGGAGGCGGACATCGGCGTGGCCACCGAGGCGCTCGCGCAGTACGAGTCGCTGGTCGCGCTGCCGTGCTACCGCTGGACGCACTGCGTGGTGGTGCCGCCGCGGCACGAACTGCTCGATGGCGAACCGCTCACGCTGAGGCGTCTGGCGCGTCACCCCATCATCACCTACGACGCCGGCTACACGGGCCGCGCGCACATCGACGAGGCCTTCGCGCGTGAGGGGCTGCAGCCGAGCATCGTGCTGTCGGCCATGGATGCCGACGTGATCAAGACCTACGTGGAGCTGGGCCTGGGCGTCGGCATCGTGGCCTCCATCGCCTTCGATGCCGAACGCGACCGCACCCTGCGGGCGCTGGACGCGGGCTCGCTGTTCGAGTTCAACGTGACGCGGCTCGCGGTGCGCCGGGGGGACTGGCTGCGCGGCTACGCCTATGCCTTCATCGAGGCCTTCGCGCCCACGCTCACGCGCAACGTGGTGGAGCAGGCGATGAGGGCCGAGCCTGAAGAAGGCGGTTGAGGGTAGATCAGATCGCCGCGGCGGGATCGAGCTGGCCGTCGGTGAAGCGCGTCACGCGGCGGGGCAGCAGGTGCACCAGCGAGCCAGTGTTCAGGCCCAGCGAGTCGCGCAGTGCAAGGTACTCGGCACGCGGCAGCTCCACGTCCACGTAGCTGCCGTCGTCCTCGCGGCGAAACTCCAGCCGGGTGTTCGGCCCCACCGTGAGCGCTTGCGCAAGCGTCGCGGGAATGGCGCCCTCGCGCGGCTCGCCCACGATCTGCAGCTCATGCGGCCTCACGTAGATCGCCTCGGCCGACTCGCCGGGGCGATCGACACGGCCATGGAACAGGTTCACGTCCCCCAGGAACTGCAGCACGAAGGGCGTGGCAGGGTGGTCGTACACCTGGTCCGGCGGGCCGTCCTGCTCGATGCGGCCGCGGTTCATGACGACGATGCGGTCGGCCACCTCCATCGCCTCGTCCTGGTCGTGCGTGACGAACACGCTGGTCACGTGCATCTCGTCGTGCAGCCGCCGCAGCCAGCGGCGCAGCTCCTTGCGGACCTTGGCGTCCAGGGCGCCGAAGGGCTCGTCGAGCAGGAGCACCTTGGGTTCGACGGCCAGTGCGCGGGCCAGCGCAATGCGCTGGCGCTGGCCGCCCGACAGTTGGTGAGGGTAGCGCTCGGCAAGCCAGTCGAGCTGCACGAGCTTCAGCAACTCCATCACCTTGGACCGGATCTGCGACTCGGAAGGCCGCGTCGCCTTGGGCCGCACGCGCAGGCCGAAGGCGACGTTCTCGAAGATGGTCATGTGGCCGAAGAGCGCGTAGTGCTGGAACACGAAGCCGACCTGGCGCTCGCGCACGTCGGTATGCGTGGCGTCTTCGCCGTGGAAGAGCACGGTGCCGGAATCGGGCACCTCCAGCCCCGCGATGATGCGCAGCAGCGTGGTCTTGCCCGAGCCCGACGGCCCCAGCAGCGCCACCAGCTCGCCGGCCGGGATGTCGAGGTTGAGGTTGTCGCACACGACCGTGGGGCCGAAGCGCTTGTTCAGGTTGCGAACCTCGATGCTCATTCGTTGTGTCCTTCCACCCATCTTGAGAGGCTGAGAAGCAATCCGACATGACCGCTCGTACCCTGCAAATGGCGCCACTCCGCGTTGCAAATGCGCGCCATAGCCCGGGCTATGGCTGTGCTTTGCGCCTTGATTGGCACCATTTCCAGGGCCCGCTCGGTTACGCCGGATTGCTTCCCAGCCTCTGCGTCTTGACGCGGCGCTCGACCAGGTACTTGAGCACCAGCGTCACCAGGGCCAGGCCCGCCAGCAGCGAGGCGACGGCGAAGGCGGCGGCGAACTGGTACTCGTTGTAGAGGATCTCGATGTGCAGCGGCATGGTGTTGGTCTGGCCGCGGATGTGCCCCGACACCACGCTGACCGCGCCGAACTCGCCCATGGCCCGCGCGTTGCACAGAATCACCCCGTACAGCAGCGCCCACTTGATGTTGGGCAGCGTGACCCGCCGGAACACCTGCCAGCCGCTCGCACCCAGCACGCGCGCCGCCTCTTCCTGCTCGGTGCCCTGCGCCTGCATGAGCGGGATGAGCTCGCGCGCGACGAACGGAAAGGTGATGAACACGGTGGCCATCACGATGCCGGGCACGGCGAAGATGATCTTGAGGTCATGGTCGCGCAGCCACTCGCCGAACCAGCCCTGCAAGCCGAACACCAGCACGTAGATGAGGCCAGCGATCACCGGGCTCACCGAGAAGGGCAGGTCGATGAGCGTGAGCAGCAGGTCCTTGCCTCGGAACTCGAACTTGGCGATGCACCACGCCGCGGCCACGCCGAACACCACGTTGAGCGGCACGGAGATGCCCGCCGCGAGGAGCGTCAGCTGGATGGCCGACACCGCATCGGGCTCGGTGACGGCCGCCAGATACACGCCCACGCCCTTCTTGAGCGCTTCGGCGAACACCGCCACCAGCGGCACGAACAAGAACAGCGTGAGGAAGGCGAGCGCCACGCCGATGAGCAGCCATTTCACCCAGGCTGGCTCGCTGGTCGCGGTGCGGATGGCGCGGGGGGCCACGGCGACACTCGCCGCCGTGTGCGCGGGGAGCCTGTCGTAGGGCCGGGCCGAAGCGAGACCGCTGCTCATCGCCCCTGCCTCGCGCGAGTCCACGCCTGCAGCCCGTTGATGGCCAGCAGCAGCGCGAAGGCCGCCACCAGCATGACCACGGCGATGGCCGTGGCGCCCGTGTAGTCGTACTGCTCCAGCTTGGTGATGATGATGAGCGGCGTGATCTCGCTGACCATGGGCATGTTTCCGGCGATGAAGATGACCGAGCCGTACTCGCCCAGCGCTCGGGCAAAGGCGAGAGCGAAGCCGGTGAGCAACGCCGGCGAAAGAATCGGCAGGATCACGCGGCTGAAGGTCTGCCAGCGCGTGGCGCCCAGCGTGGCCGCGGCTTCCTCGGTCTCCTTCTGCAGGTCTTCGAGCACGGGCTGCAGCGTGCGCACGACGAAAGGCAGCCCGATGAAGGTGAGCGCCACGAACACGCCCACCGGCGTGAAGCTGACCTTGAACGGGAGCCACTGCCCGATCCAGCCATTGCCCGCATACAGCGCCGTGAGCGCAATGCCGGCCACCGCCGTGGGCAGCGCGAAGGGCAGATCGACGAGCGCATCGATCACGCGCTTGGCGGGGAACTCGTAGCGCACCAGTACCCAAGCGACCACGAGGCCGAACACGGCGTTGAGCAGCGCCGCCGCGAACGACGCGCCGAAAGTCAGCCGGTACGAGGCCAGCACGCGCGGTGCGGCCACGGCGTCCCAGAACGCCGGCCAGGTCATGGTGAAGGTCTTGAGGAAGGCCGCGCTCAAGGGGATGAGCACGATGAAGCCCAGGTACAGCAGCGTGAAGCCCAGGGCGAGGTCGAAGCCGGGCAGCACGCTGTGCCGCTTCAAGAGCGTGCGGGTGAAGATCATGGCGTTCAGGACTTGCGGCCGGCCTTCAGGATCTGGTCGTACACGGCGCCGTCGTCGAAGTGTTCCTTCTGCGCGCGCGTCCAGCCGCCGAACACCTCGTCGATGGTGAAGGTGTGAACGTTGGGAAAGTCCTTGGCGAACTGGGCCAGCAGCCCCGCGGCGCGCGGGCGCATCTGGTGCCTGGCCGCAATGGCCTGCGCCTCTTCGGACCACAGGTACTTGAGATAGGCCTCGGCCTGCTTGCGCGTGCCCTTGCGGTCGACCACCTTGTCGACCACTGCCACCGGGTTCTCGGCCAGGATGGTCCACGAGGGATAGACCACATCGAAGTCGGGCCCGAACTCGGTCTTGATGAGGTTGACCTCGCTCTCGAAGGTGCACAGTGCGTCGCCGATGCCGCGCTGCGCGAAGGTGGTCGTGGCCGCCCGGCCGCCGCCGTCGAACACCGGCACGTTGGCGAAGAGGTTGCGCACCCTCTCGCGGGCCTGCGCCGGCGTGCGGCCCGACTTGATCGCCGCGCCCCAGGCGGCCACGTAGGTGTAGCGGCCGTTGCCGGTGATCTTGGGGTTGGGGATCACCACGCTCATGCCGTGGCGCGCGAGATCATCCCAGTCCTCGATGCCCTTGGGATTGCCTTTGCGCACCAGGATCACGGTAACCGAGGTGGTGGGCGCGCTGTTGTTGGGCAGCCGCCTGGCCCAGTCGGCCGACAGCAGCTTGCTGCGCGCGGCGATGGCGTCGATGTCGCTCGACTGGTTCATGGTGACCACGTCGGCCTCCAGCCCATCGATGACCGCCCGGGCCTGCTTGCTGGAACCGCCATGCGACTGGTTGATGACGATGTCCTCGCCGGCCGTCGCCTTCCAGTAGCGGATGAAGGCGGCGTTGTAGTCCTTGTAGAACTCGCGGGCCACGTCGTAGCTCACGTTGAGCAGCGTCACGGCACCCTGCGCCGGCAGGGCCAGCCCTGCAAGGGCAGCAGGGGCAGCAAGGACGAGGGCGCGACGGCGCAGGAGGACATCGTTCAGGCGCATGGCAGGCAGCCGGGGTGGGAGAACCTGGGCCGTGCATCGTAGGTACGCGCCAGCGTGCCAGGAACGACCGAATTCTTGGATTCTTATGAGGAAAACGATGCAGGCCGTGCGGTCTTGGCCCGCTCGGCCGGGTTGCCTCACTTCGGCCCATAGATGCGGTCGAACACGCCGCCTTCGGCGAAGTGGGTCTTGTGCGCCTGCGCCCAGCCACCGAACAGTTCATCGACGGTGTAGAGCTTGAGCTTGGGGAACTGGCTCGCGTACCGGGCAGCCACCGCCGGGTCCGCCGGCCGGAAGTGGTGCTTGGCCGCAAGCTCCTGGCCCTGCGGGGTGTACAGGTATTCGAGGTAGGCCGTCGCCACCGCGCGCGTGCCGCGCTTGTCGACCCCCTTGTCGATCACGGCCACAGGGGGCTCGGCAAGGATGGACACCGAGGGCACCACGAGGTCGAAGCGATCCGGCCCGATCTCCTTGAGCGCCAGCAGGGCCTCGTTCTCCCAGGCGACGAGCACGTCGCCGATGCCGCGCTCGGCGAAGGTGGTGGTGGCGCCGCGTGCGCCGGTATCGAGCACCGGCACGTTGCGGTACATGGCGGTAACGAAGGCCTGCGCGCCGGCCTGGCTGCCGGTCTTCTTCAGCGCATGGCCCCAGGCCGCCAGATAGTTCCAGCGCGCACCGCCCGAGGTCTTGGGGTTGGGCGTGATCACGGCGATGCCGGGCAGCGCAAGGTCGTCCCAGTCCTTGATGCCTTTCGGATTGCCCTTGCGCACGAGGAAGACGATGGTGGAGGTGTACGGCGCGCTGTGGTGCTTCAGGCGGTTTTGCCAAGCGGGGTCGAGCAGCCGGCCGCGGTGGGCGATCTCGTCGATGTCGTAGGCGAGTGCCAGTGTCACCACGTCGGCTTCGAGGCCGTCGATCACCGCGCGGGCCTGCTTGCCCGAGCCCCCATGCGACATGCGCACGACGACGTTGTCGCCGGTGCGCGTCTTCCAGTGCTGGGCGAACGCGCGATTGACGTCCTGGTAGAGCTCGCGCGTCGGGTCATAGGAAACGTTGAGCAGGGTGATGTCGCGCGCCGAGGCGGCGGCACCGAAGACGAGCGCCATGCCGAGGAGGGCGAGGCGCAGCAGGCGGGGCAGCTTCATGGTGAAGATCGGCATGGAGGGTACTGCCGCGCATGCTAGGGAGCGCACCTGCGCGCCGAAACGAATCGAATCGCGATTGCTTATGCGGTTTGCGTCGGGCGGGTGTTGAAAAACCGGGCGCAAATTCAGGCGGCGACCCGTAAATCGGGATGCAGGCCCGCGCCCCGAAGCGCACTGCGCGAGGCAGCGCGGGGGCACGCCGGACAAGGTACGGCCCTTGCCCCGCCGTCCACACCGGCTTGCGGCCGGCGTGGAAGTCATGGCGCTAGTGCAGTGTCAGGAGGCCCTGATGAGCGAGCGCGCCGAGGCGGGCGACGAGCACAGCCTTGCGGGCCCCCGCGAGGTGCTCGGGCTGCGCGCGGCCGTGGCGATCATCGTCGGGGTGGTCATCGGCGCGGGGGTGTTCAAGGCGCCATCGATGGTGGCCTCGCTGGCGGGCTCGCCTGCATGGATGTTCGGCGCCTGGCTCCTCGGAGGACTCGTCTCGCTGGTGGGCGCCCTCTGCTATGCCGAGCTCACCACCAGCCATCCCCACCCGGGCGGCGATTACCACTTCCTGCAGCTGGCCTACGGGCGGCGCGTGTCGCTGCTGTTCGGCTGGGCGCGGCTGACCGTCATCACCACAGGCTCCGTGGCCCTGCTCGCCTTCGTGTTCGGCGATTACCTCACCGCCGTGCTGCCGCTGCCCGGGCTCGATCGACCGGGCAGTTCGGCGGCCTATGCGGCGCTGGCGGTCATCGCGCTGTCGTGGCTCAACCTGCGTGGCGTCGCGCTGGGCGCCGGGACGCAGGTGTGGCTGACCGCGCTGGAAATCGCCGGGCTGATGCTGGTGGTGCTCGCCGCGGTGGCCATCGCCCCGGCGCCCGCGGGCGGCGTGGGCGCCTCGGGCACGGCCGCCACCACAGGCACGCCGTCGCCCGCAGCCTTCGGGCTGGCGATGGTGTTCGTGCTGCTCACCTACGGCGGTTGGAACGAGGCGGCCTACATCAGCGCCGAGCTGCGCGACCCGCGACGCAACATGGTGCGTGCCCTGGTGCTGTCCATCGCGCTCATCACCGGCCTGTACATGGTGGTGGCCTGGGCCTACTGGCAGGGCTTGGGGATGCAGGGCATGGCGAGATCGGACGCCATCGCCGCCGACCTGCTGCGCCTGGCGTTCGGATCCACCGGCCAGACGGCCATCTCGCTGATGGTGGCCATCGCCGCGCTCACCTCGATCAACGCCACGCTGATGGTCGGCGCGCGCACCGCCTACGCGCTGGGCCGTGACTGGCAGGCGCTGCGCCCGCTCGGCAGGTGGGATGGCGCGCGCGGCACGCCGCCGGTGGCGTTGCGGGTGCAGTGCGTCGCGGCGCTGCTACTGGTGGCCGTCGGTGCGGCGGCCGGGGGCGGGTTCGTGGCCATGGTCGAGTACACCGCACCGGTGTTCTGGCTGTTCTTCCTGCTCACCGGCGTGTCGCTGTTCCTGCTGCGCAGGCGCGAGCCGGCACGTCCGGGGCCGTTTCGCGTGCCGATGTACCCGCTGCTGCCGCTGCTGTTTTGCGCGGTATGCGCCTACATGCTCTGGTCCAGCCTGAGCTATGTGGCTGGCCAGCGGCTGGGCGGCTTCAACGCCGCCTGGATCAGCGTGGCGGTGCTCGCACTGGGTGCCGTTCCGCTGTGGCTCATGCGACCCGCCACCACCCATCCCCGCGCAACCGAAAGGAGCCGCCCATGACAACGCCCCACTCCCGCCTCGCCCGACCCGTGGCGCTGCCCCAGCGCCGCCTGGCCTTGCGCTGCACGCTGCTGCTGGCCGCTCCCGCCGTGTGGCCCGCCGCATGGGCGCGCGAGGAAGAGCCGCAGCTCGATGTGCCCTACGTGCCTACGCCGCAGAAGGTGGTCGACCGCATGATCGACATGGCCAACGTGGGACCCGACGACGTGGTCTACGACCTCGGCTGCGGGGACGGCCGGCTGGTGATCACGGCCGCGAAGCGCGGGGCGCGCGGCGTGGGCATCGACCTGAACCCGGTGCGCATCAACGAGGCCAAGCGCAACGCCAGCGCGGCCCAGGTCACCGGCCGCGTGCAGTTCAAGGTGGGCGACCTCTTCCAGGCCGATGTCTCGCCCGCCACGGTGGTCACGCTGTACCTGCTGCCCGACGTGAACCGCCGCCTGCGCCCGCAGCTGTGGAAGCAGTTGCGCGTGGGCTCGCGTGTCGTCTCGCATGCCTTCGACATGGGGCCCGAATGGCCACCCGAGCGCACCGAGCAGGTCGACAACAGCACGCTGTACGCCTGGACCATCACGGAGGCGAACAAGCGCGCCGGCTGACCCCGCCCGAGCAAGAAGCACGCGGGTCATCGTCAGAGGCTGGGAAGCAATCCGGCGTGGCCGAGCGGGCCCTGGAAATGGTGCCAATCAAGGCGCAAAGCACAGCCATAGCCCGAGCTATGGCGAGCATTTGCAACGCCGAGTGGCGCCATTTCCAGGGTACGAGCGGTCATGTCGGATTGCTTTTCAGCCTCTCAGACCACCTCGGCCAGGCTGGTGTGGCAGTCGCGCACCATGCGCAGGAAGGACGCCATCGGAAAGTGCTCCAGCGACGCCGCCATCTGCCCCACGGCAGCCAGCAAATGCGACATGGCATCCGCGCGGTCGCAGCCGAGCACCGCGCAGTGCCGGTCGACCTCGACGCGCAGCGCCGCGCGTCGCAGGCGCAGCGACTGCGCGAGCCGCACCAGGTCGAACAGAGCGGGGCCTCGGGCCTGGGCGCCCGGCCAGTCGATCACCACGAAGCGCTCCCGCCAGCGCCACCGCTCGCTCAGTCGCTCAGGCACGCGCAGCAGCACGTTGCCCTTCCAGAGATCCCCGTGCATGAGCGCCGTGCGCGGCTTCCACTGCCCATCGTCCAGCCGGCGCCAGGCGCGCCGTGCCGCCCCGCGCACCGTCTCGTCGATGTCGGGCAGCGAAGCCAGCGCGGCCAGCGGCGCAGCGAATTGCTGCTCGGCCAGCGCCTCGTCCACCGGTTGCACCGTGGCGGCGCACACGCGGTACAGCCACTCGAACAGTGCCGGGCGCAGCCACGCACATTGCACGCGCCACGCGACGCCTCCTCTCGCGAGCGCGACACAGTACGGCAGCAGCGCGTAGCTCAGGCCCTCGACGTGCCCTTCGGCCAGCGGCTCCAGGATGTGCCGGCCCAGCTCGGGGCCGATAAGGTTCTGGGCCATGCGCGCCTGCTGCATGGCACGCTGCACGATCTGCGGCGCGGCGGGCGGCGCGCACAGCAGCACCGCGCAGGGGCGACCGTCTGCACGGTCCACCCGATACACCCATGAGGCATCGGGCCTGGGCACCACGCCGCCTTGAAGCACCAAGCGCAGCGCCGCCGCCGGCTCGCCGAGCGCCGGGGCGATGCGCTGAGCGAGCAGCCCGCCCAACGCTGCGCCCCAGGCGCTGCCCGGCGGCAGCGGTTGGGGTGTCGTCACGGTGCAGTCAGAAGGTGTGTATGAATCCGGCGTGCCCGAGCAGCGCGACGGAATGTGCCCTTCATACCTTCTCAGCCGCCACAAACCTTGCCACATGGTCTCCGCGCTTCCCTCGTCCACGCCCGCCCTTGAGCAAGCGTGATGCCCGCCCACCACGGCCGGCCCCCCGAGGCATGCTGCCTTTCGCCGCGCCATGCCGCTTGCGCCTTCGCAAGCGCGATGATGCGCGCCATGAACACCCGTCCTCCATCCCCCGTCTTCGCCGCCGCCGCGCAGCCGGTGACCGGCAGCGTCATCCAGACCGACACCGCCGGGCTCGTCGCCGGTGAGGTGCATATCCCCACCGACGACGGCACCCTGCCGGGTTACCGCTCGGCCCCTCAGGCCGCCGGCCCGCACCCGGTGGTGCTGGTGGTCCAGGAAATCTTCGGCCTGCACGAGCACATCAAGGACATCACCCGCCGCCTGGCCAAGCTGGGCTACCTGGCCGTCGCGCCCGAGCTGTACTTCCGCCAGGGCGACCCCTCGCGCTACGACGACATCGACGAGCTGCGCGAGAAGATCGTCTTGCGCGTGCCCGATGCACAAGTGCTGTCCGACCTCGACGCCACGCTGGAATGGGCATGCGCGAACGGCGGCGACCCGGCACGCGTGGGGGTGACCGGCTTCTGCTGGGGCGGCCGCACCACGTGGCTCTACGCCGCGCACCAGCCGCGCCTGAAGGCCGGTGTGGCCTGGTATGGCCGCCTCACCGGACCCCAGACCAGCCTGCAGCCACGCCATCCGCTCGACGTAACGCGCGAGCTGAAGGCCCCCGTGCTGGGCCTGTACGGCGGGCAGGACCCGAGCATCCCGCTGGAGCAGGTGGAACAGCTGCGCACGGGCCTGCGCGAGGCCGGCGGCGCCTCGCAGGTCGTCGTCTACCCCGATGCGCCGCACGCCTTCTATGCCGACTACCGCGCAAGCTACCGGCACGAGGCGGCCGAGGACGGCTGGCAGCGCATGCAGGCGTGGTTCCAACAGCACGGCCTGCGGTAGGCCGCGCACACGTCTTGATCTCGCCCGACGAGCCCGGCGGCCGCCCCGGCCGGCACCGCCCTGACGCGCCGGCCATCGACTTCAGCGGCGATGCCGCCACGGTCGCCCGCCGCCTCATCGGCGCCTTGCTGTATGTCGACGGCGTGGGCGGGCGCATCGTGGAGACCGAGGCCTACGACCGCGAGGATCCCGCTTCGCACAGCCACGCCGGCCCGACCGCGCGCAACGCCAGCATGTTCGGCCCGCCGGGCCACGCCTACGTGTACCGCTCCTACGGCCTGCACTGGTGCTTGAACCTGGTGTGCCGCGAGGCTGGCCACGGCGCCGGGGTGCTCATCCGCGCGCTGGAGCCCCTGCAGGGCTTGGAGGTCATGCGCGAGCGGCGAGGGGTATCCGACGATCGCCTCTTGTGCGCGGGCCCCGGCCGCGTGGGCCAGGCGCTGGGCATCACCCGCGCGCACGACGGGCTCCCGCTGGATGCCCCGCCGTTTCGCTTGGCGGCGCCAAGCGGGCCCGTGCCGGTAGCCTGCGGGCCACGCATCGGCATCAGCCGGGCGGCCAGCGTGCCGTGGCGCTTCGGGTGGCGGGGCTCCAGGTTCCTCAGCCGGCCGTTTCGATAGTGCAGTGTTTCGCACTGCACTATGCCAAGCCTTACGGCAGCCGCGGCGCCAGGGCCGCGGCGGCGGGGCTCGGCAGCTTCGCCAGCGCGCTGCGCACCTCCGACACGCTCAGCAGTTCGGTCAGCAAGCGCGGCTCGCCGGTGCCCGGCGGGTAGAGCGCATACACGGGCACGCCGCTGCGGCCCAACCGGGCCAGCTCCTCGGTGATGGCGGCGTCGCGTCGCGTCCAATCGGCGCGCAGCAGGCGCACGCGCCTGGCCTCGAAGTCCGCCAGCAGCGCCTCGTTGCCCAGCGTCGTGCGCTTGTTCACCTGGCAAGTCACGCACCAGGCCGCGGTGAAATCGACGAACACCGGCCGGCCTTCCGCTCGGGCCGCCGCCACCGCCTGCGCCGACCAGGGCTGCCAGCGCTCGCCAGCCGCCGGCTGCGACGCAGCGGTCGCCGGCTCGCGCAGCGATGGCCACGCCCAGTAGATGCCGCCGGCCAGGATCGCCAGCGACAACACCGCGAGCACGCGCTGCGGCACCGGCTTCAAATCACGGCGGCCCATCACCCAGGCGAACAGCGACACCGCCACCAGCACGCCCAGCATCGCGGCCGCGCCGTCGATGCCTACCTGTTGGCCCAGCACCCACACCAGCCACACCACGGTGGCAAACATGGGGAAGGCAAGCAGGGCGCGGAAGTGGGTCATCCAGGCACCCGGCCTCGGCAGCAGGCCGGCCAGCGCCGGCCAGGCCGCGGCCGCCAGGAAGGGCGCCGACATTCCCAGGCCCAGCGATGCGAACACCGCCAGGCCATGCGCCGCGGGCAGCGTGAGCGCGGCGCCCAGGGCGGCACCCATGAACGGCGCTGTGCAGGGCGAGGCCACGGCCACCGCCAACACACCGGTGGCCGCATGGTCCACCACCGGATGTCGCGCCCGGAACCCCCCCAGGTTGCCCGGAAGCGCGACCGTGAACTCGAAGACGCCGGCGAGATTGAGCCCGATCAGCGTGAACAGCAGCGCCAGCGCCCCCACGAACGGCGGCGACTGCAGCTGGAAGCCCCACCCCAGCTCTTCGCCGCCCGCGCGCAAGGCCAGCAGCAGGCCCGCCAGCGCCAGGAAGGATGCCAGCACCCCGGCCGTGTAGGCCAGCGCACCCACCACCGACGCGCGGCGGTCATCGGCATGGCGTGCCAGCGCCAGCATCTTGAGCGACAGCACCGGGAACACGCAGGGCATCAGGTTGAGCAGCAAGCCGCCGCCGAAGGCCAGGGCCAGCGCCGCCCACAGCGAGGCATCCGCCTTCGGTCCTGCCGGCACCACAGGGGCCGCCGTCGCCACCGGCGTGGCGCTCTGCGCTGGCCACGGGCCCTGCACGTCGAACGCGATGGCCACCGCGCGGGAATCCTGGGGCCGCTTGAGCAACGCTTCCATCCGCGCGGGGCTTTCGCTGCGCATGGACGACAAAGCCACGCGCAGCACGAGCTTGCCGCCTTCCCAGCGCGGCTCGGGCTGCGCCGCGTTCTCGATCACGCCGGGCAGCTCCGGGAAGAACTGCACCTCCTGCCCGGCCATCTCCGCCGGCAGGCCCTCGGCCTCCAGCACCAGCGCCTGGCCCTCGACCCGCGCCTGTGCCCGGGCGGGCACCGCCTCCGGCAGGGCCGCTTGCGCGGCGTCGAACAGCACGCCATGCTCGACCAGCGACTGGGCCGCCGGCCAGCGCGCCGTGAAGTCGCCGGACTCGGGAATGCACACGTCCTTGCACACCAGCCACTCGGCGTGCAGCTTCACCTCCAGCGTGCCGGCGCTGAAAGAGGGCGCCACCTCGACAGGCACGGGCAGCAGCAGCTCGCCTTCGTAGCCATAGTTGACGAGCGGCGGCACCGGCAGCCGGTGCGGCGTGGGCCATTCGATGGCGCCCGCCGTCACCCCCGCGGGCAGCTGCCATTCCATGCGGGTGGGCAGCCCCGAGTCCCCCGGGTTCTTCCAGTAGGTATGCCATTGCGGCTTGTGCCGGATCAGCAGCCCCAGCTTGACCGGCTTGCCGGCACCGATGCCTTGGGGTGCATGCGCCACCAGCTCGGCACGCACCTGGTCCGTCTGGACCGCGGCCTGCGCCCAGATGAGGCCCGGACAGGCCGCCAGGCAAGGGAGGATGAAGCGCAGGAGGAAACGCATGGTCAGCAATACCGAAAGTCCAGGCACGGCGCCGCCGCCCGGGCAGCGGCGCTCCCGGCTGCCACTGTAGGGCCCGAGGGCGATAGAGCCGAGGCAGCGCGATGCGTTCCTGCTTGAAACAGGACGTTTCGCACACCCCGGAAAGGGGAAGTGAGGTGAGTCCGGCGTCAGATCCTCGCCAGCGCCTGACGGAGATCCTCGCGCAGATCCTCCACCGCCTCGACCCCCACCGACAGGCGCACAAGAGCGTCGCCGATGCCCAGGCGCGCACGGGTCTCGGCCGGGACGCTGGCGTGGGTCATGATGGCCGGGTGCTCGATCAGGCTTTCCACGCCACCCAGGCTTTCGGCCAGGGAAAAGACGCGCACCGACTCGAGGAAACGGCGTGCCCCCGCCAGGCCGGTGTTCAGCTCCACGGAGATCATTCCGCCGAAGCCGTGCATCTGCCGTTGCGCCAGCCCATGCTGCGGGTGCGAAGCCAGCCCCGGGTAATGGACCCGCGCGACCTGAGGCTGCGCCTGCAGCCATTGCGCCAGCGCCAGGGCGTTGTCGCAGTGCCTTTCCATGCGCAGCGCGAGCGTCTTCAATCCGCGCAGCGCGAGAAAGCTGTCGAAGGGCCCGGCAATGGCACCCACCGCGTTCTGCAGGAAGCCCAGCCTCTCGCGCACCGGCGCCAAGCGCGGATCGTGGCCGACGACCGCCACGCCGCCGATCACATCGGAGTGCCCGTTGAGGTACTTGGTGGTCGAGCGCACCACCAGGTCGAAGCCCAACTCCAGCGGGCGCTGCACCCACGGGCTGGCGAAGGTGTTGTCCGCCGCACACAGGATGCCGCGCTCACGGCACAGCGCCGCAATCGCCCGCAGATCGGCCAGGCGCAGCAGCGGGTTGCTGGGCGTCTCCACCCACACCATGCGCGTGTCGGGCGTCAGGGCCGCCGCCACGCGGTCGAGGTCCGCGAGATCGACAAAGCTGTAGCGGTGCCCGGCGCTGCGGCTGCGCACACGCTCGAACAGCCGGAAAGTGCCGCCGTAGATGTCGTCGCCCGACACGATGTGCGCGCCCGCGTCCAGCAGTTCCAGCACCGTGGCAATCGCCGCAAGCCCCGAAGCGAACGCATAAGCCTGCGCGCCGCCTTCCAGGTCGGCCACGCAACGCTCGAAGGCCCAGCGTGTCGGGTTGTGCGAGCGGCCATAGTCCAGCCCCTGGTGCACGCCCGGGCTTTGCTGCACATAGGTCGAGGTCGCGTAGATGGGCGGCATGATCGCGCCCGTCGATGGATCCGGCACCTGGCCGGCGTGGATGGCACGGGTGGCGAAGGCGTGGGCCGCCTTCCGGTCGTCGTTCCGGTCATCGTTCTGGTTCATGTGAGCGTCCTCCGCAGGTGGTTCAGCAGATCGAAACGGGTGATAAGCCCATAGAAGCCCGCCGCATCGGCCACGATCGCGACCAGCCCGCGGTCCAGCACCGCTTCCAGCTGCGCGAGGCTGGCCTGCGGTGGCAGCATCTCCAGCGTGGTCGTCATGGCCGCGCGCACCGGGGAGCGAAAGCGCGCCGCGTCGGCATGCACGCTCATGAGCAGGTCCGATTCGTCCATCACGCCGACCAGGCGATCGTTCTCCAGCACCGGCAGCTGCGACACATCGGCCGCCCGCATGCGCGCAAACGCGGTGAGCAACGTGTCGCCCGGGCCCACGCTCACCACCCCGCCTTCCTCCGTGCGGCGCGAGATGACATCGCGCAGATCGCCGTAACGCTTGCGCGGCAGCAACCCCTGATCGAGCATCCACTGGTCGTTGTACATCTTCGACAGATAGCGCGTGCCCGTGTCGACCACGAAGCTCACCACGCGCCTGCGCCGCGTCTGGCCGCGACACCAGCGCAGCGCCGCGGCCAACAGGGTGCCGGTGGACGAGCCCCCGAGGATGCCTTCGGTGCGCAGCAGCTCGCGCGCGGTGCGCAGGCTCTCCTCGTCGGAGATTGAATACGCCACGCACACGCCGGACAGGTCGGCGATGGCCGGGATGAAATCCTCGCCGATGCCTTCCACCGCCCAGGAGCCCGCCTCGCCGACCTTGCCGGTGCGTGTGTACTCGGCGAGCACCGAACCCACCGGATCGGCCAGCACGAAGGCCAGCTCGGGCTGCACCCGGCAGAAGTAGCGCGTGAGCCCCGTGAGCGTGCCGCCCGAACCCACGCCGCACACGATGGCGTCCACGTCGTGGCCCATCTGCTGCCAGACTTCGGGCGCCGTGCTCGTCTCGTGCGCGAGCGGGTTGGCCGGGTTGTTGAACTGGTCGGCGAAGAAGGCGCCGGGAATCTCCTTCGCCAGCCGCGCGGCCAGGTCCTGGTAGTACTCGGGGTGCCCTTTGCCCACGTCGGAACGCGTCATGTGCACCTCGGCGCCCAGCGCCTTCAAGTGCAGCACCTTCTCGGTAGACATCTTGTCGGGCACGACCAGCACCACGCGGTAACCCTTCGCGCGCGCCACCAGCGCCAGCCCGAGCCCGGTGTTGCCGGCCGTCGCCTCGACCACCGTGCCGCCAGGGCGCAGCCGGCCATCGCGCTCGGCGGCATCGACCATGGCTAGGCCGATGCGGTCCTTGATGGACCCGCCCGGGTTCTGCGATTCGAGCTTGAGAAAAAGCTCGCACGGACCGGTGTCGAGCCGCCTCACCGGCACCAGCGGCGTGTTGCCGATGAGGTCGAGCACGGCCGGACGCGACGAGATCGGGATCATGATCACCTCCCGGGATGGCGAGCCGCGCGACGGCACCTCCCACAGTGCACGGGCACGGGCCAGCGAAGGCATCGTAGCGTGGGGCGTCTCGTGCAGAGATTCACCCTGCACGCGTCCATACCGCGTGGGCGGCTCCCGCTGCGCTACAAGGCCCGCACGCGCTGTGCGAGGACAGCAAGCTCCGGGTCGTCCACCCGCGTCATGTGCCCGTGCAAGGCCTCGCGCACCAGCCGCGCCAGGGTGCCGGCGTGCGGCGTGATCGTGCCGAAGAAAAGCACCTCTTCGTCGCGGGCGATCAGCAGGGTGGGGAAGTTTTCGACCTCGACGGCGCCCATCACCTCGTCGTGGTCCTCCACGTCCACCCATGTGAAATCGGCGCCGCTGTACTGGCGCGCCTGCGCGTCGAACACGGCGCGCCACTCGCGACAGGTGCCGCACCACTGGGCACACAAGCCGGCAACAAGAATGCGGGGAGTCGGCGAGGCATGCATGGCCGAGAGTGTGCCTGCGCGCGGCGCTACAGCGGCAAGTGGGGCAGCAACTGCACGCCGTCCGCCGGCTCGGGCGGCGTGTGGGCCACGTTGAGCACCATGCTGACCATCGCGAAGTAGCCGACGAGCGTGGTGAGCTCGACCACCCCCCGCTCGCCGAAGCGATCGCGAGCCGCGTTGTAGCTCGCGTCGCTCACCCCGCCCTGCTGCAGCAGTTCCCCGGTGTAGTCATGCGCGCACGCCTCGTCGGCATCCATGCCCGCCGGCCGGCGGCCGTCGCGCAGCGCATCGATAGTCTGCTGCGACGTGCCCGCCTTGCGCGCCAGCGGCACGTGCACCGCCCATTCGAACTGCTGCGTCCAGTGCCGCGCCACCACGAGCGTGGCGAACTCACTGACGCGCGAAGGCAGCACGCTGGAAAAGCGCAGGTACTCGCCCAGCTTCTGCACCCGCTGCAGCAGTTCAGGGCTGCGCAGCAGCGGGATGAACGGGCCCTTGACGCCCTTGCGCGGCCCGGCAATCAGTTCCTCGGCAGCAGCGCGCTGCGCCTCGTCCCATTCTTCGGCTGCCAGCGGGGGAAAGCGATCCGTGTTCATGCTTCAGCTCCCCGGTATCAGTGGCAACAGGCAAATCGCCCGATGCCCATGGACGCGGTATCCAGGGCCCCATCGTCGGCAGAGGACACGCTTCGGCGGTCGGCGCGGAGACTTCAGCGCACTGCGCCGAGGATAGGAAACAGCTTTGTCAGCCCATCGGCCAGCAGCTCTACCGCCAGCGCGGCCAGGATGAGCCCCATGAGCCGGGTCATGATGTTGATGCCCGTCTGACCCAGCACGCGTGCGATTCGCGTCGACGCCGAGAACACCAAGTAGGTCGCCGCCGCCACCACCAGCCCGTAGCCCACCAGCACCGCCAGCTGCCAGACGCTGCGGGTCTTCTCCGCATAGATCACCATGGTCGAGATGGTCGCCGGGCCCGTGAGCAACGGGATGGTGAGTGGCACCACGGCGACACTGGCGCCCGTGTCGGCCTTCGTGGCGCCTTCGGTCACGTCTTCCTCGCGGCTCTCGGCAGGCTGGGCATTGAGCATCTGCATCGCCGCCAGCAGCAGGAGCGTGCCGCCGCCCACCTGGAATGAAGCGAGCGAGATGCCGAAGAACTCGATGATCTTCAACCCTGCCAAGGCACTGGACGCGATGACGATGAACGCGGTGAACGCACTCACCCGAATCGTGCGGCGGCGTTGCGCCGGCGAGAGGTTCTGCGTGAAGTGGAGGAAGAAGGGCACCACGCCCACCGGGTTCACGATGGCCAGCAACGCAATGAGCGGCTTCAGGATCTCCATGGTCAGCCGAGTCGGGACAGCGCGTGCGGACTGTCGCGCATGGCGAGGTACACCGAACAGGTTCCCCTCAGGTAGACGAGCCCCGGAAGCACGAGCGCCAACGCGAACACCACGGTTCCTCCGGCAACCGCCGCGGAGGCGTGGCCCGTGGCCCCGAGTGTCACCCCGGCCGCTTCCAGGGACCGAACCCCATAGCCGAACAGCCCGGCCATCAGGCCACGCACGGGCACATCCACCTTCGCCACGTGCACGCCCAGCTCGGCCACCACGCGGCCGCCCACCATCACGGCGAAGCTCACCAGCGCGCCCACACCGGCGGTGAGCAGGCTCACCGTCGCCATGAGCAGGGCCACGGTAGGTAGCCGACGGCGCATCCACTGCCATAACAGCGTCACGACCTGGGCCGCGCTTTCGCCAGCCCACACCGCGGGTGCCGCCAGCGGAACCACCACCGCCACCCACGCGAGCAGCGCCACGCCCACGACCACTACCCCCAGCGGAACGATCAACCCGAACAGCCAGGGGCCCAGCACCGGCCCGCTCACCGAAGCCCGACTCAGCCACATCAACCCCACCAGCGCCGCGCCCCCGGTGGCATACCCGGCCGCGATGACGAGCAGCGCCAGGATGAGCCGGTGCGCCGACAGCAGCGAAGCACGCACGGCCTTGCCCACCTCGCGCACCGCCACGCCCCGCGCCTCGTCCATGACGAGGATGCCCGCCGCATTGCCCCCATAGAACGCCACGAACAGCGCTGCGCCCGCCGGCAGGGCCGCCCACGCGCCGCCCCTGCCGGCGAACACGGCGGCCTGCGCCGAGGCCGTGAGCAGCCCTGCGAGGGCAAACGTCGTCAGCAGCACATACAGCGCGCGCAAATTGCGCACGGCCTCGATGCTGCCCAGGACGAGATTGAGTCCCTCCAGGGGAGTACGCGAGGGCATGTAAGAAAAGGGTTTCATGACCGAAACCAGAACCTCATCCCATCATATGGGCGGCCATGCGCAATTGCGGACTTTGCGCAAGCGGGAGAACCTGTGTTTTTTACCTTCCGATGCACGACCGGGTGGATGGATTTACCGAGTCCGCGCGCTTCGCGCACTCAGAACAACACTTTATTTCGAGAGGCTTTGCGCACCATTTGGCGTTTACTTGATAATTGAATTTCCAGTTGGTTGGTAGCAGCGCCTTTGCTTGAATGGTTCAGGACAGGTTGAAGCTCCGAGGTCTCACTGGGTTTTTCAGGTACGAAAGGCGCTCTGAATGGGCAACAAACTTTACGTAGGCAACCTTGCCTACAGCATCCGCGACGACGATCTTCAACAGGCTTTTGCCCAGTTCGGTACCGTCGCATCGGCCAAGGTCATGATGGACCGCGACACCGGCCGCTCCAAGGGCTTCGGCTTCGTGGAGATGGGCTCGGACGCCGAGGCCCAGTCAGCCATCAACGGCATGAACGGCCAGGCCCTTGACGGCCGGGCGCTCGTCGTCAACGAAGCACGCCCGCGTGAAGAACGTCCGGGCGGCTTCGGTGGTGGTGGTGGCAGCCGCGGCGGCTTCGGCGGTGGCGGTGGCGGCTACGGTGGTGGCGGCCGCAGTGGTAGCGGTGGTGGCGGCGGCTATGGTGGCGGCGGTGGCGGCTACGGTGGCGGCGGCCGCAGTGGTAGCGGTGGTGGTGGCTACGGCGGCGGTGGTCGCGGTGGCTATGGCGGCGGTGGCCGCGGCGGCTACTGATCGCCCGACCCGTTACGCTGATACACAAAGCGGTGGCGCCTTCGCGGGCCCACCGCTTTTTGCTTGGGCCTGCTCGGGTCCGTTCACCTGATTCGACGGACCGGCACTATTCGCCCTGGCGGTGCTTGCGCGGGCGACCGGCGAGCAGTGCATCGAACAGGCGGTTGGGCAGCACCCGCAAGAGCTTGGCTGCCAAGCCCATCTGCCAAGGGATCACGCGGTAGCTCGTGCCGGCCTCGATGGCGCGAAATGCGCGGTCGGCAAAGGCATCGGCTTGCATGAGGAATGGCATCCCATAGCGGTTGCGCCGCGTGAGCGCGGTATCGACGTAGCCCGGCACAATGGTCACCACCTTCACACCGGACGAGCGGCATTCCCCTCGCAGGCTTTCGCAGTAGCTGATGACCGCGGCCTTGCTCGCACAGTACGCGCCATGCCCCGGCAGGCCGCGGATGCCGGCAACGCTGGCCACGCCCACGAGCCGTCCACTGCGTCTATCGCGCATCGGCCCGACGAAGGGTTGGAAGGTTGCCACCATCCCAAGGCAATTGGTCTCGTAGGTCGCGCGGATCACTTCCAGATCCGCATCGTCGGCCGTATCCACGCCGATGCTGATGCCGGCGTTCGCAATCACGACCTGCGGCAAGCCTTGCGCGGCAATGCATTCCCGGCCTGCGGCCGTGATGGCCGCCACGTCGCGCACGTCGGCCGGACAGATCGCCACGCGATGTGGCTCCAGCGCCTGCCCGGCCGCCCAGGCACGCAACTCCTCGCCACGGCGCGCCACGAGGGCAAGCCGCCATCCGGCCCGGTAGTACCGCAGTGCGAGAGCCTGGCCGATGCCGCTGGAGGCCCCCGTGATGTACGCGAGCGGAGCGCCCTCGACGGCTGCCATCATGAATGGCCCGGGGGAGGAAAGCTCGCGGTCACCCGCCCCTTCAGCTGCACCACACGCTGCAGGTGGTCGTACTCCATCGCTTCGGCCTGCACCCGTGCGCCGCCTCGGATCACGGTCACGGGCAGGTGCGACTGCACGCGCTCGGTGTCGAGAAAGGCGTGCAGGAACTCGCCGCGAAACTCCACCGGCGGCTCGCCGGCCAGCCCTTCGCGCAGCACCTGCGCCCCGCCTCGCAGCTGCACTTCACTGCCATCCGCATTGGCCAGGGCCATGCGCGCCTCGGCCCGCGTGACACGCCCATCCGCCGCAATGGCGCGAATGCGCACGTTGTCGATCTCCAGCGTGTCGGTGTCGGGATAGTGGCGCAGCACCTCGCCCTCGATCTGTCCACGCAGCGACCCGTCCGGTGCAAAACGGCGCACCATGAACCCGGTCATGGTGTAGTCCGGCTCGTGACGCGCAGGCGCCGGCGGCCGTCCGTCTTCGAGCACCGGCGTGTTCTTGACCAGCCACCACGTCGCGAGGGCGAGCAGCCCCATCAGCAACAACGGCAGATACGACACTGCCTGCTCCAGCAAGCGTGCCGTCCACGGCGGTCGCGCCAACCCATCGGCTCTCCTTAGCAACCGAACCTCGCCCATCCGATGGAGCGCCGCCTCGCGGGCAGCGGTGCGCCGGCCCTCATGCGCCTGCGTCCAAGGTCACGAGATGGCCGTGGAGCAGGCTTGCGTAGCGGCCGGCGGCGGTGAGCAGCAGGTCGCAGCACTCACGCGCTGCGCCGTACCCGCCGGATGCGGCCGTCACGTGGTGCGCCACGGCACGTGCCTCGACATGGGCATTGGCCGGCGCGCAGGCGAAGGCCGCCCGGGTCATCAGCGGCAGGTCGGGCCAGTCGTCACCCATGACAGCCATCGCATCCCACTGCAGCTGCAGCGCTCGCATGAGATCGGCGGCCGCGGCCAGCTTGTCGTGCGCTCCGAACACGGCACGGTCGATGCCCAAATCCGCCACTCGGCGCCGCACCGCCGGCGAGTCGCGGCCAGTGATGACGATGGGCACGATGCCGCCGCGCGCCAGCAGCTTGAGCCCGTGGCCATCAAGGGTGCTGAAGGCCTTGAACTCCTCGCCGCGCTCGCTCAGGTAGATGCGACCATCCGTGAGCACGCCATCGACATCGAACACCGCAGCACGAATTCCCGCAGGTCCGCCCTGAGCCTTGAGCAGCAACTCGGGCGCGAACGCCATCGCAGGGACGAGCGTGGGAGCCATCAGATCACCTTGGCGCGCATGAGGTCGTTGGAGTTGAGCGCACCCACGAGCAAGCCCTCGCCGTCGACGACCAGCACGCTGGTGATGCGGTACTGCTCCATCATGTCCGCCGCATCGACAGCCAGCTTGTCCTCGCGCACGAGCCGGGGGTTGGGATGCATCACGTCGCGCGCAGACGAACCGCGCAGGTCCATGCCCTGCTCGATGAGGCGGCGCAGGTCGCCGTCGGTGAAGATGCCCAGCACGCGACCCTGGGCATCAGTGATGGCCGTCGCACCCAGCCCTTTGCGGGTCATCTCCTTCATCATGGCGGTGAAGGGCGCATCGGGCAGCACATGCGGCACCGCGTCGCCGGTGCGCATGACGTCACGCACATGGGTGAGCAGCTTGCGCCCGAGCGCGCCGCCGGGGTGAGAGCGCGCGAAATCGGCCTCCCGGAAGCCCCGCGCGTCGAGCAAAGCCACCGCCAGCGCATCGCCTAGCGCCATCTGCGCAGTGGTACTCGCCGTGGGTGCGAGATTCATCGGGCAGGCCTCCACATCCACCGCGCTGCTCAGCACGATGTCGGCGTGCCGCGCGAGCGTCGATCCGCTGCGACCCGTCATGGCCACGAGCGCCACGCCCACGCGCTTGAGCGCCGGCAGGATGACCGCCAGCTCATCGACCTCGCCGGAATTGGAGATGGCCAGCACCACATCGACAGGCGTCACCATGCCGAGGTCGCCATGGCTGGCTTCGGCGGGATGCACGAACATCGCAGGAGTGCCGGTCGACGCCAGCGTGGCGGCAATCTTGCGGCCCACGTGGCCGCTCTTGCCCATGCCCATGACGACCACACGACCGGTGCACTCAAGCATGGTCTGCACGGCACGCACGAAGCTCTCGCCCTGACGTGACTTCAGCGCCAACAGTGCCTGCGCCTCGATGTCGAAGGTCTGCCGAGCGAGATGGAGTGCGCGCTGGGAATCGAAGGAAGGCTTGGCAGTCACGGTGCGCACTACTGTCGTCCATTAGGATGCGTCGATTGTAGGCAGGCCGGGCGTGACGCCGGGCGCCGGCCCCTCGCGCTTCCCATGGCATCCACGCTTGAAGTCGTCCTGCTGTACCTGGTCGCCGCAGTGGCCGGCGTCGTCCTGTGCCGGCTCGCACGGCTTCCCCCGATGCTGGGGTATCTGGCCGTGGGCGTCGTGATCGGCCCTAATGCCATGGCACTGGCGCGCGACTCGGCCAATGTGCGCTACCTGGCCGAGTTCGGCGTGGTGTTCCTGATGTTCGTCATCGGGCTGGAGTTCAACCTGCCCAAGCTCAGGAGCATGCGCAGGCTTGTGTTCGGCCTCGGCCTCAGCCAGGTCGGCGCCACCATGCTGGCCGCAGTGGCGGGCAACGCACTGCTCGCCGGCGTGCTTGCATTCTTCGGGCGCGAATGGACGCTGGGCTGGCAAGCTGCGGTCGCGCTCGGTGGCGCGCTGGCCATGAGCAGCACCGCGATCGTCGTCAAGCTGATGGCCGAGCGCCTGGAGCTCGAAAGCGAGCATGGCCGGCGAGTGATGGGCGTACTCCTGTTCCAGGACTTGGCCGTTGTGCCGCTGCTCGTGCTCATCCCCGCGCTGGGCGCGCCGGGCGAGGTGCTGCTGCGCGAACTGGCCATCGCCTCGCTCAAGGCGATGGCGCTGCTGGCCCTGCTGCTCATGGGTGGGCAGCGCGTGATGCGCTGGTGGCTTACGCAAGTCGCACGGCGCAAGAGCGAAGAGCTTTTCGTGCTGAACCTGTTGCTCGTCACGCTGGGGCTGGCGTATCTGACCGAGCATGCCGGCCTGTCGCTCGCGCTGGGCGCCTTCATCGCAGGCATGCTCATCGCGGAGACGGAATACAAGCACCAGGTGGAAACCGACATCCGCCCCTTTCATGATGTGCTGCTGGGCCTGTTCTTCATCACGGTCGGCATGAAGCTCGATGGCGGCACCCTCTGGCGACACTGGCCGCTGGTGATGGCGCTGAGCGTGCTGCCGGTGCTGTTCAAGTTCGCCCTCGTCGCCGGGCTGACGCGCCTGTTCGGCGGCGCCACGGGCGTGGCGCTGCGCACCGGCCTTTATCTGGCGCAAGCGGGCGAGTTCGGCTTCGTGCTGATGGCCTTGGCCACTGATCGCGGCCTGCTGTCGCCTGAGCTGCAGTCGCCCGTGCTGGCCAGCATGGTGTTGAGCATGTTGGCGACGCCGTTCATCATCATGCACAGCAACCGCATCGTGATGCGCCTGTCGGCCACAGACTGGCTGATGCAATCGGTCGCCATGACTTCCATCGCCAAGCGCGCCATTAACACCGAGGCGCACGTGATCATTGCGGGCTACGGCCGCAGTGGGCAAAGCCTCGCGCGAGTCCTGGAAGGGGTCCACATCCCGTACATGGCGCTGGACCTCGATCCCGACCGCGTACGCCAGGCCGCGGCGGCAGGGCAGAGCGTTGTATTCGGCGATGCCGCCCGTCTGCAAAGCCTCATGGCCGCTGGCCTGGCACGCGCCAGCGCCGTGGTGGTGACCTACCACGACACGCCTTCGGCACTGAAGATCCTCAACCTCGTGCACTCGCATGCGCCCAAGGTCCCCGTCATCGTGCGCACGATCGACGACGCCGACCTGGAGAAGTTGCGTGCGGCCGGGGCCACGGAGGTGGTGCCCGAGGCGCTGGAAGGCTCGCTCATGCTGGCCAGCCACGCGTTGGCGCTGGTCGGTGTGCCTATGCGGCGCGTGATCCGCGTCGTGCAGGACCAGCGCGATGCACGCTACAGCCTGCTGCGCGGCTACTTCCACGGCGCCGACGATGACACGGTCGATGAGCTCCACACCGCGCGCCTGCTCAGCGTGACCCTGCCGCCGGGCGGCGCCTGCGTGGGTCAGACGCTCGGGCAGCAGGCGCTGCACGCCGTGGGCGTGGACGTCGTGTCCCTTCGGCGGGCGTCAGGCGCAGTCACGAAGCCCTCTGACGCCATGGTCCTGAGCGCCGGCGACACCCTCGTGCTCTCCGGTCTTCCGGAGCCGCTCGCGCTCGCCGAAGGCAAGCTACTCGGCGCCAGCTGACCGGGTGAGAGGGTGAGAGGCCTGCTGGCCCTGCCGCACACAGCCGCCACTGGAATGCGTCCACCACCGGGAAGTGCGCACCGATGCCGTCAATCCCGGCGACCGCGCGCTTCCAATCGATGATCTCGTGGCCAGCCGAGGCACCATGATGACCGGCATGCGACTGCGGGAGCGCCGGGCGTCAGGGGTGTGATCGAAGGGCAGTGATCGTGGAGCTGCCGGAGTTGGGCGGCGCCGACGCGCTAGGTGCGGCCGGACCGGCGCTATTCACGCTGGTGAACTTCGAGGGACATTGAACGGCCCCGAGGGTTGCGGCCCTTCAAGTAAAGGGCACCTGACGCGCCTGGTGCGCCCGGATGCGCGCCGCCATCACCCCGCCGGCCGCACGAATCAACTCGAGCGCAAGCGCGGGCAGCCGCTGCGACATCTCCTCCAGCCGAGGCCCGCGCAGGGCCCAGACCACGCACGATGTCATGGCCTCAACGTTCGCCATGCGTGGCCCATCGCTGAACAACCCTGGCTCGCCCACCACCGAGCCGGCGCGCAGGATCGCGATGCGGTTGCTGCCCGGCGCTGCACCAGTAACGAAGACTTGCAGCGTTCCTTGGCCAAGCGCGTACATCGTACGGTCGGTGTCGCCCTGCTTGACCAACAGATCGCCGGACCGGACATCGTGGCGGGTAAGGTAGGGTGCGATGGCACGCCACTGATCCGCCGTGAGGCGGGCGCGCAGAGCATCTTCGGCGTTGAGCGTCTGGATCGCCTGTACCAGCTTGTCGAAATCCATGGTTCCTCCAACGCGAAGGCCGTCATTCCCGGTCTCCGTCAGGTTTTGTCGTTTAGAGCGGCGATTATTCACTGCGGCCCGGAGCGCCACAATCTCGCGAGCCTGAGGCGACGCACGGACTTGTGGCCACCCGCCGGCCTTTTTTCACAGCACGGCCGATCCTCACTTTCCGATACAGAAGCGGCTGAAGATCTCGCCAAGCAAATCATCCGCCGTGAATTCGCCCGTGATCGCACCCAGTGCCTGCTGAGCCAGCCGCAGTTCCTCTGCGAGCAGGTCCAGCGCAGGCTCTCGGCTCCCCGCCTGTTCCTGTGCCAGCGCCAGGTGCTGGCGGGTGCGACGCAGCGCCTCCACGTGCCGGGCTCGGGCGATGAACACGCCCTCGGGCACCGCATGCCAGCCGGCCAATTCGAGCAAGCGCGCGCGCAGCGGCTCCAAGCCATCACCCGTGCGCGCCGAGAGCACCACGGCAGATGCATCGGCTGGCCGCGCTGGTGTGGCATCGACTTTGTTGTAGACATGTACCAGCCGTCCCCCTGCAGTCAGGGCAGTAGGCAGGCGTTCGGCAATGGCCAAATCTTCGGCGGCGTGCGCAGGTTCGTCCTGCCGGGTGAGGTCATGCAACAGCAATACTGCATCGGCTGCCTCGATCTCTGCCCAGGTGCGTGCGATGCCGATGCGCTCGACTTCGTCTTGCGTGTCGCGCAGACCGGCTGTATCGATCACATGGACCGGCACACCCTGGACCTGGATCGTCTGGCTCACCTTGTCGCGCGTGGTGCCCGGGATCGGCGTCACGATAGCCAGCTCCGCACCCGCCAGCGCGTTGAGCAGCGAGCTCTTGCCCACATTGGGCTGCCCGGCAATGACCACCGTCATACCTTCGCGCAGCAAGGCACCCTGGCGCGCCCGGTCGAGTACAGCGTCGAGCGCGACCACGATGCGATCGAGTTGCCCACGCGCGCCAGCCTGCTGCAGGAACTCGATGTCTTCCTCGGGGAAGTCGAGCGTCGCCTCCACCAGCATGCGCAGGGTGACGAGCCGGTCGCGCAACGCGTGCACCTCGGCGGAGAAGTCTCCGGCCAGCGAGCGGCTGGCCGACCGCGCCGCCGCCTCGGTGCTCGCCTCGATGAGATCGCTCACGGCCTCGGCCTGGGCCAGATCAAGCTTGTCGTTCAGGAAGGCGCGCTCGGTGAACTCGCCCGGCTCGGCCAGTCGCAACCCGATGCTCCGACCGGCTTCGAGACAGCGCGCGAGCAGCAACTCCAGCACGACCGGCCCGCCGTGGGCCTGTAGCTCGAGCACGTCCTCGCCGGTGTACGACTGCGGCGCCGGAAAGTGGATTGCCAGCCCCTGGTCGATGGGCTGACCATTGGCAGCGGCGAACGGCAGGTAGGTAGCGTGACGTGGGGCGAGGATGCGACCGCAAACCGCGTGGATCAGTGGCGCAAGGTCGCGCCCGGATGCGCGCACGATGCCCACGGCACCACGCCCGGGCGCCGTCGCAATGGCGATGATGGGCTCATCATGGCGGGGCAGCATGGGGAGATTCTCACTGACCGCGCCCGCGATGCCACGCCGGAAAAGGGAGCGGGGGGAACGCCAGGCGTGGCGCTCCGACCGCAGCACCACACTCACGGGGCAAGGTCAAAGACAGCGTGAGTGCAAACCGCGGTCAACCCCGCATTGACTGCAACTGAGCAAGATTTCGGCTCGCAGCGGCCAGTCCCTGAGGACCGGCGGCGTGACAGGATTCACGGACTACTTGTTGAGCACGCCCAGCCGCTTGTTGATCACGTACTGCTGCGCGATTGACAGCAGGTTATTGGTCAGCCAGTACAGCACCAGGCCGGCGGGGAAGAAGAAGAACATGACGCTGAAAACGAGCGGCATGATCCACATCATCTTGGCCTGCACGGGATCGGGCGGACGCGGGTTCAGCCAAGTCTGGAACATCTGGCTGGCCGTCATCAGCAGCGGCAGGATGTAGTAAGGGTCGATCGCCGAGAGGTCGGTGATCCAACCAATCCACGGCGCATGGCGCATCTCCACCGTGGACAGCAGCACCCAGTACAGCGCAATGAAGAACGGCATCTGCACAAAGATCGGCAGGCAGCCGCCGAGCGGATTGACCTTTTCCTCGCGGTAGATGCGCATCATCTCCTGCTGCATCTGCTGCGGCTTGTCCTTGTAGCGCTCGCGCAGCTCCATGACGCGGGGATTGATGGCCTTCATCTTGGCCATGGACCGGTAGGCGCTCGCGTTGAGCCAGTAGAAGGCAATCTTCAGCAACACCACCAGCGCCACGATCGCCCAGCCCCAGTTGCCGATCAACTTGTACAGCTGGTGCAGCAGCCAGAAGAGGGGCTTGGCGAGGATGGTGAACCACCCGTAGTCCTTGACGAGCTCAAGCCCCGGCGCGATCTTCTCGAGCTTTTCCTCCTCCTGCGGGCCGACGAACAGGCGTGCATCGATCGCCTTCGTAGCCCCAGCCTCCACGGCCCCCAGTGGCACGAGCATGCCGACCGAGTAGAGGTTCGTGTCGATCTTGCGGGTGAAGAACTCACGTGGCCGCTGCTCGCCGCTTTGCGTGCCAAGCAACCAGGCCGAGGCGAAGTAGTGCTGCACCATCGCCACCCAGCCGTCGTCTGCACTCAAGTCGTGATCCGGGTTGGCGCCGTCGCGGCGCTTCTCGATGTTCTTGAAGTCCACCTTGGTGAACTTGGACGCATCCGTGTAGATCGCCGGCCCGGTAAACGTGAAGTACAGGGACGATTCACCCGACGGCGGACTGCCGTCGCGCACCAGTTGCAGGTACAACTGCGGCTGGATGGGCCCGCCGGAAGTGTTCACGACCTCATGGCGCACGCCAATCACGTAGTCGCCGCGGCGCAGCGTATAGGTCTTGACGAGCTTGGCGCCGTTGACCACTGGGGACTCGAACTTCACCTGAAGTTCATCGGCGTTCTGCGCCAGGGAACGCTCGCCGGGGAGTACCGTCATCTCGGTCAGGTGGTTCGGCAAACCACCGCCTTGCGTAGGAACCAGGCCGGTCTGCGCCCTGTACCTGTGTGAAGCGTCGAACAGCACGACGTTCTTCTTCGGGTCATTCTGATCGATGTGGCCGAGCAGCTCAGCACGCACCAAATCGCCGCCTTGTGTGCTGAAGGTCAGCTTGAACCTGTCGGTGCTGACGTCTACCGTCTGAGCCGCAGCCACAGCCGGTACGGCCTGCGGCGGTGCGCCAGATGCGGCCCCATCATGCGCGACCGCAGGCGATGGCATCGGGGGTGGCGTCGTGCCATCGGTCGCCGGCTGGCTCACTTGCGCCTGCTTCGCAGGCGACTCGAAGATGGACGGATGGCCCGTGTACTTGTTCCACGCGTCGTACAGCAGAAAGATCGAAACTAGGAAGACACCCCACAGCAGGGTGCGGCGCATGTCGGTCATGTCGTGTGGTCGTCGCGAGAGGGTTGGGGAGCCCGGGTGGCGTTCGCTGCCGTCGCGTGGGTCCATCGCGTGAACAGGCGAGGAGCCTCGGAAGGCACAGGATCGTGCCCACCCGGACACCATGGCGCGCACCGACCGAGGCGGGCCAGTGTGAGATAGGTGCCCGCCGCCGCACCGTGCCGCTCCAGTGCTTGCAACGCGTAGGCCGAGCAGGTCGGCTCGAAACGGCAGCTGCTACCGAGCCACGGGCTCAGGCAAAAGCGGTAGAACCGCACCAGAGTGATCAGGGCCCGCCCCGGCGCCGCAGTAAGCCACTCCACGGCGACCATCGCCGCGCCTTCACCCACGGCGCCCGCGCCGGCTTTGGGCAAGAACGGCGTCGGCAAGCAGGGCCTCGAGTTCGGTGCGCGCAGCGAGCCGCAAGGCCTCCGAGGCAGCACTGTTGAACTGCTGGCGGTCGAAAGGCGCGCGTAAGCGCACGACCCAGAGACCACCGGACAGACCCGGCTGCCGGCCGACAGCCGCGCGGATCTGTCGCTTCAGCAGCGACCGGGTCACCGACCGCCGGGCATGGCGGCGTGGCACCACCGTGCCTACCCAGAAGGCCGAGTCATCCACAAGACCATCCCTCTGAAATAGCGCATCTGTGGACAACTCGGTGGATGACCCGTGGATACTCAGTGGACGCCCACCGCTCGGCCGGGTGGCAAGGTGATGCACCACGAAGTGCGGGGTGCGTGCCTTGGCCGGCGCGGCCAGCACACGTTCGAAGTCGGCGGGACGCACGAGGCGGCCGATCACGAAGCGGGCACGGGCAAGAGGCGGGGATCGCCGTTCAGACCGACAGGCGCTTGCGGCCCTTGGCACGCCGGGCGTTGATGACGGCACGGCCACCGCGCGTCTTCATACGAACAAGGAAACCGTGTGTGCGGGCGCGGCGGACTTTGGAAGCTTGGTAAGTGCGTTTCATGATGGTTCCTGCAAGGAGCGAGCGTGGCGCCCACGCGAAGCCGAAACAAGGCCTTCCCGGGCGCGGGAAACCCGCTATTACATCAAATCGCTCCCCGCTCGTCAAAAGGGAGGGCATAGCTCTCGACACTGCCGGCTATGGTACTGGGAGCTGAAACTGTGGATAACCTCTCTCCCAAGCCCTCGGGGAACGTACAATCCCGCCGCTCCAAAGAGAGTTTTCCACAGAACTATGAGCGCTGACCTCTGGCAGCGCGGTTGCGAGCGACTCGCGGCCGAGCTGCCCGAACAACAATTCAACACCTGGATCCGCCCACTGCCTGCCGCTGATGTGGCCGACAGCGGTGCGGGCGATGCGGTGGTGACCGTGCGGGTGCCGAACCGGTTCAAGCTGGACTGGATCCGCAATCAGTACGCCGGACGCATCGAGGCAGTGCTCACCGAGCTGGCCGGCAAGCCCGTGCGGCTGGAAATCGCACTCGCCCCCCGGGAGACAGTGGACCGCCTCGCCGCGAATGCCGCTTCCTACCCACTCGCCGCTGGTGCCACGGTCGTGGCTGCTCGGCCGGTGCAAGCAGCCGGCCCACTGCTCAGGGCCGCGCCTGCTGCGGCGACGGCAGTGCGCGAGCAGGCTCGCCATCGGCTCAACGCCAACCTGACCTTCGACACCTTGGTGCCTGGACGTGCCAACCAGATGGCGCGCACCGCCGCGCTGCACGTGGCCGGCGCCCCGGGCCAGATGTACAACCCGCTGTTCATCTATGGCGGCGTCGGCCTGGGCAAGACCCACCTCATCCATGCGGTAGGCAATGCGCTGCTGGCCGACCGGCCCGACGCGCGCATCCTGTACCTGCATGCCGAGCAGTTCATCACCGACGTGGTGAAGAACTACCAGCGCAAGACCTTCGACGAGCTGAAGGCCAAGTACCACTCCCTCGATTTGCTGTTGATCGACGACGTGCAGTTCTTCGCCGGCAAGGAGCGCACGCAGGAGGAGTTCTTCAACGCCTTCGAGGCGCTGCTGGCCAAGCGCGCGCACATCATCATGACCAGCGACACCTACCCCAAGGGCCTGGTCGACATCGACGAGCGTCTCACCTCGCGCTTCGACGCCGGGCTGACGGTGGCGATCGAGCCGCCCGAGCTCGAGATGCGCGTCGCGATCCTGATCCGCAAGGCCGAGGCCGAGGGCACGGCGATGCCGGAGGATGTCGCCTTCTTCGTCGCCAAGAACGTGCGCGCCAACGTGCGCGAGCTCGAGGGCGCGCTGCGCAAGGTGCTGGCCTACAGCCGCTTCTCGCACAAGGAAATCAACATCCAGCTCGCGCGCGAGGCGCTCAAGGACCTGCTCTCGATCCAGAACCGGCAGATCTCGGTCGAGAACATCCAGAAGACGGTGGCCGACTTCTACAAGATCAAGGTCGCCGACATGTACTCGAAGAAGCGTCCCGCGAGCATCGCCCGGCCGCGCCAGATCGCCATGTATCTGGCCAAGGAGATGACGCAAAAAAGCCTGCCCGAGATCGGCGAGCTGTTCGGTGGACGGGACCACACCACGGTGCTGCATGCCGTGCGCAAGATCGGCGCTGAGCGTCAGAAGAACACCGAGCTGAACCAGCAGCTGCACGTGCTCGAGCAGACCCTGAAGGGTTGAGGCGTCATCCGACTAGGCATGCCCACAAGAAACGCTGGGGACAACTTTTGAACAAGCACACAGATATCCCCAGATTGGCCGGCCGGCCCGAAGTTGTTATCCATTGTTCCCGCGCTTCCCAGGTGTCTCGCCCACAGGGTTCCCGGGGACGTAAGCAGTTGAGAGAAAAGGGGAAAATGGCGTTCTCCACAGCCGGGCAGCACCCCTACTAGAACGACCATTTCAAGAGGTTTAAATGATTGTGTTGAAGGCAGCGCAGGAAAAACTGTTGACCACCCTGCAGTCGGTATCGGGGATCGTCGAGCGGCGCCACACGCTGCCCATCCTGGCAAACGTGCTGATCCGCAAGAACGGCAGCCAGGTCGAATTCACCACCTCCGATCTCGAGATCCAGGTGCGCACAAGTGCCGAGTTCGACGGTGATGCCGGGGCATTCGCCTCCACCGTCGGTGCGCGCAAGCTCATCGACATCCTGCGTGCGTTGCCAGCTGAGCAGACGGTGACGCTCAGCACCAACCAGAACAAGCTCACGCTGCAAGGTGGCAAGAGCCGCTTCACCTTGCAGACAATGCCAGCCGACGACTTTCCGCTGGTGCAGGAGGCGGCCGACTTCGGCCCAGTGTTCAGCGTGCCGCAGAAGACGCTCAAGCACCTTATCAACCAGGTGCACTTCGCGATGGCGGTGCACGACATCCGCTACTACCTGAACGGCATCCTCTTCGTGGCCGAGGGTAAGAGCCTCACCCTGGTCGCCACCGACGGCCACCGGCTGGCGCTGGCGCAGGCGACGCTCGATGTGGAGATCCCCAAGCAGGAGGTGATCCTTCCGCGCAAGACCGTGCTGGAACTCATGCGCCTGCTCAAGGACGACAAGGAGGCCGCCGATGGCCCGATCGAGATGCGCTTTGCCGGCAATCAGGCCAAGTTTTCGTTCTCGGGCATGGAGTTCGTGACCAAGCTGGTGGAAGGTAAGTTCCCCGACTACAACCGAGTCATCCCGAGAGCACACAAGAACCACGTGACGCTGGGTCGTGCGCCGCTGCTGGCGAGCCTGCAGCGTGCGGCCATCCTGACCAGCGACAAGTTCAAGGGCGTACGCGTCAACCTCGAACCAGGAACCTTGCGCATCGCCTCCAGCAACGCCGAGCAGGAAGAGGCCAAGGAGGAACTGGAGGTCGATTACAGCGGCGATGCCATCGAGATCGGCTTCAACGTCACCTACCTCATGGACGCGCTGGCCAACATGGACCAGGAGATGGTCAAGATCGAACTGCAAGACACGAATTCCAGCGCCCTGTTCACCGTGCCCGAGCAAAGCGGCTTCAAGTATGTGGTGATGCCCATGCGCATCTGAGGCTGCCCGAGCCGACGCATCAAGCGGGCCTCCGGCCCGCTTGCGTCTTTTCCCAGGGAACCCGATGCGATGGTACCGGGCCCCAACGAGAAACCAACCCGCCATGACCCAAGCGCAAATCCCCTCCTCCGACGATTCCAAGAAGCTCGGCGACAAGGCCTCCGAAGCCGCGGCCGTGGGTCCCCTTCCCGACGCGTATGGCGAAGGCAGCATCCAGATCCTCGAAGGCCTGGAGGCGGTGCGCAAGCGGCCCGGTATGTACATCGGCGACACGTCTGACGGCACGGGCCTGCACCACTTGGTGTTCGAGGTGGTCGACAACTCCATCGACGAGGCGCTGGCGGGCTACTGCGACGACATCGTCGTCACCATCCACACCGACAATTCCATTTCCGTGATCGATAACGGACGCGGCATCCCGACCGGGGTGAAGATGGACGACAAGCACGAGCCCAAGCGCAGCGCGGCTGAGATTGCATTGACGGAACTGCACGCGGGCGGCAAGTTCAACCAGAACAGCTACAAGGTCTCAGGCGGTCTGCACGGCGTGGGCGTGTCTTGCGTGAACGCGCTTTCCAAGTGGCTGCGGCTCACCGTGCGCCGCGATGACAAGGCGCACTTCATCGAGTTCAAGAAGGGCGTGCCACAGGACCGCGTCATCGAGATGCGCGACGGGTTCGAGGTGAGCCCGATGAAGATCATCGGCGAGACCGAGAAGCGCGGCACCGAGGTGCATTTCCTGCCCGACGAGGAGATCTTCACCAACATCGACTTCCACTACGACATCCTGTCCAAGCGGCTGCGCGAACTCTCGTTCCTCAACAACGGCGTGAAGATCCGCCTGATCGACGAACGCAACAACAAGGAAGACAACTTCGCGTTTGCAGGCGGTGTGAAGGGTTTCGTCGAATTCATCAACACCGGCAAGAAGGTGCTGCACAACACGGTGTTCCACGCAGTCGGAGAAAAGGCGAGCGATCAGGGCACGACCATCACCACCGAGGTGGCGATGCAGTGGAATGACGGCTTCAGCGAGAACGTGCTGTGCTTCACCAACAACATCCCGCAGCGTGATGGCGGCACCCACCTCACCGGCCTGCGCGCGGCGATGACGCGCGTGATCAACAAGTACATCGAGGACAACGAGTTCGCCAAGAAGGCCAAGGTCGAGGTGAGCGGCGACGACATGCGCGAGGGCCTGTGCTGCGTGCTCAGCGTGAAAGTGCCCGAGCCCAAGTTCAGCAGCCAGACCAAGGACAAGCTCGTGTCGAGCGAGGTGCGCGGTCCGGTGGAAGACGTGGTGAGCAAGGCGCTCACGGACTACCTTCTGGAGAACCCGCAGGACGCGAAGATCATCTGCGGCAAGATCGTGGAGGCGGCGCGCGCCCGCGAGGCCGCGCGCAAGGCACGGGAGATGACGCGCCGCAAGGGCGTGCTCGATGGCATGGGCCTGCCCGGCAAGCTGGCCGACTGCCAGGAGAAGGACCCGACGCTGTCGGAGATCTACATCGTGGAGGGCGACTCCGCAGGCGGTTCGGCCAAGCAAGGGCGCGACCGCAAGTTCCAGGCGATCCTGCCGCTGCGCGGCAAGATCCTCAACGT
>CBINKC010000011.1:0-60452 GCA_966251135.1 uncultured Burkholderiaceae bacterium
GCCGCAACACGCTGCCGCTCTTCACGCACTTCGAGAAGCACTTCTGCCGCCCGCCTGGCCACCGACCCCCACGGCATCGACTCCCTGCGCTCGCGCGCCGCGGCCGACCCCCGCGGCGCACTCAAGGAAGCGGCCCGCCAGTTCGAGGCGCTCTTCATGCAGGAGCTGATGAAGAGCATGCGCGCCGCGCAGCAGTCCATGTCGGCCGGCATGCTCGACAACGCCGGCTCGCAGATGGGCACGGAGATGCTCGATACGCAGCTGGCCACGCGCATGACGGGCCTGCCCGGCGGCCTCGCGAACGCGATCGCCCGGCAGCTGGAACGGCAGATGGGCGATGCGGCCGCCCCGGCACCGGCGGTGCCTGCTGCATCGGCGGCGCCTGCGGCGTCACAGCAGCCTGCAGCCAAGGTGTCGCAGCGGCAGGCGGATTTCATCCAGGCGCACACCGCCGCCGCGCACGAGGCCGAGGCGCACACGGGCATCCCGGCCGCGTTCATGGTCTCGCAGGCCGCGCACGAAACCGGCTGGGGCCGGCACGAGATCCGTCATGCCGATGGCTCGCCCTCGTTCAACCTCTTCGGCATCAAGGCCGGGCCGGGCTGGAAGGGGCGCGTGGCGGAAGTCACGACCACCGAATACGTCAACGGCGTGCCGCGCAAGGTGACGGCGCGCTTTCGGGCCTACGACTCCTATGCCGAGTCGTTCCAGGACTACGCGCGGCTGATGAAGACGAGCCCGCGCTACCGCGACGTGGTGGCGAGCGCCGACAGCGCGCAGGCTTTCGCGCAGGGGCTGCAACGCGCCGGCTATGCCACCGATCCGGCTTATGCCGAGAAGCTCACGCGCGTCATCAACACCACGCTGCGCGTCTCGCGCAGCCTCGCCTGAGGCATCGCCATGGCCGGCTCTCTCCTGATGCAGATCGGCACGCGGGCGTTGTTCGCCAACTACGCGGCGCTGCAGACCACCGGCCACAACATCGCCAACGCGAACACCGAGGGCTACTCGCGCCAGTCGCTGGAGCTCGAGACCGCGGGCGGCCAGTTCACCGGTGCCGGCTTCTTCGGCAAGGGCGTGAACGTGACCACGGTGAGTCGTGCGCACAACGAGTTCCTGACGCGCGAGGCCATGGCGGCGCAGGCCCAGTCTTCGGCCGACGAGGTGCGCGCGGCCCAGCTCAAGCAGCTGGAGCCGGTGTTCGCCACTGGCGAGTCGGGCATCGGCTACGCCGCGGGCGAGTTCCTCAACGCCTTCGTCGACGTGGCCAGCCGCCCGCAGGACCTGGCCGCGCGCCAGGTGGTGCTGGCCCGCGCCGGTGATGTCGCTTCGCGGTTTCGCGCCGCGGGCGAGCAGATCGAGGCCCTGCAGGCGGGGGTGACCTCCGAGATCAAGGCGGCCGTGACCACCGTGAACTCGCTGGCGGCCCGCGTGGCCGACCTCAACGGGCAGATCACGCTGGTGCGCGGATCGGGCCACCAGCCCAACGACTTGCTGGACCAGCGCGACAAGCTCATCGGCGAGATCGCCTCCTACGTCAAGATCACGACCATCGCCGCCGAGGACGGCTCGGTGAACCTCTTCGTCGGCGGCGGCCAGCGCCTCGTGCTGGGCGGCGAGGCCGCCAAGCTGGCGGCGGTGCCGGACGAGTTCAACCCCAATCGCATGCAGCTGGGCCTGACGGACGCGAGCGGCACCTACCCGATGCCCGAAAGCCTCGTCACCGGTGGCTCGATCGCCGGGTTGATGCGCTTCCAGAACAACGACCTGGAAGACGCGCGCAACCTGCTGGGCCAGATGGCACAGGCGCTTGCCGCCACGGTGAACGAACAGCAGGCGCTCGGGCTGGACCTGCGCCAGCCCGCCGGCACCGGCTCGCCGATCTTCAGCACCGGCTCGCCGGTCGTGCGGCCGTCCACCGACAACGCGATGAGCGGCAGCGTGCCCGTGGCCTCGTACATCGACGGCACCGGTGCGCGCGTGCCCAGCGTGGGCCTGAGCATCGTCGACGCCACGCAGCTGCGCGCCAGCGCCTACGAGGTGAGGCCCGATGCTTCGACGGCCGGCAACTACCTCGTCACCCGCCTGTCCGACGGACAGCAGGTGTCGGTGGCCTCGGGCGCCACCATCGACGGCTTCCAGCTCGATGTGGTCGCGCCACTGCCGGCCGCGAACGACCGATTCCTGCTGCAGCCGGTGGGCATGGCGGGCCTCAACATGCAACGGGTGCTCGACGACCCGAGAGGCATCGCCGCGGCCGCGCCGGTCACCGCCTCGCTGGGCGTGAACAACACCGGCACGGCGTCCATCGCCTCGCTGGAGGCGGTGAGCACCACGCTCGATCCCCAGCTCACGGCCAGCCTCACCTTCACCAGCAACACCGGCGCCTACGACTGGGAGCTGCGCGACGCGACCACCAACGCGCTGGTGTCCAACGGCTCGGGTGCCTGGACGGCCGGGCAGGCCATCAGCCTGAACGGCTGGGAGCTCAACCTCAACGGCGTGCCGAGTACCGGCGACACCCTCACCGTGCAGCGCACCGCGCAGCCGTCCACGAACAACGGCAATGCGCGTGCGCTCGCGGCGCTACGGGACATGCGCATGGTGGGCGTGGCCTCCGACAGTGCGGGCGTGACCCTCACCGACGCCTACGCCGACGCCATGACGACCATGGGGGTGCGCGTGCAGGGGGCGCGCACGTCCGCCGGCATCTCGGCCTCGGCCCTGCAAGGTGCCCAGGCCGCGGTGAGCGAAGAGACGGGCGTGAATCTCGACGAGGAAGCCGCGCGTCTCATCCAGTACCAGCAGAGCTACCAGGCGGCCGCGCGCATGCTGCAGGTGGCGCAGCAAGTCATGGAAACCCTGCTCGAGGTGGCCGCCCAATGACACGTATCAGCACCGCCCAGGCCTTCGGCTCCGCACTGCAGCAACTGCAGCGCCGCCAAGGCGAACTCGACGAATCGCAGCTGCAGCTCATCAGCGGCAAGCGCGTCAACCGCGCGAGCGACGACCCCACCGCGGCCGCCCGCGCCGAGCGGGCGCTGGCCACGGTGTCGCGCGTGGAGGCCGACCAGCGCGGCGTGGAGGCGAGCCGCACGCTCATGTCGCAGACCGAGAGCTCGCTGGGCGACGCTGCCAACCTGCTGCAGCGCGCACGCGAGCTGCTGGTGGCCGGGGGCAACGCGGCCTATGGCGACAACGAGCGCAAGGGCCTGGCCACCGAGCTGCGCGGCATCCGCGAACAACTGCTGGGCGTGGCCAACCGCGACGACGGGGCCGGCGGCTACCTCTTCGGCGGCCAGGGCTCCGCGCAGCCGCCTTTCGTCGATGCGCCCGGCGGCGTGCAATACAGCGGCACCGCGGGGCAGAGCCAGTCGGCCGGCCATGAGCCGCTGCCGATCTCGCTGGACGGCGGCGCCACCTGGCTCACCGCGCGCAGCGGCAACGGCGTGTTCGAGACCCGCGCGGTCACGAGCGCGGGCACGGCCTGGATCGACGGCGGCCGCGTGGTCGACCCCGCGGCCATCACCGGATCGACCTACAGCCTCCAGTTCAGCACCACGGCCGGGCAGGTGACCTACTCGGTGCTGCGCGACGGCGCCGCCACCGCGCAGACCGCTGTGCCGTACGAAGCCGGCAAGGCCATCGAGATCGACGGCATGGCCGTCAACGTGAGCGGCACGCCGGCGGCGGGCGACGAGTTCGAGCTGGCGCCATCGACCTCCACGCTCAGCGTGTTCGATGTGCTCGACCGCGCGGTGAGCCAGCTCTCCACCGCCAACCGCAGCGGATCGCAGCGCACCCAGGACAGCGTGTTCCAGCTGCGTGACCTCGATCAGAGCATGCAGCGGCTGTCCACGGCGCGCTCGGAGGTCGGCGGCGTGCTCAATCGCATCGATGGTGTGACAGACCGCATGGAAGGACAGAAGCTTGCGGGTGTATCCGAGCGCTCAAATGCCGAAGACCTCGACATGCTGCAGGCGGTTTCAGACTTCCAGACGAAGCAAAGCGGCTACGACGCGGCCCTGAAGTCCTATGCCATGGTGCAGCGCTTGTCGCTCTTCCAGTACCTCAACCAATGACCGGAACCAAGCACGGCGGGGCGCGCAGCGCCACCCCCGGTGGTGCCCCGAAGGAGGCCTCACGTGACTGAAGCGATCCTCGGCCAGGTGGCCCTCGGGTACTCGCCCTTCATCGACCGAAACCGAACCATCTCGGCCACGCGGCTGACGGTGTTCCCCTTGAAGCCGGACGCCCAGCTCGATGCCGCGCAGCTGCTGCATGCGGTGGGCAGCGTGTGGCCGGCCGATGGCGGGAAAGTCTCGCTGAACGTGGCCAGCGAGACGCTGCTGCAGGACCTGCTCAAGGCCGAGCCGGCGAGCAATGTGATGATCGAGGTGCCTGCCTTCATGGCCAGCGACGAGGCCAACATCCCGTCGCTCCTGGCGTTGCACCAGCACGGCAACGCGATGCTCCTCAAGGGACGGCCCATCAAGGAGTTGCCCCGAGAGGTGCTCCCCTGCTTCAAGTACTCCGTCATCGACCTATCCGACGACCGGCGCGCCATCGAGAACTACCCGCCGATCGACAGCGGGGTGCAGCGCACCATTCCGTTCGTGCAGTCGGGCATTTCCTGCGTGGCCGACATGGAGGCGAGCTTCCATCGCGGCGCGGCGGCCGTGCTCGGCTGGCCCATCGATGACGCGGTGACCGTGTCCATGGCCTCCGGCAAGCCGGCCGGCGCCACTGACCTGCAGGTGATCGTCGAGCTGATCAACCGGGTGGACAAGCAGGAGGGGATCGAGCGGCTCGAAGGCACGCTCAAGCGAGATCCGTCGCTGGCCTTCAAGCTGATGCGCTACATCAACTCGCCGGCCTTCGGCCTGTCGGTGGAAATCAGTTCCTTCCGGCACGCCATCATGATGCTGGGCTACGAGCGGCTCAAGCGTTGGCTGGCGCTGCTGCTGGCCACGGCGGGCAAGGACAACAACCTCAAGCCCGTGATGTTCGCCGCGGTGCGCCGCGGCCTGCTGATGGAAGAGCTGGTGCGCAGCAGCGGCGACGATGAGATGCGCAGCGAAATGTTCATCTGCGGGGTGTTCTCGCTGCTCGACCGCATGTTCAAGCAGCCGTTCACCGAGCTGATGCGCTCCATCCCCGTGCCCCAGCGCGTGTACCAGGCGCTGGCCGAGGGGGCCGGGCCGTACCAGCCGTACTTCGACGTGGTCAAGGCCATCGAAGGCGAATCGCTCTACGACTTCCGTGCCGCGGCCGAGAGCACGTTCATGAGCGTGAGCGAGATCAATCGTGCGCAGCTGCGCGCGCTGACGGCGGCCGCCGAGCTGGATTGTTGAGGGGGGCGGGCCTGGCCTGCGCGCCTGCGCTCATTCGCCTCGGCCCCCGCCCGTCGGCCCGTTCGACCTGAGACTGAGTCGCAGGACAACGGTTGCCTTGGTGTCTTCGCCATCGCGCAACCGCGCGAGGATGTCTACAGTGAGGGCGGCGGACGAGCCCGCGGCTGCACCGCCGCGCCAGCCCGCCGCCAGGAGACACGCGGTGACCGACCTCTCAGCTCAATACCGGGCGCTGGCCCAGTACCGTCCCACGCACAAGGTCCGCTTCGTCACGGCCGCCTCGCTGTTCGACGGCCACGACGCCGCCATCAACATCATGCGGCGCATCCTCATCGGCATGGGGGCCGAGGTGATCCACCTGGGTCACAACCGTTCGGTCGAGGAAGTCGTGACTGCCGCGCTGCAGGAAGATGTGCAGGGCATCGCGGTGAGTTCCTACCAGGGCGGGCACGTCGAGTACTTCAAGTACATGGTCGACCTGCTCAGGGAACGCGGTGGGGCGCACATCCAGGTCTTCGGCGGCGGCGGCGGTGTCATCGTGCCCGAGGAGATCGCCGAGCTGCAGGCCTACGGCGTGGCGCGCATCTACAGCCCCGAGGACGGACAGCGCATGGGCCTGGCCGGGATGGTGGGCGAGATGCTGATGCGCTGCGATGGCGACCTTTCCGGCTACGCGCCCACCCGGCTGGACGCCATCCAGGGCGGCAGCCCTGCGGCGTGGCGCGCGCTGGCGCAGCTCGTCACCGTGCTGGAGAGCGGGCATGCGCCCGAGCCGCTGCAGGTAGGGCTGCGCGAGCAAGCGGCATCGCGGCGGGTGCCCGTGCTCGGCATCACCGGCACGGGCGGCGCGGGCAAGTCGAGCCTCACGGATGAGCTGATTCGCCGCCTGCGGCTCGACCAGGACGACCGCCTGGCCATCGCGCTGATCAGCATCGATCCCTCCCGGCGCAAGAGCGGCGGCGCCTTGCTCGGCGACCGCATCAGGATGAACTCCATCGGCCGCTGGCACCACGAGCCACAGCCCGATGCGCCCGGCGGCGTCTTCATGCGCAGCCTCGCCACCCGTGATGCGGGCCGCGAGATCAGCCCCGCGCTGCCCGATGTGCTGGCCGCCTGCAAGGTGGCAGGCTTCGACCTCGTGATCGTCGAGACCTCGGGCATCGGCCAGGGCGACGCGGCCATCGTGCCGCTGGTCGATGTGCCGGTGTACGTGATGACGCCCGAGTACGGTGCGGCCAGCCAGCTGGAAAAGATCGACATGCTCGACTTCGCCGAGTTCGTGGCGATCAACAAGTTCGACCGCAGGGGCGCAGCCGATGCGCTGCGTGACGTGGCCAAGCAGGTGCAGCGCAACCGCGAGGCCTTCGGCGCGAAGCCCGAGGACATGCCGGTGTTCGGTACTGTGGCCAGCCGCTTCAATGACGATGGCGTGACCGCGCTGTACCAGGCCCTGCGCGAGCGCCTGGCGGCGCTGGGCTTGCCCGTGCGCGTAGGCCGTCTGCCGCCTGTGAGCACCCGCAGCAGTACCGGCCAGGTGCCCATCGTGCCGCCCGCCCGTGTGCGCTACCTTGCCGACATCGCCGAGACTGTGCGCGACTACAAGCGGCGCGCCCGCGAGCAGGGCCGCCTGGCGCGCGAGGTGCAGCAGCTGCGCGCCAGTGCCCGCATGCTGCGTGAGGCCAAGCCGCTTCCCGATGCGATAGGCGCGCTGGATGCGCTGGACGCGCTGGCCGGCGAGCGCGAGGCGCGGCTCGATCCGCATGCGAGCAAGCTGCTCGCGATGTGGCCGCAGATGCGCAAGGCCTACGCGGGCGACGAGTACGTGGTGAAGATCCGAGACCGGGAGATCCGCACCGCGCTCACCCATGCCACGCTGTCGGGCCTCAAGATCCGCAAGGTCTCGCTGCCCGCGTACGAAGACCATGGCGAGCTGCTGCGCTGGCTCCTGCTGGAGAACGTGCCCGGATCGTTTCCCTACACGGCTGGCACCTTCGCCTTCAAGCGCGAGACCGAAGACCCGACCCGCATGTTCGCCGGCGAGGGCGACGCCTTCCGCACCAACCGGCGATTCAAGCTGCTGTCCGAAGGCATGCGGGCCAAGCGCCTGTCCACCGCCTTCGACAGTGTCACGCTCTACGGACACGACCCCGACCCGCGGCCCGACATCTACGGCAAGGTCGGCAACTCGGGCGTGTCCATCGCCACGCTCGACGACATGAAGGTGCTGTATTCGGGCTTCGACCTGTGCAGCCCCGACACCAGCGTGTCCATGACCATCAACGGCCCCGCGCCCACGATCCTGGCCATGTTCATGCACACGGCCATCGACCAGCAGCTGGACAAGTTCGCCGCCGACAACGGCCGCGAGCCCACCGACGACGAAGCGGCCAAGATCCGCGAGTGGGTGCTGAGCAATGTGCGGGGCACCGTGCAGGCCGACATCCTGAAGGAAGACCAGGGCCAGAACACCTGCATCTACTCCACCGAGTTCAGCCTCAAGGTGATGGGCGACATCGCCGAGTACTTCGTGCATCACCAGGTGCGCAACTTCTATTCGGTGAGCATCTCCGGCTACCACATTGCCGAAGCCGGGGCCAACCCGATCTCGCAGCTCGCTTTCACGCTGGCCAATGGCTTCACCTTCGTGGAGGCCTATCTTGCGCGCGGCATGCACGTCGACGACTTCGCGCCCAACCTGAGCTTCTTCTTCAGCAACGGCATGGACCCTGAGTACACCGTGCTGGGCCGCGTGGCGCGCCGCATCTGGGCGGTGGCGATGCGCGAGCGGTATCGAGCCAACGAGCGCAGCCAGAAGCTGAAGTACCACGTCCAGACCTCCGGCCGCAGCCTGCATGCGCAGGAGATCGCGTTCAACGACATACGCACGACCTTGCAGGCGCTCATCGCCGTCTACGACAACTGCAACAGCCTGCACACCAACGCGTACGACGAGGCGATCACCACGCCCACCGAGGAATCGGTGCGCCGCGCCATGGCGATCCAGCTCATCATCAACCGCGAGTGGGGCCTGGCGAAGAACGAGAACCCCCACCAGGGCGCGTTCATCATCGACGAGCTCACCGAGCTGGTGGAGGAGGCCGTGCTGGCGGAATTCGAGCGCCTGGCCGAGCGCGGCGGCGTGCTGGGCGCCATGGAGACCGGCTACCAGCGCGGCAAGATCCAGGAGGAAAGCCTGCACTACGAGACGCTCAAGCACACGGGCGAGTACCCCATCATCGGCGTCAACACCTTCCGCAATCCGCACGGCGACGCGGTCCCGGGGCCGATCGCGCTGGCCCGGTCCACCGAGCAGGAAAAGCAATCGCAGCTCGCCCGGCTGGCCGACTTCCACCGGCGCCACGCGGGCGAGGCACCGGCCATGCTGCGCCGCCTGCAGCAGGCCGTGATGGAGCAGCGCAACGTGTTCGAGGTGCTGATGGATGCCGTGCGTGTTTGCTCGCTCGGCCAGATCACACATGCGCTGTTCGAGGTGGGCGGTCAGTACCGGCGCAGCATGTGAAATGGAGCCCCAGGAAACGTCTGTCGACGTTTCCGCCCCCCGAGGGGGATGAGTCAACTTGGGGCGGCCCGGCGTTGACTCAAGAGCGACGTTTCCGCTCCCGAGGGGTGAGCCAGCTCGGGACGGCCCGGCGTCGACTCACGAGCGTCATCCGGTGCGCTGGGCGGTCATGCGCCCAAGCGCGGCGTTCAAGTTCGCCGGCAGGCCGCCGAAATGCCGAAAGACCGGCTGGCCCGGCGTGCCGGTGTTGCGCCGGGCCGCCGCGGGCCGCAGCCGCGACCTTCCAACCATGCTTGCCATCCTCTCGCGAGTGTCCCTCTGGCTGGCTGCCGTGTCGGCCGCCGTCTCCCTGGTCACTCCGGGGCAGCAAGGGGTGCTGCTGGCGAGTGTCGCGGTGGGCGCCATCATCGCGGCCATCGTCTTGAGGCGATTCGAGCTGAAGGTGCGGGTGGCGCCGGTGGTCGAGGCCCCGGACAGCGTTCTTCTCGACCCTGGCGCACTGCTCGATCTGGCGCATGCGCTCACCCGCAGCATCGCGGGCGAGCGTTCGCTGGTGCCCGCGCTGCGCGGCTTGTGCCAGACCCTGATCCACGAGTTGGGCGCACAGGACGTGCTCGTGCACGAGCCGCCCGAAGACCCCGACCAATCACTGGTCGTGCCCGCCCGGGCGCCCACGGGCGACGCTTTTCGCAGCCGGCGCGTCTCGGGTGGCTCCGAGGCCGGCTATGCGCTTCCGGTCGTACGCGGCGACCGCGTGGTCGCCATGCTCGAACTCAAGGGCACCGCGCTGCGCCTGGACGACACGCAGACGGTCCGGCTGCTGGAGCTGGCGAAGCTGCAGCTCGACGCACTCGTGGAGCGCGAGGCCGCCGCGGCGCAGGCGGCGCGCGCCGCGGCCGAGATGGAGGAGTCGCAGGCGCGTTTCGCCGAGCTGGCCGAGGCCATGGACGAAGCGATGTTCGTCAGCAATCCCGACCGCTCGCGTTTCCAGTTCCTCGGCCCGAGCGCGCTCGACACCTGCGGCGTATCGCCCGAGTGCTACGCACTCGATCACGCATCGATCCATGAGAACGTCCTGGACGAGGACCGGCCGATCCTGGCCGCGCGGCGCGAGGCGGAGCTGCGCGGCGAGCCGGCCGACGTCACCTACCGCATCCACCACCCCACGCGCGGCATCCGCTGGATACGCACGCGCTCGCGCACCCGGCGCCTGCCCGACGGCTCGCTGCGCGTGTGTGGCCTCATCAGCGATGTGACGCGCGACCGCGAGCACGAGGTGGAGATCGAACGCGCACGCGACCAGGCCGAGGCCGCGAGCCTCGCCAAGAGCCAGTTCATGGCCAACATGAGCCATGAGATCCGCACGCCGATGAACGGCATCCTCGGCATGACCGAGCTTCTGCTGGGCACCACGCTCAACGAGCGGCAGCGCCGCTTCGCCAAGGCGGTGTACCGCTCCGGGGAGTCGTTGCTGGGCATCATCAACGACATCCTCGACTTCTCCAAGATGGAAGCGGGCAAGCTCGAGCTGTCGCCCACCGACTTCGTGCTGCGCTCGGTGGTGGAGGACACGCTGGAACTCCTCGCGCCGCGCGCCCACGACAAGCGCCTGGAGCTTTCGTTCCAGGAGGCGCAGGGGCTGCCCGAGACCGTGCACGCCGATCCCCTGCGGCTGCGCCAGGTGCTCACCAACCTGATCGCCAACGCGATCAAGTTCACCGAGCACGGCGAGGTGGTGGTCGACATGCAGCGCTGGCCGGGGGAAGAGGCTTCACCGCCGGGCGCCAAGGAGGGCGGCGGCACCGTGTGGGTCCAGTTCACCGTGCGCGATACCGGCATCGGCATCGCCGCCAGCGTGCTGCCGAGGTTGTTCACCGCCTTTACCCAGGCGCATGGCGGCATGTCGCGCCGCTACGGGGGCACGGGGCTGGGCCTGGCGATCTCCAAGCAGCTCATCGAGCTCATGGGTGGCTGCATCGAGGTCGAGAGTGCGCCCGGGGCCGGCTCGTGCTTCAGGTTCCGCGTGCCCCTGGGGCAGGCGGCCGGGAGCCCGGAATGCCACGAACCGGATGCCGAGCTGGCGGGCCTGCGCGTGCTCGTCGTCGAAGACCATGACACTAGCCGTGTGGCGCTCGAGCACATGCTGGACGGCTGGGGCATGAACGTCACCGTGGCCGAGGACGGCCAGCGCGCCCTCGACATCCTCCGAGGCCACTCGCCGTGCGACTCCGGTTTCGACCTGGCGCTCGTGGACATGCACATGCCGCGCATGGACGGCGTGACGTTCGGCCGGGCGCTGCGCGCCGAGGGCCTGCACCCCCAGCCCGGGATGATCCTGCTGTCATCCGTTTCCCTGCCCGACGACGTGCAAACCGCTGAACTCTCCGGTTTCGACCGCTTCGTGGCCAAGCCCGTGCGCCAGGCCGAGCTGCGCCAAGCCATCCTGGGGGTCGCGGCGCAGCGCCGCGAAGCCGTCCACGCGGCGCCGCGTCTGGCCGGCAGCGTGCTCGTCATCGAAGACAACGCCGTCAACCAGGAGGTCATCGGCCAGATGCTGCGTGGCCTCGGGCTGAAGGTCCGAGTGGCCAACGGGGCGTTACAGGGACTTCGGGCGCTGTGTGAGGCACACTTCGACCTCATCCTCATGGACATACAGATGCCCGGGATGGACGGGGTGGAGGCGCTGAGCTGGTTCCGCCGTGGCTCGGGAGGGCGTTTCGCGTTCGTTACGCCCACCGGCACGCCGGTGATCGCGGTGACGGCCAATGCCTCGGGCGCAGACGAGAATCGTTTCCTTGCGTTGGGTTTCGATGACTATCTGTCCAAGCCATTTCGCCAAAGCCAACTGCTCGTCATGCTGAACAAATGCCTGAGCGCCAAGCCGGCGGCAGCCGCCAGCGAGGGCCCGCAACCCGGCGGTGCCGCACCGGCGGGCGCCGACACGTCCTGGGCCTCCCCCGAGGGCAGCGAAAGCGTGCTGGACGCCGAAGCCCTGGAGCGCCTGCGCGAGCTGGATCCGCGCGGCGAGAACCAGCTGCTCGGGCGCGTCCTCAAGGCTTTCGAGGCTTCGGCAGCGCGGCTCGTCCCCCAGGTCCAGCATGCGATGCGCGCCGCAGACCATGCCGGCGTGCGGCATGTGGCGCATACCCTGAAATCCTCCTCGGCCAGCATCGGCGCCATGAAGTTGTCCCACTTGTGCGCCGATATCGAAGCCAGGATACGAACAGAACGGCTGGACCAGCTCGAATCCCGGGTCGAGGCGATGTGTGCCGAGGTCCAGGTCGTGCTGCAGGCCTTGAAGCGGCTGCTGGACGCTACCTTATGAATGCAAGCGTGGAGCCTGGTGACGAGGACGCCCTGGGTCAGCCCCGGGTTTTGCTGGTTGACGACGACGAAGTCAACCTGCTGCTGACGTCCATCGCCCTGCGCGAGAGGGGCTTTGCGATCACCGAAGCCACGAGCGGCCTGCGCGCCATCCAGATGCTCACCGAGTGGATGCCCGACGTGGTCGTGCTCGACGCCATCATGCCCGGCATGGACGGCTTCCAGACCTGCCGGGAGCTGCGCCTGCTGCCAGGCTTCGAGTCGCTGCCAGTGCTCATGCTCACGGGCCTGGACGACGACGCGTCCATCAACCGCGCCTATGAGGCGGGTGCGACCGACTTCTTCGTCAAGTCCACCCAATGGAGCCTGCTCGCCGGACGCCTGCGCTATCTGCTGCGCTCCTCGCGCACACGGCTGGAGCTCGAGCGCAGCAAGGCCAAGCTCGCGCGTGCGCAGGACCTGGCTCGCATGGGCAGCGTCGACTGGCGCCGCGGCCACGGCAGCCCGGTGTTCTCGGTGGAGGCGCTGAGGGTGTTCGGCATGGGCCCGGGCATGCGGCTGGAGTTCCGCACCCTTTTGCGCATGATGCCGGCCGACGAGCGCGGCGCCTTCCTGACCCTGCTGCACGAGGTGCTCATGCACAGCTCGGTGCTGGCCACCGACATACGCATCAACCTCAACGGTGACGGTCGCCAGCGCATCATCCACACCGAGGCCGAGCCCGAGTTCAACGAGCACGGCAACCTCGTCGGCTACACCGGCATCGTGCAGGACGTGACCGACCGCCGCCTGGCCGAAGACAAGATCCGGCACCTGGCCAACTTCGATGCCCTGACCGGTTTGCCCAACCGCCGCCAGCTCATGTGGCGTACCGAACGTGCGTTGGAATATGCGCGCCGGCTGGGCCACCAGGTGAGCCTGCTCCTCATCGACCTGGATCGCTTCAAGATCATCAACGACACGTTGGGCCACGGTGCCGGTGACGAGTTGCTCATGGAAGTGTCGCGCCGCCTGCGCTCATGCGTGCGGCACTGCGACCAGGTCATGGAAAGCTCCCTGGAGGCCATGGGCGCGCGCTCGCACCGCACGCTGGAGGCCGTCGGCCGCCTGGGCGGCGACGAGTTCGTGGCGCTGCTGCCGGAAGTCACCGACGAGCGCGACGCGGAGCGCGTGGCCGTGCGCATCCTCGACCTCATGCGCGAACCCATCTTCGTGGGCGGGCAGGAATGCTTCGTCACCGCATCCGTGGGCATCGCCATGTTCCCCCGTGACGGCCAGTCCGTGGCCGACCTGCTTCGAAATTCCGACGTGGCGATGTATTCCGTCAAGGCACAGGGGCGCAACGCCGCCTCGTTGTACCGGCCCCAGCTGGCTGGCAAGGGCCGCGAGAAGCTGGAGCTCGAAAGCGCGCTGCACAAAGCCATCGAGCGCAACGAACTGGTCCTGCACTACCAGCCCAAGGTCGATGTGCGCGCGGCCCGCATGGTGGGCGCCGAGGCGCTGATGCGCTGGGAGCGCAACGGCGTGCTCGTGCCGCCGGGCGACTTCATCCCGCTGGCCGAGGAGACCGGCCTCATCATCCCGCTGTCGGAATGGGCCATCCGTGAGGCGGCCCGCCAGGCCCGGCTGTGGCAAGACGGCTTCGGCTTCTCCGATTCCATCGCGGTGAACCTGCCCAACCGCCTGTTCGAGCGCACTGACCTGGTCGAGCACATCCACCAGGCCGTCACCTCCTACGGTGTGCCGCACCATTCCATCGAGCTGGAGATCACCGAGACGGGCCTGATGAAGGACCTGCAGAACGTGATCCCGTCGCTGCACCGGCTCAACGAGATCGGCGTGGAGATCTCCATCGACGACTTCGGCACGGGCTACTCCTCGCTGGCCTACCTCACCACGCTGCCCATTTCCGAGCTCAAGATCGATCGCAGCTTCGTGCGTGACCTGGGGCTCACGCCGCAAAGCTCGGCGGTCGTCTCGGCCATCATCGCGCTGGCGCGTTCGCTCGGTTTGCGCGTCATCGCCGAGGGCGTGGAAAACCTGCGCCAGATGGAGGTGCTGCACCGGCTGGGCTGCGGCGTCATGCAGGGTTTCCTGTTCAGCCGCCCGCAGCCCGCGGAGGACATCGAGACTTGGCTGAAGCAGACCGTGCTGCCCAAGAAGGCGCCGTGGATCGGCAAGGCCGGAGCCAGCGATCTCACCGAGGCCCTGCGCACCCCCGACGCGCGCTCGCCGTCGCGTGCCTGGCCGGCCGGTTGACGTGGGAACGCCACCCACCCGGACGGGGCCCGTGGCGGCCGCGGGCGAGATGCTGCCGGCGCAGCTCGCGAAGGCTGCCCTGCGCCGCCTGGTGATCGAGAAGCTGGAGCCCACGCCCGAGAACTACGCGCGTGCCTACCAGCAGGAGATGGGCGCCTCGACGCCCGTCGCCGTGCTGCCCGAGCGGGCCGAGCGGCTGGTCGAGCGGCTGGCTGCTCGCACCCTGGAAGGCGAAACCGCAGCCGAGCTGGCCAGTGCGTTGGCCGGCGGTCGCTGGGAGCACGCCGAGCGCGTGCTGGAGCAATGTGACGACCCGGCCGAGCAGTGGGCCGAGCTGATCGAGCGCATCGTGCGGGGCATGGAGCGGGTCCAGCGCCACTGGACGACCGCGCGCAAGAAGGACAGCCTGCAGCGCGTGCTCGAAGGCAGCCGCGGCCCGTCGCCCCGGCTGCAGCAGCGCCTGCGCCACCTCGTGGCCAGCTGGGACGATGCTCCCGAGGACGCTGCGGGCGTGCAGACGCGGCCCGCGCCCCTCGATGCCGCGCTCCCGCCACTGGCCCTCGGCGCACCGGCGGCTAGTGCGGCTAGTGCGGCTAGTGCGGCGCCCAACGCAATGCGCGCGCTTGAGAGCCTGGCAGCCACCGTGCAGCAGGCGCTGCCTGCCACCGAAGCCGAGGCCCGTACGCTGGCGGCCGCCATCGCCGACGCGACGCACCGCTTGCAGGAGCAGGGGGCCTCGCCGCTGCTGGTCGACGAGTTGCGCATGCTGTGCCAGCGCGCCGACCGGGTGCTGCAGCACCGGCACCATCTGGTCGAGCAGCTGGGGGGGCTGTGCCGCGAACTGGCGGGCAGCCTGGAAGAGCTGGCCGAGGACGACAGCTGGGTGCGGGGCCAGTGTGGTGCGATGCGTTCGCGCATCGAGGAAGGGCTCACCGTGCGGGGCGTCAAGTCCGTGAGCCAGCTGCTGCACGGGACGCGCGAGCGGCAGGGTCAGCTGCGCCAGGAGCGCCAGCGCGCCCGCGATGCGCTCAAGACGCTGATCCAACGCATGCTCAGCGAGCTCGACGAGCTGGGGACGCACACCGGCCGCTTCAACGAGAGCGTGGGCCGCTATGCCGACGTGATCGAGAAGGCCGACACGCTCGAAAGCCTTGCCGGCGTGGTGCGCGAGATGGTCGAGGAAAGCCGCAGCGTGCAGTCGCTGGTGTCGCAGACGCAGCAGCGGCTGCGCGAGGAGCACACGCGTGCCGCGAGCCTCGACAAGCGCGTGAACGAGCTGGAGGCCGAGTTGCGGCGCCTGTCGGAGGAAGTCTCCACCGACCAGCTCACGCAGGTGGCCAACCGGCGTGGGCTGCTGCAGGCCTTCGATGCCGAGCGCTCACGGATGGAGCGCGCTGGCAGCCAGTTGTGCGTGGGCCTGCTGGACATCGACAACTTCAAGCGCCTGAACGACGAACTTGGCCATTCAGCCGGCGACGAGGCGCTGCGCTCGCTGGCGGCGGTGGTGAACCGCACGCTGCGCCCCACCGACGTGACGGCACGCTACGGCGGCGAGGAGTTCGTGGTGCTGCTGCCCGATACGCCGGTCGAGGAGGGCCAGGCCATCCTCACGCGCTTGCAGCGCTCGCTCACGGGCGGCCTGTTCATGCATGAGGAACGGCAGGTCTTCGTCACCTTCTCGGCCGGGGTCACAGCGTACCAACCGGGCGAGCGTATCGAGGACGCGCTCGAGCGCGCCGACCAGGCGCTGTACGAGGCCAAGCGCACCGGAAAGAACCGTACCTGCATCGGGTGAGAGGCTGAGAAGCAGTCCGACATGACCGCTCGTACCCTGGAAATGGCGCCATTCGGCGTTGCAAATGCTCGCCATAGCCCGGGCTATGGCTGTGCTTTGCGCCTTGATTGGCACCATTTCCAGGGCCCGCTCGGCCACGCCGGATTGCTTACCAGCCTCTGACGGGGCGGCCGGCGGCATCCGGCTTGCTGCGTGGGGAGGGCAAGGAGGCGCACCATGGCTGCCACATCCGACTCTCCCGACCGCGATTCCGGCACTGAGCGCAAGCCGATGGCCCCCGGCGACGAGGCACCGGCCGGTACGCCCGGCACGGGCGAGGCCGTGTGTCCCCGTTGTGGCGGCAGCGGCCGCGTGCAGGGCACGTCATGCCCTGAATGCCTCGGCCGGGGCAAGGTGATTCACGGCGTGGGCGGCGGCTGAACACTGCGGCGGGCGCGCAAGCAGGCGCCCGCCCGTTTCACGCATCCGCTGCCTCCCGAGCGATAAGCGCCCACACTGCACACCCGCCGGCACCCGTTGCCGCCGGTCACAAGGAAAGCTGCGCCACGCCGTTACACTCGCGGGCGTTTCAGGCACAGCGCATCCATGGCCGTCGACACCAGCGCGAACGTTCTTCCCGTCTTCGATCTGAAGAGTGCGTCCCTCACGCTGGTGGCGTTGGTCCTCAGGACCACGAGCCTCCCTGTGTTGGCGCAGGAACTCGACCGGCGTTTCGCCGATGCCCCGGGTCTCTTCGACAACGACCCCATCGTGATCGATCTCGCGGCGGTGGCCGCTGAAGGGCAGGCCCTCGATTTCCAAGCACTCACGGCCTTGCTCCACCATCGGCGCATGATGCCCGTGGCGGTCAAAGGCGGCAGCCCTGCCCAGATGGAAGCCGCGCGCGCGGCCGGCCTGGCAGAGGCTCCCGAGACACCCGCGCCCACCCGGTCCGCCCCGCCCGAGACCGCACCGCAAGTCGCCCAGGCCGAGCCTGCCGAGCCGCCTGTCGGAGCCGCTTCGCCCGCGCTCATCGTCGACCGGCCGCTGCGCTCAGGACAGCAGGTCTATGCCCGGGGTGGCGATCTCATCGTGCTCGATGTCGTGAATTTCGGCGCCGAGGTCATCGCCGACGGCAGCATCCATGTCTATGCGCCGCTGCGCGGCCGCGCCATTGCCGGCGCCCGCGGCGACACGTCGGCGCGCATCTTCAGCACGTGCATGGAGCCCCAGCTGGTTTCCATCGCGGGCTACTACCGAACCACCGAGACCGCCTTGCCCGCCGATGTGCAGAGCAAGCCGGCACAGGCGCGTCTGGCCGGCGAGAAGCTGGTGATCGACGCCCTGAAACTGTGAAAGGAATGACACCGATGACCAAAATCGTCGTCGTGACCTCCGGCAAGGGAGGAGTCGGCAAGACCACCACGAGCGCGAGCTTCTCCTCGGGGTTGGCACTGGCCGGCCACAAGGTCGCGGTGATCGACTTCGACGTCGGCCTGCGCAACCTCGACCTCATCATGGGGTGCGAGCGCCGTGTGGTGTACGACCTCATCAACGTCATCCATGGCGAGGCCAACCTCAACCAGGCGCTCATCAAGGACAAGCAGTGTGAGAAGCTTTTCGTCCTGGCCGCATCGCAGACGCGCGACAAAGACGCGCTCACGCAAGACGGTGTCGAGCGCGTGCTCAAGGATCTCGCCGACATGGGCTTCGACTACATCGTGTGCGACTCGCCCGCGGGCATCGAGACCGGCGCGCTGATGGCCATGCACTACGCCGACGAGGCCCTCATCGTCACCAACCCCGAGGTCTCCTCGGTGCGCGACTCCGATCGCATCCTCGGCATCCTGGGCTCCAAGACCAAGCGGGCGATCGAAGGCAAGGAGCCCGTCAAGGAGCATCTGCTCATCACGCGCTACAACCCGAACCGGGTCGAAGGCGGCCAGATGCTTTCGCTGGACGACATCCAGGAGATCCTGCGCACGCCGCTCATCGGCGTGGTGCCCGAATCGGAAAGCGTCCTCGACGCCTCCAACCAGGGCCTGCCGGCGATCCACATGAAGGGCACGGACGTGTCCGAGGCGTACAAAGACCTCGTGGCCCGCTTTCTCGGCGAGGAGCGGCCCATGCGCTTCATCGAAGCCAGCAAGCAGGGCTTCTTCAAGCGCCTGTTCGGGAGGTAAGCCATGTCCTTGCTGTCTTTCCTGCTCGGGGAGAAGAAGAAGACCGCCACGGTCGCCAAGGAGCGGCTGCAGATCATCCTCACGCACGAGCGCAACGATCGCGCGCGACGGCCCGACTACCTGGCCTCGTTGCAGCGCGAACTGGTGGCGGTCATTTCCAAGTACGTCTCGATCAAGCCTGACGACATCAAGGTCCACCTGGAACGCCAGGACAACCTGGAGGTGCTGGAAGTCAAGATCGAGCTGCCCGAGGCCGCTCGCTGACGCAATGACAGCTCATGGCCGCGAACCTTAGCTGTACGGTCGCGCCCCGGGGCGAGCCATGAGCGTGCCGACCAAGACCGAGCTCGGGCAGGAGGAGCTGCGCAAGCGCACCCATCGCCTGAGCCAGCGGCATCGCACCATCTTGTTGCTGGTGGATGGCCGCCGGCCGCTGGCCGAGGTGCTGAGCCTCGGCCAGCAGGCCGGTGCGTCGACCAGCCATTTCGAAGAACTGCTGCGGCTCGGGCTGGTGGAGTTGCCCGATTACTCCGAGCGTTCGGCGCCGCTTTCGGCGCCTTCGGAGGACCAAGGCGCGGTGGACGAGGTGAGGGAGATCGCGATCACCGTGGTGGAGCCGCCGCCCGCATCGCCGCCCGTCGTACCCGAGGAAGCCGCCCCGTCGGTGTCCATGCTGCCGGCGATGGCGCCGCTCGAAGTCCCGCCTGCCCCTGTGCAGGTGGTCGGCGAACCGTCCACGGCGCAGCCGCCTTCGATGCAAGAGGTCGAGCTGCCGGGCGCCATAGAGCCTTCCGTCGAAATGGCAGGCCGCTCCACGTGTCCTCCTCCCCTACCGGGGGACGACGTCTCGGAGCAGCCGCTGGGCCCTGAAGACGCTCAGGAGGCGGTCTCTCCCGCCGCACCGGCCGCGGAGCGGCCGATGCCGTCGGCGGAGGAAGAGCCTTCGCTCATTCCCCCGTCGCCACACGTCGAGCCCGCATCCCCGCCCGTGGCGGACCTGCCCCCGATGCCGGCTGCTCCCTCGGCCGCGCCACGCGAGGAGGCGCCTGTCGTCCTCCGCACCGCGCCGCCGCCCGCGGGGGACACGCGCGTCGTCCTGGTCGAGACGATGGCTTTGCCCGCGGCGCCCGTCCCGCTGCCGGGCGCCGATATGGCGCCCCGGGCCTCGGCCGGTGCCGCACCATCGGTGCCGCGCCAGGTCGCCCGAAGGGCACTGCCGGAGGTACAAGCAGCGCCAGTGTTTTCACGCAAGGCACAGGCGCCGCAGCCGCCGTCGTCGTCGCTCCCGCTGTTGGACCTCCCTGACGGGATCAACAACCCGCTGGCCGCTCGATCGCCTCCAGCGGCCTTCGAGGCGAGGCGTGACGTGCCGGCCCGGCTCGATTTGCCCACGCTCGCCTCGCAGACTTCGGCGCTGCCACTGCCGCCCATCGAGCCCGAGCCGCGGCCGGCGGGCACCGCCGAGTCGGCCGAGCTGCTGCAGCGGGTGCGAGAACTGCTGCTCGACACCATGGGCCTGGACAAGCCGCTGTTCAGCGCGCGCATCTTCGTGCGGGTTCGGTATGCAGAGACTGCCGCGGAGTTGATCGACCTGGTGTGGGACATCCAGCACCGGCTGGTCCGTGGCCGGCATGCGCACCGCGAACTCAAGAGCCTGCAGCAGGCGCGCGAACTGCTCGGCCTGGGTAATACCCTCGTGTCCGAGGAGACCACGCGACCGCAGCCTCTCGACGACTGAAGAGAGCTCTTGCCGCCCCGCCAGCAGGGTGCGCCGCGACCCCGTGCGGTCGCGATGTCACGCTGCCAGCTGGAACTTGTCCACCGCGCGCACCAGGCGCACGGCCTGCTCGCTGAGGTCGTCGGCGGCCGCGGTGCCCCGGCCGACAAGCGCGCTGTTTTGCTGCGTCACGAGGTCGAGTTGCGACACGGCGATGGTCACCGCCTCGATCCCGCTGCTCTGTTCGGCGGTGGCCGAGCTGATCTGGTGGATGAGCTCGGTGACCTGCTTTACCTGCACAACGATGTCGCCGATGGTGGCTCCAGCTTGGTCCACCAGCCTGGAGCCGGCTTCGACGGTCCCCGCGCTCACGCCGATCAGTTTCCTGATCTCGCGTGCGGCCTCGGCCGAGCGTTGTGCGAGGCTGCGCACCTCGCCGGCCACCACCGCGAAGCCGCGTCCCTGCTCGCCGGCCCGCGCCGCCTCCACGGCCGCGTTGAGCGCCAGGAGGTTCGTTTGAAAGGCGATGCCGTCGATGAGGCCGCTGATCTCGTTGATGCGCCGGCTGGAGTCGGAGATGTTATTCATCGTGGACACCACCTCGCTCACCACCGCGCAGCCGCGTTCCGCCACTGCGCTGGCCGTGCCGGCAAGCCGCGCCGCCTTCTGTGCGGCGTCGGCGTTGAGGCGCACCGTGCTGGACAGTTCCTCCATCGATGCGGCCGTTTCCTCCAGGCTGGCCGCCTGCTGCTCGGTACGCTGCGACAGGTCGGTGTGCCCCTCGGCCACGTTGCCCGCCTCCGATGCGATGGCGCGAGAACTGTCGCGGACTTCGCCCACCACCTGGGCCAGGCTCTCGCACATGCGCTGCATGGCGGCCATCACGCTGGTGGTGTCGCCCGGCTCCGTGATCACCTTGATGGTGAGGTCGCCGTTGGCCACGGCACGGGCTACGGCCGCTGCCTGAGCCGGCTCGCCTCCGATGGCCGACCACACGGTACGGCGGGCCCAGTAGCCCAGGACCAGGAGCAGGACGGCGGCCAGGCTGAACGTCAGCCAGCGCGCCTGCGAGGCCTGCGTGCGGGCGACTGCGAAGCCGGCCGAAGCCTCGTCGGCAAAGGTGGTCGACGCCCGCACGGTCGCATCGACGCCCGCGCGGTGAGCCATGTAGTCCACATGGGCCTGCTTCAAGGCCGCCTCGCCCGCGGCATGGTCATTGCGTGCTACGGCGGCAAGCACTTCGCGGGCGGAGCGAATGAAGCGCTCGCCGGCCTCGTGCTGAGCGCCAAAGAGGTGGCGTTCCAGTCCGTAGGGCGGATGGGCGTGCCAATAGCCCACCCGCGCCTGGTACTCCTTCTCCAGGCGTTCGGTCTCGGCCTGCGCCTGTGCGGGCGGCAGGCTGCCCTCGAGGGCTTGCGAAAGCACGAGCCGCAGTTCGATGAGGTACATCGGCGGCGGCAGGATGTCGGCGGTCACGTCCTTGGCGACGAGCGCGCGGTCGAACGCGGCCCCGCTGCGGTTTTCGCCCCAGAGCGAGGCGGCCGTGATGATGATGCACGCGGCTCCTCCGGCCGCGGCGAGGGAGGTCAATACGTGACGTACGGAAATCATGTTCTCGGGCTCCGGATCTGTGCGATCTGGTCCGTCTTTCGGCACGCTTTGTGCGCAAGTTGAGGATTTCGGCCAGGCGCCGCGTGACGCGACGGGGTGAAAGCCCGTGGGCTTGTCGTCCTGGAGGTGCAAACCGCAGCGAGCGATACCCGCAAGTGTCGCGAGGATTTGCAACGGTGCCAGAGCGGCAAAGAGGCGGGTTTTGTGTTCCACATCGTGTCGAACACTGCTCTGGGGCACGCAGGCGTGCGCATTCCGTCATGCCGCCCCGGCTTGCTACGTGTCGATACGCGTCGGCAGCTTCGTAGCGAGTGATCGCTTCCTAGAATCCACGCGCTGGCCATCCCTTGGACCAGCGCAAGCCGTCGCGCCCTCTGCCCCTCGGGCGCATGCCGTTTCAACCTCCTCAACCGCGACGCTTCCCATGTCTGACCTTTTCGCACGGCCGGGCGTATATCGCCGTTGCACCTGGGCGTTCGTCCTCGGCGCTCTCATGACCCTGGCCGGATGCGGCGGTGGCGGCGACGCTGCTCCCGCGCCGCCAGCAGGCGAGTCTTCCGGCGTCCAGGCGCCGAGTTTCGACATGGTCGCCACCGCCGCCGCGCCGGCTGCGTCAGCGGCGGGCACCTGCGGCATCGCCGGATTCCAGGAAGAGGTGCTGCGACTCATCAATGAATTCCGCTCGGCGCCGCGCAACTGCGGCTCCGCGGGCACCTTCGCCGCTGCGCCGCCGCTGGTGTGGAACAGCCTGCTCGTGCAGGCCGGGGCCGGCCATGCGAGCGACATGGCGGCGCAGAACTACTTCGACCACGTCAGCCTGGATGGCCGCAAGCTTGCCGACCGCGTCAATGCCACGGGGTACCTTTGGATGGCCCTCGGCGAGAACATCGCTGCGGGCTTCTCGAGCGTCCCCGAGGTCATGGCGGGCTGGCAGGCCAGCCCGGGGCACTGCGAGAACCTGATGAACCCCGCCTACGCGCAGGCCGGTGTCGCCTGCGTGCCGGGCACGGCGTCATCCACCTACAGCCACTACTGGGCGATGGAACTCGGGCTGCCGCGCTGAAGACGGTGTGAAGGTGCCAACCGGGCAGGGCGAGCAGCCGTCTCATTCCCCGGGCCTGGGCCGGGGCTCGTGCTCGCCTTCGGTAGGTTCTTCCGGGGTCACGGGCTGGAACTCAGGCTCCACAGGCAGGGTGTTGAGCTCTGATTCGTCTGGGGGTGGGGCGCCGGGCAGTGTGGGCAATGTGGCCATGATGTGCACGCTCCTTGGGTCAGGCCAGTCTGCCAGCCCGTGCAGTTCGGATGAGGGTGCAGCCCCTGCGCGCACAAGGGCTTCGCCTGGGCAATGCTGATGCCACACTGCGGTCCCATGACTGCACAAGCCCGTGCTCGCACTGTCGCTGCCTGCGCTCGCACTGTCGCTGCCTGCGCTCGCACTGTCGCTGCCCGCGTCGCCGTTGTTGTCGTGGTGGCAGGCGCCGCTCGCGCGCAGGCGCCGCCGCCCGAGGAGTCGCTGGCCGAGCCCGGGCGGCCGAAGTGGGAGTTGGGCTTCGCTGCCGGCGGGGGCTACGTGCCCGACTATCCCGGCGCCGGCCAGAGCCGCGGCCGGGCTGTGGTGGTGCCCATGGTGATCTACCGAGGCCCTGTGCTGCGCATCGACCAAGGCGGCATCCGGGGCCGGTTGTTCCGCTCACCCGACTGGGAACTCGACCTGACGGCCAGCGCCGCCTTCAACGCGCGCAACAACGACGCGCGCCAGGGCATGCCGGACCTCGACTACCTCTTCGGCGCCGGCCCGCAGCTCATCTACAAAGGCTGGGCGCGCGAGGACCTGGGCACCACCTTGCACCTCAAGGCGAGAGCCCTGATGTCTACCAACTTCCGCCGCATCGATCAACGCGGCGGCACGGTCGACGTCGAGCTGCGCTGGCGCGAGCGTCCCTGGGTCGGTTCGCCCGCGACGCTCACGCTGTCGGTGCAGCCCACCTGGGCCACGCGCCCGCTGCATCGCTACTTCTATGAGGTCGAGGAGCGCCATGCGACCGTCGTCCGGCCCGCCTGGCGTGCCCGCTCGGGCTACCTGGGCACCGAGTTCGCAAGCACCATCACGCGGCGGCAGGGGCCCGCGCTGAGCTGGTTCGTGACGGCCCGCGCGATGGCACTTCACGGCGCGGCCAACATCGACAGCCCGCTGCTGCGCGACCGCAGCAACTTCACGGTGGGCGCCGGACTGGTGTGGACGCCCTGGCAAAGCCGCGAGCGCGTATCGCCCTGACCGACCCGACTCCAGGGCGGGTCTTGTGTCGCCGCGGATCGGTGCCTCATACAGTGGGGTGATGAACCCGACCCGCCTTCATCAGGCCGCACGCACGGGTGTGCTGCTCGCCGCGCTGCTAGCCACCGCCGGCATGGCGGCTGAAGAAGCGCCGCTCAAGCCCGTGACCGTCGTGCGTGGCCTGGACCATCCCTGGGGCCTGGCGTTTCTGCCCGGGTTCGAGCGCGAGGGCCGCATGCTCGTCACCGAGCGGCCCGGCCGCATGCGCCTGGCCGACGTTCACGGGGAACTGGGCCCGCCCCTGGATGGCCTGCCGCCCGTGGACGCCCGAGGGCAAGGAGGCCTGCTCGACGTGGTGCTCGATCCCCGGTTCCCTGACACGCGCTGGGTGTACTGGAGCTACGCCGAACCGGCCGGCGGGGGGCAAAACAGCACGGCGGTCGCACGCGGCAGGCTGGAGGCACAGGGGCTCAAGGGGCGCCTTGCCGACGTCCAGGTGATCTTCCGGCAGGCTCCGCGCGTCTCCAGCATCGCGCACTTCGGCTCGCGGCTGGTCTTTGCGCGCGATGGCCGTCTGTTCATCACGCTCGGTGAGCGCTTCACCCGTCGCGACGACGCGCAGGCCTCGGGCAACCATCTTGGCAAGGTGGTGCGCATCGAGGCCGATGGCCGCGTGCCCAAGGACAACCCCTACGCCTCGCGTGCCGGTGCGCTGCCCGAGATCTGGAGCCTGGGTCACCGCAACATCCAGGGTGCGGCCCTGCATCCCGTGACCGGCGAGCTGTGGACGCACGAGCATGGCCCGCAGGGCGGCGACGAAGTCAATGTGGCCGAGGCCGGCCGCAACTACGGATGGCCGGTCATCACCTACGGCGCCGAGTACGGCAGCGGCGCCAAGATCGGCGAGGGCACGTCCAAGGCCGGCATGGAGCAGCCGCTGGTGCACTGGGTGCCTTCCATCGCGCCCAGTGGCATGGCCTTCCTCACCAGCGATCGGTACCCCGGCTGGAAGGGGGATCTGTTCGTTGGGGCCTTGCGCGCCCAGGTGCTGGTGCGGCTGCGCTTCGAGGGCCGCAAGCCCGTGGCGCAGGAGCGGCTGCTGCAGGACTTTCATGAACGTATCCGGGACGTGCGGCAGGGGCCCGACGGCTGGCTCTACCTGCTCACCGATGCATCCGACGGCCAGGTGATCCGGCTGGAGCGTTGACGCGCCTCATCGCCCGTGCGCAGGAGGGCGAGATAGGGATTGGGCCTGGGTGCGGGCGCGGCTATGTTGCGCACCAGCCGGCGCCCTGCGAAGGGGCGGGCGTCGGTGCGCCGCGAGCAGCGTCTGTTCGCGGCGACCACCTCAACCGACAAGGAGGCCACCATGCCCGCGCCCAAATGTTGCTTCGACCACATCCTTCCGCGCGACCTGCTGCGTCCCGTGCCCACTGCCATGGGGCCTGCCGGCCGCACACGTGCCATCGCGCCGCGCGGCAAGACCTGGATGAACGGCTCCGATTTGCGCGTACGCTTCATGGGCGGCACGGCCGAGCAGCAGGCCAAGGTCAAGGAGCAGGCCGGGTGGTGGCAGGTGGTGACCAACCTCACATTCACCTTCGGCCACGCGCCCGATGCCGAGATCCGCATCACCTTCGACGAGAACGACGGCGCCTGGTCGACCATCGGCACCGATGCGCGCAGCGTGCCGTTCAACCAGGCCACCATGAACCTGGGCTTCCTCGACGGTGGCACCGCCGCCCATGAGTTCGGCCACGCCATCGGCCTGGCGCACGAGCATTCCAGCCCCGCCGGCGGCATGAAGTGGAACAAGCCCAAGGTGCTGCGCGACATGGCTGGCCCGCCGAACTTCTGGGACGCGGCCACCGTCGAGCACAACATCTTCTACCGGTACTCGCTCGACCAGATCAACGGCACGGAGTTCGACGTCGACTCGATCATGCTGTATGCCTTCCCCGCCGAATGGACGCTCGACGGCGTGGCCACGCATGCCAACGACGTGCTCTCGCAGATGGACAAGGAGTTCGTCGCGGGCGCCAAGATGTACCCCAAGACCCGCCCGGGGCTGCCCGCGGCGATCCCGCTCACCGTGGGCGGCCCCAAGCTCGAAGAGAACATCGGCAAGCCGGGCGAGGAAGACCTGTTTCGCTTCACCGCCGAGAAGGAGGGCGTGTACGTCATCGAGACGCGCGGCCGGACCGATGTGTATATGAAGCTCTTCGGCCCGAACAGCGCCACCCACCTGATCGAGGAAGACGACGACAGCGGCTACGGGCTGAACCCGCGCATCTCCGCGCCGCTCCTGCCCGGCGAATACTTCGTGCAGGTGCGGCACTACGACCGCAGCGAGGGTACGGGCAAGTACACCATCACGGTGAAGCAGCGCTGAGCCCCCGGCGCGAGCCGCGAGCCGCCCGCGGAGACTGCGGTCCGCGGGCGGCGTGGTTCACACCTTCCCTCCAGTCCACGGCCTGGCGGCTGGCCCTCGGCGGATCACTACCGAGGCATGGCCCTTCGTGGTGCCTAGGGGTCGTTGCGTATCGCCCACACGCCGCCACTTTGTGCGGCTATCGCGTGAGGTATTGCCGCACGCAGCGGAAGTGGGTCCTCAACAATCAGCCCCGATGCGATTGTCGCCATCACAAATGCGAACTGGTTGCATTGCTGTTTCCAACTCTGGAGGGATGTCTAGATGACTCACAAGCGCACGGGGCTCGCCCCGGCTCAGGCCAAGCTGACCACGTTGATGACCGGGATCGCCCTTGCCACCCTGGCCGCCTCGGCCACGGCCGCGGAGGAGAACAAGCCCACGTTCGAGGCCGGTGTCGTGAGCGTGCTGCAGAACGTGAACGACGATGGCGCGTCCGGTGGACAAGCACATACCCGTGCCAATTACCGGGGAGACGTGACGGTGGAACTGCCGGTGGGCGATGTGGCCGGTGCAAAGGTCACGGCCTTCGGTCACGTCCGTTTCGGCCAGGGCACCGGTGTGGCGCTTCGTCCCACCTACACCGCCACCCCCAACTCGATCACCTTTGAAACCGGTGCCGGCCCCGACGACTCGTTTGCCATCCTGGCGCAGGGATACCTGAACTTTGCGTGGGGCGGCGGTGAGCAGAAGGGTGACCGTGTCGAGTTCACCCTAGGCAAGCTCGACGTGTTCGGTTTCTTCGATCAGAACGCCGTGGCTGGCGACGAAGCGGCCCAGTTCCTCAACAACGTTTTCGTGCACAACCCGTTGCTCGACTCGGGTGGCGACATCGCAGCCGATGCCTACGGCTTCGCGCCGGGCCTGCGCCTGGGCTACACGGGTGTGGGCAGCAGCTCGCAGTGGGGCGTGTCGGTCGGGCTGCTGGGCTCCGGCTCGGGCGCGAACTTCAGCGGCGGCTTCCGGGGCCCGCTGGGGATCGCCCAGGTGGAGTGGGCTCCCTTGCGCGATGGTGAGCCGATCGGCAACTACCGGCTCTACGCCTGGACCAACGCTCACACGGCGGGCGTAGACGGCAACGAGGAGCGCCACACCGGTGTAGGCGTGTCGGTGGACCAGAAGGTCGGCAACTTCAACCTGTTCGGGCGCGCAGGCGTGCGCACGGAGGGCGACGGGATGTTCAACGAGGCGCTGACGGTCGGCCTCGAAGCCGGCGGCGTTGCATGGGGCCGCGACGGCGACGCGTTGGGCGTGGCAGTGGGGTCGCTGAAGACCTCGTCGGCCTGGCGCGACGCTTCGCTGGCCGCTACCACCGGTGCCTATACGGCCAGCGGCCAGGAGCGCATCGTGGAGGTCTACTACCGCATCCGCCTGAATGAGCATTTGGAGATCAGCCCGGACTTCCAGCTCATCCAGCGCCCGGGGGGCAATGCCAACGCCGACGACGTCCGCGTGTTGGGGGTGCGTGCCAGCGTCGGTTTCTGATCGTTGCCAGGCCCACGGGCCTGCGTGACACATCAGTTTCGAAATCAGTTCGAAGTCAGTTCGAAGGGCGACATGGCGCTAATGAGCGTCGTGTCGCCCTTCCTGCTTTGAAGGGAGCGCCGCTTAGCGCGGCTTCTCGTCCTCGCTGGGATCGGCGGCCTGCCGCACCGGTGCAGAAACGGCGCGGCCCAGCGATTCGAGCGGGCCTTCCTGGCCCACGCGCTCCTCGTCCTTGCCGGCGTTGCGCGGTCGCTTGCGCCGGGCGGTTCCTTCCGGGGGTTGATCGGCGCCGACTGGCGCCGGCTGCGCGGCATCTGACCCGGCGGGCCGACCGCGGTCCAGCGGATATGGGTTGCGTGGTTTGCGGTGGTCTGGGTCTGGCATGGCGGGGCTCCTGGCGGCCGAGGGATCTTCGACCCTGCAAACATCGCTCCCGGATGGCCCAGCGCCGCTCGCGGAATCCAACTCGACGCTCTGGCCGCCTTGCCGACCCGGGATGGCGCCCGTCCAGCGGGCGACGTCCTGTGTCGTCATCTTGCTCATCCCCGTGGAGCGAGCGTCGATCAGACCCTGTTCCTCGATATCGGGCAGGTACTGCTCGCGTGAGAGCAGCGTGCCGGCGCACAGCGGCAGCGGCGGCGGCGGCTCCTGCATTTCGTGCCGGAGCAACCCGAGCAGTTCGTCCATCAGTTCCATCGGCAGGCTGCCCCGCTCGCTCGGGTAGATGTAGCCGAACAGCACGAGATGGCTCAGCAGCACCCGCCAGTGCGGCCCGAAGAGCCTGCGCAGCCGCTGCCAGTCCAGCCGGCCGGCGCATGCGCGCAGCAGGTGGGCCACGTCGGCGCCGTCGTAGCGCTCGCGCTCCATGATGAAAGCCTTGGAACACAGGCTTTCCTCGGGGGGCGCCATCTTCACCGGCAGCCCCAGGATCTCGGCATCGCCGGCATGCTCGAACCAGCCGTCGTCCACGGGCATCACGCCGTTGCCGGTGTTGAAGATGAGGTCGACGAACGCATCGCCGCAGTGCGTCTTGGCGAGCCAGTGCGGGAAGGTGAGCTCGGTGCGGTAACCGGCCTGTGTCAGCAGCGTCTCGACGCGCGGGTAGTCCTCGCGCCGGATGAACAGGTCCAGGTCCTTGGTGTCTCGGCGGATGCCGGTCAGCGACGCGAATGCGAATGCGCCGCCCACGAGAAAGGGCACGCCGTCTCCCGCGAGCGTGAGCAGCACGTTGCGGTAGAACGCCGTGGTGGCGGGCTCCGCATCTTCCCAACGGGGCGCGCCGGCGAGTACTGCAGACATGGTCCGGCCCTCGAAAGTGGCTGAACATCGCTGCAGGCAAACAGCATGCCGGCCACGGGCGCGCCAATTGCCGACGGCACGGGCATCGGACAGCTGCCCCGAGGACAGGTCATGGCCCCTGTTGCACCCCTGCGTTTCGCCGCCGTCGGCGATCTCCATTGCACCAAGGAATCGGCGGGCACCCTCCGCGGCTTCTTCGCGCAGGCCTCCGAAGCCGCCGACGCCTTGCTGCTGTGCGGCGATCTCACCGACTACGGCCTGCCGGAGGAGGCCAAGGTGTTGGCCGAGGAGCTGAGCGTGGTGTCCAAGCCGATGATCGCCGTGCTGGGCAACCACGATTACGAATCCGGCGCGCCCGACCAGGTGCGACGCGTGCTCATGGAAGCCGGCGCCAAGGTGCTGGATGGCGAGGCGGTGGAGGTGCACGGCGTGGGTATCGCGGGGGCCAAGGGTTTTGCCGGCGGCTTCGGTCGCGGTTCCCTGGGGGCCTGGGGCGAGCACGCCATCAAGCTGTTCGTGAACGAAGCCATCCAGGAGGCGCTGAAACTCGAATCGGCGCTCGCGAAGCTGCGCACGCCGCAACGCATCGCGATGCTGCACTACTCACCCATCGCCGGCACGGTGCAGGGCGAGCCGGTGGAAATCTTTCCCTTCCTCGGCAGCAGCCGGCTGGAGGATCCGCTGGTGCGCTACCCCGTCACGGCGGTGGTGCATGGCCACGCGCACCGCGGCACCCTGGAGGGCCGCACGGTGAGCGGCGTGCCCGTCTACAACGTGGCCCGGCCGCTGCTGCTTCGCAGCCACCCGGACCGGCCGCCCTTCCGGGTGCTGGAGATTGCGCGCGAGGGCTGAAGAAGGTACTGCGACGAATCCGACATGCCTTACTTCGCCCAGCCATCCTTCAGCCCAGTGATCTTGTTGATCACGGGCGCATCGGGACGGTGGTCGCGCGGCTCGGTCACGAAATAGCCGTGCCGCTCGAACTGGTAGCGCGTGTCGGCCGGCGCTTCGCGCAGCGAGGGTTCGATGTACCCGCGCACCACCCTCTTGCTCTCGGGATTGAGGCGCTGCAGGTAGTCGGCGCCGCCAGCATCGGGCTGGGCCTCGGTGAAGAGCCGGTCGTACAGCCGAATCTCCGCCGGCAGCGCATCGTGCACCCCCAGCCAGGTGATCGTGCCCTTCACCTTGACGGCGTCGGCGCCGGGTGTGCCGCTCTTGGTGTCGGGCACCACCTTGGCCAGCACTGCGGTGACGCGCCCTGAGTCGTCCTGCTCGGCGCCCGTGCACTCCACCACGTACCCATACTTGAGCCGCACCCGGTTCGCTGGAAAGAGCCGAAAGAAGCCCTTGGGAGGCGTTTCCATGTAGTCGTCCCGTTCGATCCACACCTGCGGGCCCAGGCTGAAGTGCCGCGTGCCGAGATCGGGTCGTTGCGGGTGCGCGGGAGCCGTGCAGCCTTCGCGGTGCGCCTCGCTGCCGAACACGTCGGCCCAGTTCGTGAGCTTGAGCAGGAGCGGGTCCAGCACGGCCATGGCACGCGGCGCCTTGCCTTCCAGGTCGTCGCGCAGCGCGATGTCCAGCGCAGAGTAGTCGATCCAGCCGCCCGCCTTGCTCACGCCGCTGCGCTCGGCCAGCAGCTTCACGCTCTCGGGCGTGTAGCCGCGCCGGCGCAGCCCCACCAGCGTGGGCATGCGCGGGTCGTCCCAGCCCTGCACATGGCCCTCATCGACCAGTTGCTTGAGCTTGCGCTTGCTGGTGACGATGTAGGTGAGGTTCAGCCGCGCGAATTCGTACTGGTGCGGCAGGTTGAAGAAGTTGGGGTGGTGCGCGTCCAGCGCGTGCTGCAGCAGCGGTGTGAACTGCGCGGTGTGCTGCCGCAGCAGGGCGAAGAACTGCGGCAGTTCGTGCACCACACGGTCGCGGTTGTGCTCCCAGCCGGCGAAGAGCGAGCGCATCGTGGCTTCGGGGTCGCTGGTGTAGAGCTTGTGCGCCTGGTTGTGGCAGTGGAGCGCGAACTCCTTGCCGGCCTCCACGCCCTCGGCCTCGATCTTCTCGATGAGCTGGCGGGCGCGCTGGAACTGCGGCGTGCGCAGCAGGGGCGCCAGGCGCTCCAGCGTCCAGTCGTAGAACGGCCGCTGGTCTTCGAACTCCAGCGTGCAGATGCTGTGGGTGATGTTCTCCAGCGCGTCCTCGATGGGGTGCGCGTAGGTGTACATCGGGTAGATGCACCAGGTGTCACCGGTGTTGTGGTGCGTGGCGCGCTTGATGCGGTAGATGGCCGGGTCGCGCAGGTTGATGTTGGGGCTGGCCATGTCGATCTTGGCGCGCAGCACCATGGCGCCGTCGGGATGGCGGCCGTCGCGCATCTCGCGAAAGCGTGCGAGGTTCTCTTCGGGCGAGCGATGGCGAAACGGGCTGTCCGTGCCCGGCGTGCCGAAATCGCCGCGCGTGGCGCGCATCTGCTCGGGCGTCTGCTCGTCCACATAGGCATGGCCCGTTTCGATCAGGTACTCGGCCGCCCGGTACATGAAGTCGAAATAGTTGCTCGCATAGAACAGGTGGCTCGTGCCGTGGGCATGCCAGTCGTAGCCGAGCCACTTCACCGTTTCGACGATGGCGTCGACGTACTCCTGCTCCTCCTTTTCAGGGTTGGTGTCGTCGAAGCGCAGGTGGCACACGCCGCCGTACTCCTGCGCCAGGCCGAAGTTCAGCCAGATGCTCTTGGCATGGCCCACGTGCAGGTAGCCGTTGGGCTCGGGCGGAAAGCGCGTGCGGATGCGTGCCGGGTCGGAGCCGCCTTGTGCCTGGTGCGCGGCGTCGCCGGGGCTGCCGGCCCACATGCGGCCCTGGCAGGCACCCTGCGCCAGATCCCGTTCGATCACCTGGCGCAGGAAGTTGCTGGTCTTCGTGTCGCCCGCAGGCGGGGCATCGTGCTTCGGCGAAGTCATGGCAGGCGGTGGCCCTGAAAAGGTGGCGGGCATTCTATCGACGGGGTATGCGGCGCGGCAGCGGCGCCGATCGGCCAGCATGGGCGGATGGCCATGGGGAAACGATCGCTTACCTTCGACCCGTCAACGCATCCATGGCGCGCATGCGTTGAGACGGGGCGCTTGCTGTGCGCAGACAAGGAGCCACCGTGAGGAGACCTTTCGCTTTCATCGTTGCCGCCCTCGGCTGCGCTTTCGCCACGGGGGCAGCCCGGGCGGGAGACGTCTACTGGTCCGTGGGGATCAACGTGCCCGCGGTGAGTACGGTGGTCTCGAATGCGCCGATCTACGCCGCCCCGGCGCCGCTCTATGTGCCTGCGCCTGTCTACGTGGTGTCGCCCCCGGTGGTGGTGCAACCCGCACCGGTGTACGTGGCGCCCCCGGTGGTCTACCGGCCGGAACGTACGGTGGTCTATGTGACGCAGCCTTATCGACACCACGGTCGCCGCCATTGGCACCGTCACGATCGCCATCGCGACGAGTACGGCATCCCCTATCGCGAAGGGCGCTGGGTGCCGGCCGATCCCAGGCGGCACCGTCATGACGACTGAGAGGCTGAGAAGCAATCCGACATGACCGCTCGTACCCTGCAAATGGCGCCACTAGTCTCTGCAAACGCTCGCCATAGCCCGGGCTATGGCTGTGCTTTGCGCCTTGATTGGCACCATTTCCAGGGCCCGCTCGGCCACGCCGGATTGCTTCCCAGCCTCTGAAGGCGAGTGCAGTGTTCGACACTATGCGGAAATGAAATCGCGTCTTTGCGGTATCGCTGCGGTTTGCGCCTTGCTTCGAGGGTGAATCCGCTGGCCCATAAGCGCCGCTCAGTGCGAAACACTGCACTAGCCAGGACGGCAAATCCATCGGTTCTCTCGGGTTCCACGCAGTGTGTTTCGAGCACGTGCCTAGCGCACGTTGATGATCCATCTGCTCGCCGGCACCCCCAACTCTGCTGCCCAGATTTCCCAGAACGCGCTTGCGGCCTCCGTAGAATGCCGCCCCCAGTGGAGAAGGGGTGACGGCATCGTCCGACGCAGGTTCGCGTCTGGAACCGCCGCATTAGCAGCAATTGAGAACCGAGTTGGCCATCAGCGCCTGGGCGGCTTACGCGCCAGGCCTGGATACCGTTGACCGTTGGAACGCCTGGGCGGCGCGGCCCTGGCTGCCCCGGGGTGATGGCGTCCCCGCGCTTTCCGAGATGCCCGCCATGTCACGTCGGCGCCTCGATCCCATGGGCCGCATGGCGGTGCAGGCGGCCTACTGGTGCCCGCCCTCGGACGCGGGCGTGCCCACGGTTCTCGCATCGCGCTACGGCGACGCCACAAGGTCCCTGGAACTGCTCGCCGCGGTGGCGCGCGGCGAGGGTGTCTCGCCCGCCGCTTTCGGCTTGTCGGTGCACAACGCGATCGGCGCCTTGTATTCGATCGCGCGCGGCGACCGCGCGCAGCAGGTGGCCGTGGCGGCCGGTGCCGCGAGTGCGGCCGCGGGGCTGGTGGAGGCTGCCGCCTTGCTCGCTGACGGTGCGCCCGAGGTGACGGTGGTGTGCTATGACGCGCCGCTTCCGCACGACTATGCGTGCTTCCATGACGAGCCTGCAGCCTGCTATGCCTGGGCGTGGCGCGTGCGTGCGCCGGCACCCGGGCAGCCTCGCATCGAACTCGCCGCCTCGCGGCCGGGTGAATCCCCAAGCTGTGATCCGGGGCTGCCCTTCGGGCTGGATGTGATGCGCTTTGCGCTCGCCGAAGACCGCTTGTTGCGCCGCGTCGCCGATGGCACCTCGTGGACCTTGCGTCGTGTGTGAGCGCCTGGACCGCTGCTGGCGGGTGACGGCCACCGCCTGGTGCTTCGCCTGCTTCGGGCTGGGCGGCCTGCTGTTGCGACTGACGGTGTTTCCCTTGCTCGGCATCGCCGTGCGCGTGCCGTTGCGCAGGGCAGCAACCGCGCGGGTGGTCGTGCATCACAGCTTCCGGGGCTTCATCTCGATGATGCGGGCCATGGGTGTGCTTACGTATGAGCTGCGCGGCGTCGAGAAGCTGCGCCGTCGGGGCCTGCTCATCCTCGCCAACCATCCGTCACTGATCGACGTGGTGTTCCTCATGGCCCTCGTGGAGCGTGCCGACTGCATCGTGAAGGCTGCGCTGGCGAACAACCCTTTCACGCGAGGTCCGGTGCGCGCTGCTGCGCTGGTTTGCAACGATACCGGTCCCGCCCTGGTGGACGACTGCGTCGCTTCGCTGCGCGCGGGCAACAACCTCATTGTTTTTCCTGAGGGCACGCGCACGCCGCTGGGTGGCCGCGTGCGGCTGCAGCGCGGCGCGGCGAATGTGGCTGTGCGCGCCAGGGTGGACGTGACACCGCTGCGCATACGAGTCACACCGCCCACGCTGGCCAAAGGCCAGGAATGGTGGCGTGTACCGGTTCGGCGCCCGCACTTCGTCATCGAGGTGGGCGACGACATCGACGTGGGCCACTTCATCGACAGCTGCCGCAGCGAAGCGCTTGCCGCGCGGCACCTCACTGAACATCTCGCCGACTACTTCTTTCCGGAGACCGCCCGTGCAGCCGCTTGAACAGGAAATCAAGGAACTGATCGTTTCTTCACTCGCGCTTGAAGACATCCGTCCGGACGACATCGTGACGGACGAGCCCTTGTTCGTGGAGGGGCTGGGCCTCGATTCCATTGATGCGCTCGAACTGGGCTTGGCGCTCCAGAAGCGCTATGGCGTGAGCCTGTCTGCCGACTCGCAGGAGACGCGCCGGCACTTCGCCAGCGTCCGGTCGCTGGCGGCTTTCGTGGCCGCGCAACGCAAGCTCTGAAGTCGACACATGGACAAGCAAGACATTTACGCGCGCATCGTGGCGATCCTTCACGAAACCTTCGAGATCGACGTGGCTCGGATCACGCCGGACGCGCGGCTCGGCGACGACCTGGACATCGACAGCATCGATGCCGTCGACCTCATCGTGCAGCTCAAGCCCTTGGTGGGCAAGCGGCTGCAGCCCGATGCGTTCAAGTCGGTGCGCACGGTGCAGGACGTGGTCGATGCCCTGCACGGCCTGCTGAAAGACGGCCACGCTGCCTGAGGTCGACTTGCCCAAGCTGCCTGCCCTGGCCCTCGCGGTGGCGACGCTCGTCTTCCCGCCGGCGGTCTACCTGGCCCATGGTCGCCTGGAACCGCGCTGGTTGGCGCTCGCGCTGACGGTGCTGGCTTGCGCGCGTGCATGGTCCACGCGGCAGGCGTTCTGGTGGGTGGCGGCCGCGGGTGCCGGCGTCATGGCAGCGGCCAGCGTGTCGTTCAATGCCTGGGGTCCCCTGAAGCTGTATCCCGCGCTGGTCAACGCCGTGCTGCTCCTGGTGTTCGCCGCGAGCCTGGTGCGCCCGCCCTCGCTCATCGAGCGGCTTGCGCGCCTGTCCGAGCCCGACCTGCCGCCTGCCGCCGTCCGGTACACGCGTCGGGTGACGCAGGTGTGGTGCGTGTTCTTCGTGGCCAACGGCGCAGTCGCGCTCGCCACGGCGCTGTGGGCATCCACCGCGACCTGGGCGTTCTACAACGGATGCATTGCCTACGTGCTGATGGGCATGCTGTTCGCAGCCGAGTGGGTGATCCGCCAGCGCGTGAAGGCGAGGTCGGCGCATGGCTGACTGGCTTTCCTTGCCGTGGGTGGCGGCCGGCACGGCGAGCGCCGACCGGCCCATCGCCTGGCGTGGCGGTGAGCTGCTGCGCCGCTCGTGCTTCCTCGCCGACGTGGCGGCCTGGCAAGCACGCTTCGCCCAGCACGGGGGCCGCCGCTACGCCCTGCACGATGACGACAGCTACCGCTTCGCCGCGGCACTGTGGGGCGCCTGGCACGCGGGAGTGGAGGTGCTCCTTCCCGGAGACCTGCAACCGGCCACCGTGCAGCGCCTGCGCGTCGAGGTCGACGCTTTTGCCTCCGAGTTGCCCTTGTGCGGCGATGCGCGGCCGGCGCAGACCCTTGTGCCGCTCGACCCCGACACCGCCCGGCTCGTCGTCTACACCTCGGGCTCCAGCGGCGAACCCGTGGCCATCCCCAAGCGGCTGGCGCAGCTCGACGCGGAAGTCAGCCACCTGCACGACGCTTTCGGGGCGAGCCTCGAGGACGCCGCGGTGGTGCTCGCCACGGTGTCGCACCAGCACATCTACGGGCTGCTGTTCTCGGTGCTGTGGCCGCTGGCCGCGGGCCGGCCCTACGTCGCCAGGCGGATCGAACACCCGGAGGAAATCATCGCCAGCCCGCACGGAGCCTGCGTGCTGGTGGCGAGCCCCGCGCACCTGAAGCGTTTGCCCGAAGAGATCGATTGGTCGCGGGCGCGACGTGCGGTGCGGGCAGTCTTTTCCTCCGGCGGGCCTCTGCCGCCCGAGGCGGCAGAGGCGGCGCTGTCGTTGCTCGGCCGTTCGCCCATAGAGGTGTACGGCAGTTCCGAGACCGGCGGCATCGCGTGGCGCCAGCGCGCGCGGCATGGCGACACCTGGCGCGCGCTGCCCGAGGTGCAGTGGCGGCTCGATGGCGAGCTGCTCGAGGTGCGCTCGCCGCATCTGTACGTCGACGCCTGGTGGACGACATCCGATGTCGCCGAGCCGGCCGAAGGCGGCTTCGTGCTGCGCGGCCGTGCCGATCGCATCGTGAAGGTGCACGAGAAGCGCGTGTCGCTCACGGCCATGGACAACGCCTTGGCCACGCAGGCGGAGGTCCGCGAGGCCCGTGTGCTGGCGCTGCCGGGCGACCGGCTCGGTGCTGTGGTCGTTCCCAGTATCGAGGGCTGGGACGTGCTTCGGCGCCATGGCAAGCGGGTACTGAACGAGCGGCTGCGCACGGCCTTGCTCAGCCACGTGGAACGTGTGGCGTTGCCACGCCGTTGGCGCTATGTCGCAGCCCTGCCGGTGGACGCGCAGGGAAAGGCGACGCAAGCGCTGCTGTCCGCGCTGTTCCGGCCGACGCTGCCGTTGGCGCGTTGGGTGCGGCGCGATGCGTCGAGCGCCGTGGTGCAAATCGACGTGTCCGCCGACCTTGCGGTTTTCGATGGCCACTTTCCCGGGCAGCCCATCCTGCCCGGTGTGGCGCAGGTCGATTGGGCCATCGGCTTTGCGCGCGAGTGCTTTGCGCTGCCGGCACGCTTTCAGCGGCTCGATGCCCTGAAGTTTCAGCAGCCGGTGCGACCCGGCACTTCAGTGGAACTGAGCCTGCAGTGGCAGGCCGACGCCGGCGTGCTCGGCTTTCGCTACAGCTCGGTCCTTGGTGCGCACGCCAGCGGCCGCATCGTTCTTGAGGCGGGCCGTGTCTGATTCGACAGTCGCCGTGATTCCCGTTTACAACCATCCCGCCACGGTGGGCGGCATGGTGCAGGCCGTGCGCAATTGCGGGCTGCACTGCGTGCTGGTGGACGACGGCAGCGAGCCCGGGTGCGCGCAGGTGCTCGACGAACTCGCGCGTGAGGACGGCGAAGGGGTTACCTTGTTGCGCCTGCCGGGCAACCGGGGCAAGGGCGGCGCCATGATGGCCGGCCTGCGCGAGGCGCGCCGGCAAGGCTACAGCCACGGGTTGCAGATCGATGCCGACGGCCAGCACGATGCCGCCGACATTCCCCGTTTCCTCGCCCTGTCGCGCAAGCACGCGCACGCCGTCATCTGCGGCTGCCCCGTCTACGACGTGAGCGTGCCCAAGGGGCGCCTCTATGCCCGCTACGCGACGCATGTGTGGGTGTGGATCCATACCCTGTCGCTGGAGATCCGCGACTCGATGTGCGGCTTTCGGGTCTATCCGCTGGCGGCCGTGGTCGACCTCATCGAGAGCGAGCCGCTCGGCGAGCGCATGGACTTCGATGTCGAAGTGCTGGTGCGCCTGCACTGGCGCGGCGTGCGCATCGTGAATCAGCCGACCCGCGTGAGCTACCCGCAAGACGGGATCTCGCATTTCAGGGTCTGGCTGGACAACGTTCTCATCACGCGCATGCATGCCTTGCTGTTCTTCGGCATGCTGCGCCGTCTGCCGCGGCTCCTGTGGCGCAAGGTGGCGCGGACATGAACGCGACAGGCCGTTCGGTCGATTCCCACACGCACTGGGCGCAGGTGGGCGAGAGCACCTTCGTGGCCGGGATGTGGTTCCTTTACGGAGTGCATCGCTTCCTGGGGCGGCTGCCTTTCCTCGTGTGCCTGTACCCGGTGGTGCTGTACTACTGGCTCACACGGCGCAAGGCCAGGCGGGCTTCGCTCGAGTACCTGCAGCGCATGCAGGATCGCCACGGCGCCATCGGAGCGGCGCCCGGGCGGCGGCACACGGTGCGTCACTTCCTGTCCTTTGCCGACACGCTGCTCGACAAGATGGTGGCGATGGGCGGAGGCCGCAGCGGCGGTAGCGGCCGCATGCGCTACGTGGGGCACGAACCATTGCTGCGCATGATCGAGCGAGGCGAGGGTGGCATGCTCATCACGGCGCATGTCGGTTGCCTGGAGTTGTGCCAGGTCATGGCCGAACGCCAGGGAGGATTCCGGCTCACCGTGCTCGTGCACACGGCGCATGCCGAGCGCTTCAACCGCGTGCTCCGCCGTCTGCGCCCGGACAGCGACGTGACGCTGATGCAGGTGCGCGACGTGACTGCGGCAACAGCCGTCGTGCTCGCCGAGAAGGTGGCGCGCGGTGAGTTCATCGCGATGGCCGGCGACCGCGTGCCGCTGCGACCCGGGACGAACACCGTGACCCGGGCCGACTTCCTGGGTCGCGAGGCGCCTTGGCCGGTCGGCCCCTACGTGCTGGCCTCGCTGCTGCGTTGCCCGCTGTACTCGATGCTGTGCCTGCGCGAGCCCGGCGGCCATGTCGTGCATTTCGAGCCGATCGCGCAGCGCGTGCAGTTGCCGCGCGCCGAGCGCGCCCTGGCGATGGCCCGCCATGCGGCAACCTTCGCCGCGCGTCTCGAGGCCCGGCTCGCACAGGCGCCGTACGAATGGTTCAACTTTTTCTCTTTCTGGGAGCAGCCCGTGGCTGTGCCACCTCATGACATCGCCTGAACATGCCCAAGTGCGCTTCGACGGCAGCCGGATCTCGATCGAAGACGTGGTGGCGATCGCGCACCGCAAGGCGGTGGCCGTCCTTTCATCCGAAGGGGGGTTTCGCGAGCGGATCGCGCGCGGCGCCGATTTCCTGGAGCAACTGTTGCAGGAGGACGGTGTCGTCTACGGCGTGACCACCGGCTATGGCGACTCGTGCACCGTGACCATTCCGCCTGCGCTGGTGCCCGAGTTGCCGCATCACCTGTACACCTACCACGGGTGCGGCGCCGGGCGCTGGCTCACGCCCGAGGAAACGCGTGCCGTGCTCGCGGTGCGGCTCGCCTCGTTGGCACAAGGCAAGAGTGGCGTGAGCGTGGCGCTGCTGGAGCAGATCGAGCGCCTGCTGGTGCATGACGTGCTGCCCCTGATCCCGGCCGAGGGGTCGGTGGGCGCAAGCGGCGACCTGACCCCTCTGTCGTATGTGGCGGCGGTGCTGTGCGGGGAACGCGAGGTGCTGTGGCGCGGCGAGCGCTGCCGGGCCCGTGATGCCTTCACGGCGCTCGGCATCGAACCGTTGCGGCTGCGGCCCAAGGAAGGGCTGGCCATCATGAACGGCACGGCGGTGATGACCGCGCTCGCCTGCCTGGCGTGGCAGCGGGCGGATACCGTCTCGCGCCTGGCCACGCGGATCACCGCGTGCAACGTCGTGGCCAGCGCCGGCAATGCGCATCACTTCGACGAGGCGCTCTTCGAAGTCAAGCCGCACGCCGGCCAGCAGCGCGTGGCTGCACGTCTGCGCGCCGACCTTGCCAGCGATCGTCCGGCGCGCAACGATCAGCGCCTGCAGGACCGCTATTCGCTGCGTTGCGCGCCGCACGTCATCGGCGTGCTGGAGGACGCGCTGCCCTTCTTCCGCACGCTCATCGAGAACGAGCTCAACAGCGCCAACGACAACCCCATCGTCGACGTCGAGCGCGGGCAGGTCCTGCACGGCGGGCACTTCTACGGTGGTCACGTGGCCTTCGCGATGGATGGCCTCAAGAACGCCGTCGCCAACGTGGCCGATCTGCTCGACCGGCAACTCGCGTTGCTGGTCGACGCCCGCTACAACCATGGACTGCCGGCCAACCTGTCCGCCGCCACCGGCGAGCGTGCCGCCGTCAACCATGGCCTGAAGGCGCTGCAGATCAGCGTGTCGGCGTGGACCGCCGAGGCGCTCAAGCAGACCATGCCCGCTTCGGTCTTCTCGCGTTCGACGGAGTGCCACAACCAGGACAAGGTGAGCATGGGCACCATTGCGGCACGTGACGCCCTGCGCGTGCTGGAACTCACCGAGCAGGTGGTGGCCGCCATGTTGATCGCCGCCCGGCAGGCGCTGACCCTGCGCACACGCATCGACCCCCGGCTGGCCCTGGGTCACGCACTGGCGGCCTTCCATGCCGAGATCGAAGACGGCATCGCCCTCGTCGTGGAGGACCGGGCTCTCGACGGCGATCTTCAGCGGTTGCTGCGCATGCTGCGCGAGCCGGTGTGGAGGCCGTATGCGTCCTGACCTCAGCCACGAGATCGAGGTGACGCCGGCGTTCTTCGACATCGACGCGATGGAGATCGTCTGGCACGGTCACTACGTCAAGTACCTGGAGCTCGCCCGCTGCGCGCTCCTGGCCAAGTACGACTACGACTACCCCCGCATGCGCGAGTCGGGCTATGCCTGGCCGGTCGTCGACTTGCGGCTCAAGTACGTGCGTCCGGCCACCTTCGGCCAGCCGCTCAAGGTCACGGCCAGCATCGTGGAGTGGGAGAACCGGCTGCGCATCGATTACCTGGTGCGCGATGCGCGGACCGGCGCCAAGGTCCATCGCGCCACGTCCATCCAGGTGGCCGTCGACCTGACCACGCAGGAGATGTGCTTCGTCTGCCCACCGGTGCTCTGGGAACGCTTGGGGGTATCGCCATGAGCGGCCCGGCACGCCGTCGGGTCGTCCTCGGCCTCCTCGCCGGCTGCGTGGTGTCGCCTCTCATGGCGGCGTCGCCCCAGCTTGCCGACCAGGTGCGGCGGCGCCTGAGCGACGCGCCTGTGTTGCGCGGCCAGTTCGAGCAGCGCAAGACGGTGCGCGGGTTCAAGCACGCACTGGTCTCCCGCGGCGACTTTCTCGTCGCGAGGGAGCGCGGCGTGGTGTGGCACACCCGCGAGCCGTTCGAGTCGTCGCTAATCGTCACGCGGGAGCGCCTGCTCTCCCGGCGCGCCGATGGCCGCCCCGAGCAGAGCATCGAGACGCGCGACGAGCCCGCCCTGCGCGCGGTGAACGAAATGCTGTTCGCGCTGATGAGCGCCGACCTCGCCACGCTGGGCTCGCGGTTCCAGATCGAAGGCGAGCTTCTCGGCGCGGGGGGCTGGCGCCTCGCGCTCGCGCCGCGCGACGCTGCGTTGGCGCACTGGGTCACACGCATCGAGATCGAAGGCGACAGTGATGTGCGCGGCCTGCGGCTCCAGGAGGCCCAGGGCGATGCGAGCGTGATCCGTTTCACTGACCAGGTGCAGTCGATGGCGCTCACCCGCGAGGAGGCGGCCCGCTTTGAGTGAGCCGACCGCGCTGGATCGCCCGCCTGCCGTCGCGCTGGCTTCCCGCCCGCACGGCGTGTTGCACACGGCTGCGGCCGTGCTGTGGTTGGTATTCGTGCTGGCGGTGGCTGTACACCAATGGCGCTTCTGGCAGGCTGGCCGCCTGGATGCCGACGTGATGGCCCTGCTGCCCGCCGACGAGCAGGCGCCCGAGCTCGCGCTCGCCACCCAGCGGCTCGCCGAGGGCGCCTCGCGGCAGGTCATCGTCCTGCTCGGCGCGCCGCAATGGGACGAGGCGCGGCACGGGGCGAACGCCTGGCGCTCGGCCTTGCCGGCATCTTCGCGGCTGCACGAGGTGTCGGGGGCCGGGCAGGCCGTCATGGCCGAATCCATCGCCTTCTACCGGCCTTGGCGCGATCGCCTGCTCACCGCCGCGCAGCGCGACCAGCTGAGTGCCACACCCGCGTCCGATCTGACCCAGGTGGCGCTGTCGGCGCTGTACCAGCCTGCCGCGCGCATGAGGCTCTCCGACTGGGTTGCGGATCCCCTCGGGATGTGGAGTGCCTGGTGGAGCGCGCGGGCCGGCGACAGCCGGGCTCGGCCACGCGACGGCGAGCTGTGGGTGGCAGGCGAGGGCTTGCACTGGGTGGTGATGCGCTATGAGCTGACAGGCTCGGCGTTCAGCTTGAGCGGCGATCCCGTGCTGGACGACGCGCTGAAGCAGGCCGCAGCCGCGGCGCGCGCAGCCACCCCCGGGCTGCACGTGCTCAAGGCTGGCGTGCCTTTGCATGCCGAAGCGGCGGCGGTGGCCGCCAGCCGCGAGATCAACACCATCGGATGGGGTTCGCTCGCGGCCGTGCTGCTGTTGGTGTGGGCAACGTTCCTTTCGCCTCGGCCCGTGGTGCTCGTTGGCTTGTCGCTGGTCGTGGGCTGCGCCTGCGCGCTTTCGGTCACGGCCTGGGTGTTCGGCAAGGTGCATCTGCTCACGCTGGTCTTCGGTGCCAGCCTCGTCGGCGTGGCCGAGGACTACGGCATCCACTATTTCGCCAGCCGCCAAGGGCGCCCCGGAGTCGAACCGCACAGCCTGATGCGGCAACTGCTTCCCGGTTTGATGTGGGCCCTGCTCACGAGCGTGGCGGCGTATCTGGCATTGGGTGTCGCCCCCTTCCCGGGCCTGCGGCAGATGGCGCTGTTCTCCTCGGTGGGTTTGCTCGCGGCACTGCTCACTGTCGTCTGCTGGTTTCCCGTGCTCGACCGCGGGGCGCCGCGCCGCGGCCGCGTGTCGCAGCGGGTGACGGCCAGCCTCGCCCGCTGGCCGCGCGCCCAGCTGACGTGGCGCACCGGCCTCACGGCCCTCGTGATCGCCACCCTCGGCGCTCTCGGCCTCGCCCGGCTCACCGCCCGCGACGACATCCGTCAGTTGCAGAACTCGCCGGTCGATCTCGTGCAGTCGCAGCGTCGGGTGAGTGCACTCCTGGGCGTGCCCAGCCCGGCACAGTTCTACCTCGTGCGCGGCGCCAGCGTGGAAGAGACGCTGCAGCGCGAAGAGGTGCTCAAGACCCGGCTCGACGCCCTGGTGCGCCAGGGTCAGATCGGGGGGTACGCCGCAGTGTCGGACTGGGTGCCCTCCATGGCTCGTCAGCGGACCGACGGCGAACTGACCGCGCGCGTCGAGCAGCAGGTGCTGGCCGGCGTGAATGCGGCCCTGGGGGAGCGCGTGCAGCGTCCGTCGTTCGCCGCCGAGCCCCTGACACTGGAGCAGTGGCTGGAGCACCCGGTGTCCGTGCCGGCCCGCGCGCTGTGGCTGGGCGACATCCGTGGCGAGCAGACCAGCGTGGTCATGCTGCGCGGCTTGCACGACGTGGCCGCGCTGCCGACCCTGGCGGTGGCCGCCAACGGCTTGCCCGGCGTGCGGTGGGTCGACAAGACGGTGGAGGTGTCGGACCTGCTCGGGCGCTACAGGGGGTCGATGGCGTGGTTGCTCGTGCTCGGCCATGCGCTCGTGCTGCTGGCGCTGGTCTGGCGCTTCGGGCGGATGGCCTGGCGTGCGTGGTTGCCGACCGCGCTCGCCACGGTGCTCACGCTTGCAATGCTCGGCGCGCTGGGCCACCCGGTGCAACTCTTCCCCGTGCTTGCCCTTGCGCTCCTGCTCGGCGTGGGTGTCGACTACGGCATCTTCCTGCTGGAACATCCCGACGACGGCTCGGCCTGGCTGGCGGTCGTGATGGGTGCGTTGAGCACCTGGCTTTCCTTCGGGCTGCTGGCGCTGTCAGCCACCCCCGCCCTGCGGGCCTTCGGGCTCACCCTCCTCATCGGCCTGGCCCTCGTGGCCGGGCTCGCGCCGGTGCTGCGACGCGCGCCGGCTCCTGGTTCATCCCCACACTCTTGACCGACATGCCACGTTCGTCCGTCCTTCCTCACACGGTCCACATGCCGCCTTGCGTACTCGGGCGCTCCCTCATCACGGCCATGCGTGGGAGGACGCGCCGTGCGTGACAAGACCTTCTCCCCGGAGCGCCAGTCGGCCTTTGCGGCCCGTTTCGAAGCGCAGAAGATCGCCTTCGGCCCGGTGGTGTTCCAGTGCGTGCGGTATGCGTGGAAGCGCGGCATGCTGCAGGCGCTGGCCGAAGCGGGCGACATCGGTCGCACCGTCGAAGAACTCGAGGCCACAGGGCGCTGGACGGCCTACGCGCTCAAGGTGGTGCTGGAAAGCTGCCTGTCCGCCGCAGTGGTGCGACTGCGCGAAGGCCGCTACGTGCTCGACAAGGCCGGGTACTGCGTGCTCACCGACACCATCACCCAGGTCAACATGGATTTCATCAACGACGTGTGCTACGTGGGCCTCGCCGCATTGGACCGCGCACTCGATGAAAAGCGTCCTGCAGGCCTTGCGGCGCTGGGCCCCTGGCCCACCCTGTACGAAGGCATGACCGAGCGGCCCGAGCCTGCCCGGACCAGCTGGTTCGCCTTCGACCATCACTACTCGGACACCTCGTTTCCCGAGGTGATGCCCGACGTGTTCGCCACCGCACCGCGCCGTGTGATGGACATCGGCGCGAACACCGGCAAGTTCGCTTGCGCCGCGTTGCGGCACAACGAGGAGGTCGAGCTTCATCTGGTGGACCTGCCGCAACAGCTGAGGGTGGCCGAACAGACCTTGGTGGACGCTGGTTTGCGCGAGCGGGCGCGGCTGCATCCCATCGACATGCTCGACGCCGGCAAGCCCTTTCCCTCCGGGATGGATGTGGTGTGGATGAGCCAGTTCCTCAGCTGCTTCAGCGAAGACGTGATCGCCGGCATCTTCGAGCGCGCGGCCGGCGCACTGGCGCCCGGGGGGCAGGTGCTGGTGATGGATACCTTCTGGGACCGGCAGCGTTACGACATCGCTGCCTACTGCCTCATCAACACCTCGCCGTACTTCACTGCCATGGCCAACGGCAACAGCAAGGTCTATGAGGCGACCGACTACCTTCGGCTCGCCGGCCGGTCGGGGCTCGTGCTCGTGGATAGTCGCGACGGCATAGGCTACGGCCACACGCTGCTGAGGCTCGCTCGCGCATGACCCTCGCCCGACGGCTCCTCCTGGGCGTCGCGTTGATCGCGGTCGTGGGCTGCGCCGGCATGCGGCCGGTGCCCGGCGGCGCGGCGTCGATCGACATGCCGCCCCTGCGCCTGTCTCCCGCGGCGCTCGGCCGCAGCCTCGCGCAGCAGCAGCAGATCGAGGTCGAGGCCGCGGGCCAGTTGCATCGGATCGACGTCTTGCTGGAAGCCGACGCCACGCAGCTGCGGCTCGCGCTGCTCATCGCAGGCCAGACGGCCGCCCGGCTCGAGTGGGACGGGCGCGAGCTGAAGCACACCAGTGCGTCGTGGTGGCCCGCGGCGGTGAGCGCCGAGCGTGTGCTCAGCGATCTGCAGCTCATGATGTGGCCGGCGCAGGCGGTGCGCGAAGCGTTGCCTGCGGGGTGGTCGCTCGAAGCCGGTGACCGCGTGCGCGTGCTGAGACACGAGAGCCGACCCATCGCCACGGTGCGGTACGAAGACGCGCGACATGCCGAGCTCGTGCAGCACGCACAGGGATACCGGCTGCGGGTCGTGTCGCAGCCGTTGGGGGAGGAGGCATGAGGCCCGCCTGGCCGTCCGTAGGGGCGAATTCCCTCTCGGAGGGGCGGCGCGAAGCGCCAAGGGTGCACCAATGACCGTCTACCTCAACGCCATGGGCGTGAGCTGTTCGCTGGGGCATGGCGCGCAGGCGGTGCGGCATGCGCTGTTCGCGCCTCGGCCTGCCGGCCTGGTCGAGACCGAGGCGTGGAGCCCCGGTGTGCCGCTGCACCTGGGCTGCCTGGCCGAGGAGCCGCCCGTGCTGGGCGCGGCCGTTCCCGCATCGCAGAGTTCCCGCAACAACGCCCTGTTGGCGGCCACATGGGCGCAGCTGCAAACGGCCGTCGACGAGACGGTGGCCCGCCATGGTCCCGACCGCGTGGGTGTGGTGTTGGGCGTGAGCGCCGGCGGCGTGGCCGAAGGCGAGGCGGCGGCGCACAGCCGCCTTGCCGGCAAGGGCTGGCCCGTGGGTTACCACTACTCGCAGCAGGAAATGGGCAACGCCGCGGCCTTCCTTGCGCGCCGCTTCGGGATCAGCGGGCCTGCGCACGTGATCTCCACCGCCTGCTCTTCCGGCGCCAAAGCATTGGCTTCGGCCGCACGTCTCCTGCGCGCGGGCCTGGTCGATGTCGTCGTTGCCGGGGGCGCCGACACCCTGTGTCGCCTCACGGTGGCCGGCTTTCGTGCGCTGGAGTGCGTGTCGCCGGCACCCTGCAATCCGCTGTCGTCGAACCGGCGTGGCATCAACCTGGGCGAGGGCGCCGCGCTCTTCCTCATGAGCCGGCAGCCCGGCCCCTTGCGGCTGGCGGGCTGGGGCGAGACGTCGGATGCCCACCACATGTCGGCGCCCGATCCTTCAGGCCGTGGCGCGGCCGACGCCATGCGGCTGGCGCTGCAGCGCGCCGGCGTGCTGCCGGGCGCGGTGGACTACGTGAACCTGCACGGCACCGGCACGCGCCAGAACGACGCGATGGAAAGCCACGCGGTAGCACAGGTGCTGGGGTTCGAAGTGCCTGTGGGCTCCACCAAGCCCCTGACCGGCCACGCGCTGGCGGCCGCCGGCGCGATCGAAGCCGCCTTGGCCTGGCTCACCCTGGTCGACAATCCGCGCGGCCAGCTCCCGCCTCATGGGTGGGATGGCGAGCGCGACCCCGAGCTGGCGGCGCTGCGCGTCGTGAACCCCGGCGAGGCGCTCGGCCGCGCGCCTCGCCATGTGCTCAGCAACTCCTTTGCCTTTGGCGGCAGCAACGCGGCGCTGCTCATCTCTACGGCATGACTCCCCAGCCCATCGCCCCCTTCGTGCCCCATCGTGGCCCCATGTGCCTGCTCGACCGTCTGGTCGAGGCGGACGAGGAGCGCGCCGTGGCCGAGGTCGACGTCCCCTTCGATGGCCTGTTCGTGTGCGACGGAGAGGTTCCCGCCTGGGTCGGAATCGAGTACATGGCGCAGGCCATCGCGGCGTGGGCGGGTGCCCGCGCGGTGCGCGCCGGGGGGCGGCCGCGCCTGGGCTTCCTGCTCGGAAGCCGTCGCTACGAGGCCCGATGTGCGGGCTTCCCCAGCGGCGTCACCCTGCGGGTGGAGGCCTGCTGCGAACTGATCGGCTCCAACGGGCTGGGCATGTTCGATTGCCGCATCCTGCTCGATGGCGACACCGTGGCCACCGCAAGGGTGTCGGTGTTTGAGCCGCCGGAAGGCGCCGACCTCTTCGCCGGACCGGCCGGCGAGTCTTGATTCAGACCACAACGCATTACATGAAACCCAACCACGCTGATCGCGGGCCATCGTCAATGGACCGTGCGGGCAGCAACTCGCAGACCGTGCTCGTGACAGGTTCCAGCAGGGGCATTGGCCGCGCCATCGCCATGCGGCTGGCGCGCGACGGATTCGACCTCGTCGTGCATGGCCGTCGCCACAGCGACGACCTGCATGCCACCGCCGACGAGATCCGTGGGCTGGGCCGCGGCGTGCGCGTGCTGGCCTTCGATGTGGCAGACCGCCCGGCTGCCTGCGCCGCGCTGCTCGACGACGTGGAAAGCCATGGGGCCTACTACGGCGTCGTGTGCAACGCGGGCATTGCGCGCGACAACGCATTTCCCGCACTCAGCGCCGAGGACTGGGACAGCGTCATCCACACCAACCTGGATGCCTTCTACAACGTGCTCCATCCGCTGGTGATGCCCATGGTGCGGCGGCGCCAGCCGGGGCGCATCGTCACGCTGGCCTCGGTGTCCGGACTCATGGGCAACCGCGGCCAGACGAACTACAGCGCGGCCAAGGCCGGGATCATCGGCGCGACCAAGGCGCTGGCCGTCGAGCTGGCCAAACGCGAGATCACCGTCAACTGTGTGGCACCCGGATTGATCGACACCGACATGGTGCCGCCCGAGGCCATGGAGGAGGCCCTGAAGATCGTCCCGCTGCGCCGTGCCGGCACACCCGCCGAGGTGGCTGCGCTCGTGGCGTTTCTCATGACGCCCGATGCCGCCTACATCACCCGGCAGGTCATCTCGGTCAACGGAGGGATGTTCGGATGAAGCGCGTGGTAGTCACCGGCATCGGTGCGATCAGCCCGCTGGGGCACGACTGGGCGACGGTGCGCGCGCGCCTGCGCAGCCTCACCAACGCTGTGTGCGTGATGGAGCCATGGGCGGAATACGAAGGCCTGAACACCCGGCTCGGTGTGCCGGCGCAGCCCTTCGAGCTGTCGCCTCGCTACCACCGCAAATCGACGCGGAGCATGGGCCGCGTCGCCCTCATGGCCACGCGCGCCAGCGAGCTTGCCCTGGAGCAGGCCGGCCTGCTCGGCGACCCGCTGCTGTCGAGCGGCCGTCTCGGCATTGCCTACGGTTCCTCGGCCGGTACTCCCGCGGCCATCGGCGACTTCGGTCGCATGATCAAGCAGAAGACCACCGAGGGCATCACCGCCAGCACCTACATCCAGATGATGGCTCACACGGCGCCGGTGAACATCGGGGTGTTCTTCGGCATTACCGGTCGCATCGTCACGACCTCCAGTGCGTGCACCTCGGGCAGCCAGGGGATCGGTTATGCCTACGAGGCCATCCGCTGGGGGCGGCAGGTGGCCATGCTGGCGGGCGGCGCCGAGGAGCTCGATGCGACAGAGGCCGCGGTGTTCGATACCCTCTTCGCCACCAGCGTCAAGAATGACAGCCCACGGCTTACGCCCCGACCCTTCGATGCCGCGCGCGACGGCCTGGTGCTGGGCGAGGGGGCCTGCACCCTGGTCCTCGAGGAACTGGAGCACGCCCAGGCGCGCGGTGCCCACATCCTGGCCGAGGTGATCGGTTACGGCACCAATAGCGATGGCGCGCACGTCACGCAACCGCAGCCGCAGACCATGACACAAGCCATCCGCCTCGCTCTGGAAGACGCCGGCCTGCCGGCCAGCGAAGTGGGCTACGTCAATGGGCACGGCACCGCCACCGACCACGGGGACATCGCCGAGGCGGCGGCCACGCATGCCGTCTTCGGCGAGCGCATCCCCATCAGTTCGCTCAAGAGCTACATGGGTCACACGCTCGGTGCCTGCGGCGCCCTGGAGGCGTGGATGACGCTCGAGATGATGAGCGACGAGTGGTTTGCGCCGACCGTGAACCTCGAATGCGTCGACGAGCGCTGCATGCCGCTCGACTACATCATGGGCGACGGCCGCACCATCCGGACCGAGGTCGTGATGAGCAACAACTTTGCCTTCGGCGGGATCAACACCTCGCTGATATTCCGGCGCTGGCCGCGCTGACTACACCCCGAAAAGGAGGAACCATGAAAGTGAAACTGATCATGATTGCGGCGCTCGTGTCCGCGTGCGTGTCCATGCCCGCGGCGGCACGGGACTCGGAGTACAAGATTCCCCTGGCTGATGTGCTGGCCATGCCCGAGGCACAGGGCAAGCTCGACGGTTCGGTGAAGTTTTTCCTCGCCGGCCAGAAGACGCCCAAGGTCGTGGAGAAGAAGGGCGAGGACGTCGCCAACCGCAAGACCAACGGCGTCGGCAAGGACGACGTCTTCGGCTGCAAGTGGGCCGCGCTGTCAGCGCTCATCGCGCTCCAGGACAAAGCCAAGCAGATGGGCGCCAACGCGGTGGTCGACCTCGTGAGCTATTACAAGAAGCAGACCTACTCGAGCCCCACCGACATCGAGTGCCATGCCGGCGCGGTGGTGATCGGCGTGGCGTTGAAGGGCACCTACGCCAAGGTCGGCGACTGACCTCCGGGTGACTCGGGTCGCGCTCTGGCTCGATCATGTCGACGCAGCCGCGGCGGCAGCCCGCGCTGGCGGGCTGGCATGGTTGACCGAGGCCGAACGCGCCCGGCTGGCGGGCCTCGCGGCGCCGCGTCGCCGGGCGCAGTTCGTTGCTGGTCGCTGGGTGGCCCGGGCGCTGCTGTCCGCCGTGCACGGTGGTGATCCGGCCACTGAGTGGCCGCTTTCCGCAGGCGACGACGGGCCACCGCGTGCGTTGAGGCCCGAAGTGCGAGAACGGGTCTGCGTGGCGATCAGCCACAGCGGCAACCTAGTGGCCTGCGCCGTCGCGAGCGAACCGGTCGGTATCGACATCGAGGTGGCAGGCCGGAACCGGGACGTTCCCACGCTGGCGCAGGCCGTGGGTACGCCGGGCGAACGGGCCCGGCTTGCGATCGAGCCGGGGCCTGGCCAGCGCCAGTTCCTGGTGATGTGGACGTTGAAGGAAGCCTGGTTCAAGCGCCGGCATGAAGGTGTCACGCCGGGCCGGCTGGCCGGGGTGGAAACGCGCCCCGCCGATGGGCCTGCCGAAGGCCGCGTCTGGCAGCACGACGACATGACGCTCGCGCTCTTGGCCGAAGCCGATGCCTCGGTGCACTGGCACCACGACGCGCTGGGGATCGCCGGCGAGCCCGGTGCCGCTTGGCACGTGACGCCCGTGTGAGATGGGGTGGTGCAGCGGTGCGGTTCTCGCCCGCGATGCACCGTCACACCCGCAGGTATATTGCTCGGCTCCAGCACAAGGCCACCATGCTGTAGACCACATCACACGATGAATTCGACCTTCGTTTTCGCTCGTCGCGCTCGCTGGCTCAGCGGGCTGCTGGGTGTCGTGCTCGTTGCCTGCAGTGCGGCGCCCACGTCAGTGTCTCCGGCCGCGGACCAGCGCGCTCCTCGGGTGCCGGCCCCGGGTCCCACCTCAACGGCGCCCGCAGTCCCTGCGCCGGCGACTTCCGCTACGCCCCTGCCATCCGGCGGGCCGACATCTGCCCCGCCTTCGCCTTCATCACCTGCGGTTTCGCAGGCTGGGCTCTTGCCCGACGGCACGCCGTACCCCAGTGCCGTAGCCGCGCGCTTTCCGGATCCTGCGGTGAGCTACGTGGTTCCATCGCTGCGGCTGGGCCGGATGTCCTTCACCACCCAGGCTGAACTACAGGGCATCCTCCACGATCTGGCGCGCGTCGAGCAGGGCGACACGAAGGTCCGGCTCCTCACTTTGGGCAGCTCGCAGACCGGCACGCCACTCGAGGCGCTGCTCTACACCCGCGTGACCGATGCCACGCCCGACGGGCTGCAGGCCGCCGGCCGGCCCACCGTCCTGCTGGTCGGGCAGCAGCACGGCGACGAGCCGGCCAGCGGGGAAGCGATGATCGCCGTGGCGCGCGAGCTGGCGGGTGGCCGTTTCGAGCCCTTGCTGGACCACATCAACGTGATCGTCCTGCCCCGCGCCAACCCCGACGGCGCGCGCGAGGGACGGCGTGCCAGCGCCAGTGGCATCGACATCAACCGCGACCACCTCCTGCTGCGCACACCCGAGGCCCAGGCCCAGGCCCGGCTCATGCGCGAGTGGAACCCGGTGCTGGTCGTCGATGCCCACGAGTACACCGTCTCGGCGCAATACGCTGAAAAGTTCGGTGCCATGCAGCGCTCCGACGCGCTGGTGCAGTACGCCACCACCGCCAACCTGCCCCAGTTCATCACCCGCGCGGCCGAGGAGTGGTTCCGCCAGCCGCTGGTGTCGCGCCTGAAGGCTGAAGGCCTGACGACCGAGTGGTACCACACGACCTCGCCGGATCCGGCCGACAAGAAGGTCTCGATGGGCGGAGTGCAGCCGGACACCAGCCGCAACGTGAACGGGCTGAAGAACGCGGTGAGCCTCCTCATCGAAACGCGTGGCGCGGGGCTGGGGCGGCTGCACCTTCGGCGCCGAATCCACACGCAGGTGACGGCCATCGGGAGCCTGCTCGCCAGTGCCGCGGAGCGCGCGGTCGACATCACCAAGCTGCGCCAGTTCGTCGACCAGGAAGTGAGCGCGCGAGCCTGCCAGGGCGAGTCGGTGGTAGAGGCCGCACCCACGCCCAGCGAGTACGAGATCGTGATGCTGGATCCGGTGACCGGCATGGATCGCGTCGTCAACGTGGCCTGGGAATCTTCGCTGCAGCTGCAGCCGGTGACTGTGCGCACGCGCCCGTGCGGCTACTGGCTGTCGGCTACGCAGGCCGATGCGGTGCGGCGTCTGCGCACCCTCGGGGTGACCGTGCACCAGCTCGCGCAAGACGGCGATCTGCGCGGCGAGACGTACCGCGAGGTCTCGCGCGAGATCGCCTCGCGCCCCGATGCGCACGGCACCATCGCCGACCCCAGCGGAGGCGTGATGCGTGTGAAGGTCGACACCGTGCCCGCGCTGCTCGACGTGAAGGCCGGCGGCTACTACGTGCCGCTCGACCAGCCCCTGGCGAACCTCGTATTCGCCGCGCTGGAACCCGACACGCCGAACAGCTACCTCGCCAACGGCATCATCGACAGCCTGGATGGGATGGCGCGTGTCATGACGCCTCCATCGATGGAGACCACGGCGGTACCCTGAAGACCGGCGCGGGTACTCAGCGCCGGCGCGAGCTGCCGCCCAGGAGGCTGCCGAGCACTCCGCGAATGATCTCGCGGCCCACGGTGGAGCCGATGCTCCGGGCCGCCGACTTGGCCACTGTCTCCAGCACCGAGTCCTTGCGCCCCGAGCCGCGCAGCAGCCCGCCTGCAACGTCGCCCAGCCAGCCGCCGGTAGTACCTGCGGGCGGCTCGGCGGCGGGTGAGGGCGTTGCGTCTTCCATGCGCCGCCCGCGGGGCACGGACTTCGGCGCCGCCTGCGCGCGCCCCTTGATCTTTTCGTAGGCCGATTCGCGATCCACGGCCTGGTCGTAGACGCCGGCCACCAGCGATCCGGCGATCAGCGCGCGCCGCTGGTCCTCGGTGATCGGTCCGATCTGGCTGCCGGGCGGGATGACGTAGACGCGCTCGGTGATGCCTGGCCGGCCCTTCTCGTCGAGGAAGCTCACCAGCGCCTCGCCCACGGCGAGGTCGGTGATGGCGGCTTCGACATCGAGCTTCGGGTTGGCGCGCATGGTGCTCGCCGCGGCCTTCACCGCCTTCTGGTCGCGCGGCGTGAAGGCGCGAAGCGCGTGCTGCACCCGGTTGCCTAGCTGGGCGAGCACGGTGTCGGGCACATCCAGAGGGTTCTGGGTCACGAAGTACACCCCCACGCCCTTGCTGCGCACCAATCGCACGACGAGCTCGATGCGTTCCACCAGCGCTGCCGGCGCGTCCTTGAAGAGCAGGTGCGCTTCATCGAAGAAGAACACCAGCTTGGGCTGGGGCAGATCGCCCACCTCGGGTAGCTGCTCGAACAGCTCGGAGAGCATCCACAGCAGGAAGGTCGCGTACAGGCGGGGACTGTGGAGCAGGCGGTCGGCGGCGAGGATGTTGACCACGCCCTGGCCGTCCAGCGTCTGCATGAAGTCGGCGATGTCGAGCATGGGCTCGCCGAAGAAGCGATCGCCGCCTTGCTCCTCGATCTGCAGCAGGCCGCGCTGGATGGCGCCGATGCTGGCCGCGCTGACGTTGCCGTACTCGGTGGTGAACTGCGAGGCGTTGTCGCCCACGTGCTGCAGCAGCACGCGCAAGTCCTTCAAATCCAGCAACAGCAGGCCCTGGTCGTCGGCGATCTTGAACACGAGCTGCAGCACGCCCTGCTGCGTTTCGTTGAGCGCCAGCATGCGCGCCAGGAGCAGCGGCCCCATGTCGCTGACGGTGGCGCGCACGGGATGACCCCGCTCGCCGAATACGTCCCACAGCGTGGCGGGGCAGGCGGCCGGTTCGGGCGTGGTGAGCCCGCGCTCGGCCAGCAGCGCGGCAATCTTGCCGGCGATGTGGCCCGGCTGCGTGATGCCGGTGAGGTCGCCCTTCACGTCGGCCATGAAGACGGGTACGCCGATGCGGCTGAAGCCCTGCGCCATGGCCTGCAGCGTGATGGTTTTGCCGGTGCCCGTGGCACCGGTGATGAGGCCGTGCCGGTTGGCCAGTGCCGGCAGCAGATGGCACTCGATGTCGCCGTGCCGGGCGATGAGGAGGGCGTCGGCCATGGGATTTCCTGGGGCAGTGCGGTCGGGGCAGTCTACCTGCCGAACCGCCTCGCTAAAATCGCGGCCCCTTCTCCACTTGCCACACCATCATGGCCGGTCATTCCAAATGGGCCAACATCCAGCATCGCAAAGGCCGCCAGGACGAAAAGCGCGGCAAGGTCTGGACGCGCATCATCCGTGAAATCATGGTGGCCGCGCGGCAGGGCGGGGGAGATCCCGGCATGAACCCGCGCCTGCGCATGGCCATCGACAAGGCCAAGGCCGCCAACATGCCGGCCGACACGGTCAAGAAGAACGTCGACAAGGCCACCGGCAATCTCGAAGGCGTGTCCTACGAGGAAATCCGCTACGAAGGCTACGGCATCGGCGGCGCGGCCATCATCGTCGACTGCATGACCGACAACCGCGTGCGCACCGTCGCCGAGGTGCGGCATGCCTTCTCCAAGCATGGCGGCAACCTCGGTACCGAAGGCTCGGTCGCGTTCCAGTTCCGCCACGTCGGCCAGCTCGTGTTCGCCCCGGGCACCAGCGAAGACAAGGTGATGGAAGCTGCGCTGGAGGCCGGCGCCGAAGACGTGATCACCGGCGAGGACGGCTCCATCGAGGTGCTCACCGCGCCCGGGGACTTCGAGAGTGTGAAAGGCGCGCTCGAGAACGCGGGCCTCGTGCCTGAGGTGGCTGAAGTCACCATGCGCGCCGACAACACCATCGAGCTCACCGGCGAGGACGCCCAGCGCATGCAGAAGCTGCTCGACGTGCTGGAGGACCTGGACGATGTCCAGGAGGTCTATCACAACGCGGACATCTCAGAATGAAAGTGCTCGTCATCGGCAGCGGCGGCCGCGAGCACGCGCTCGCGTGGAAGCTCGTGCAGTCGCCCAAGGTGCAAAAGGTCTACGTCGCCCCCGGCAACGGCGGCACGGCGCTCGACCCTCGGCTGCACAACGTGCCGCTGGCCGATTTCGAGGCGCTTGCCGACTTCGTGCAGAGGGAGAAGGTCGGGCTCACCGTGGTGGGCCCCGAGGCGCCGCTGGCCGGCGGTATCGTGGACCTGTTCCGTGAGCGTGGACTGCGCGTTTTCGGCCCCACGCGGGCGGCCGCGCAACTGGAAAGCTCCAAGGCCTTCGCCAAGGCCTTCATGCAGCGCCACAGCATCCCGACCGCGGCCTACGAGGCCTTCACCGATGCCGCCGCGGCGCACGCCTACGTGGATCGCCACGGCGCGCCCATCGTGATCAAGGCCGACGGTTTGGCCGCCGGCAAGGGCGTGGTGGTGGCCGCCACGCTCCAGCAGGCGCACGAAGCCATCGACTGGATGCTGGTCGACAACAAGCTCGGCGTGCAGCACAACGAGGGCGGGGCGCGCGTGGTGATCGAGCAGTTCCTCGAAGGCGAAGAAGCGAGCTTCATCGTCGTGTCCGACGGGAAGAACGTCGTCTCGCTGGCCACCAGCCAGGACCACAAGCGCCTTCAGGACGGTGACCAAGGCCCCAACACTGGCGGCATGGGCGCCTATTCGCCCGCCCTGGTGGTCACGCCCAACGTCCACGCCAAGGTCATGCAGGAGATCGTGCTGCCCACGATTCAGGGCATGGCGAAGGACGGCATGCCCTTCACCGGCTTCCTCTATGCCGGCCTCATGATCGATGCGCACGGCAACCCGCGCACCGTGGAGTTCAACTGCCGCATGGGCGATCCCGAGACGCAGCCCATCATGATGCGTCTCAAGAGCGATCTTTTCGATGTGCTGATGCACGCGACCGAAGGCACGCTGGATCAGGTGGAACTGCAGTGGGACCGTCGCGTGGCACTAGGCGTGGTCATGGCCGCGGCGGGCTATCCCCTGTCGCCGCGCAAGGGCGATCTCGTGACCGGCGTTCCCGCCGAGTCGCCCGACGCCATGGTCTTCCACGCCGGCACCACCCTGCAAGACGACAAGCTCGTGTCCAGCGGTGGACGGATTCTGTGCGTCACTGCGCTGGGTGATTCGGTGCGCCAGGCGCAGCAGCGCGCGTATGACGTGGTCCGTGGTATCCATATCGACGGCGCGCAGTACCGTCAGGACATCGGGCATCGTGCCATCAAGCGCTGAACTTTCCGTGCCTGTGAGTCCGCACCATGCTGTCCGCGACTACCTGCTCGGTCTGCAGCAGCGCATCGTCGCCGCCATGGAAGCCGAGGATGGCTCGCCCTTCATCAGCGATCGCTGGGTGCGCGAAACGGGCGGCCCGCTCGAAGGCGAGGGGCTGTCACGCCTGCTGGAAGGTGGCGCGCTGCTCGAACGCGGTGGCTGCAGCTTCTCCCACGTCAAGGGCGAGGCGTTGCCGCCTTCGGCCACGCAGCACCGGCCCGAACTCGCCGGGGCGCCCTTCGAGGCGATGGGTGTGTCGTTGGTGTTCCACCCGCGCAATCCCTATGTGCCCACGGTCCACATGAACGTGCGCATGATCGCCGCCTTGCCGGCCGGGCGCGAGCCGGTCACCTGGTTTGGCGGCGGCATGGACCTCACGCCCTACTACGGCTTCGAGGAGGATGCAGGGCATTTCCATCGCGTCAACCGCGATGCGCTGTCGTCCTTCGGCGACGACAAGTACCCCCGCTTCAAGCGCTGGTGCGATGAGTACTTCTTCCTCAAGCACCGCAACGAGCCCCGTGGTATCGGCGGCGTCTTCTACGATGACCTCTCAGAGCTGGGCTTCGAAGGCGGCTTCGCACTCACGCGCGCGGTGGGCGATGCCTTCCTCGCGGCCTACCTGCCCATCGTTCAGCGGCGCAAGGGCCTGGATTACGGCGAGCGCGAACGCGACTTCCAGGCCTACCGCCGCGGGCGCTACGTCGAGTTCAACCTCGTGTTCGACCGCGGGACCTTGTTCGGCCTGCAATCGGGTGGGCGCACGGAGTCCATCCTGATGTCCATGCCCCCTGTCGCGCAATGGCGCTACAACTGGCAGCCTGAGCCGGGCTCGCCGGAAGCGCGGCTGTACACCGATTTCCTCCGACCACGCGACTGGGCGACTTGAAGCGCATCGGCCTATATGGCGGCAGTTTCGACCCGGTGCACCTGGGGCACTTGGCGTTGGCTCGCGCGGCCGTGGGCCACCTCAAGCTCGACGAACTGCGCGTGCTGCCCGCAGGTGATCCGTGGCAGAAGGCGCGTGAGCTGGCACCTGCCGAGCACCGCGCCGCGATGGTGGCGCTGGCGATCCAGGGTGAGCTGCCTCTCGTGCTCGATCGAACCGAGCTCGATCGCAGCGGCCCCTCCTACATGATCGAGACCGTGCGCGAGCTGAAGGCGTCGCACCCCGGGCCGGCCGAGTGGTTCCTGGTGATCGGGCAGGACCAATACGGCCAATTGCACACGTGGCGCGAGTGGCGCGAACTGGCTCGCGAGGTGACGCTCGCGGTGGCAGGGCGTCATGGTGTGTCGCCCACGCCGAGCGACGAACTGCGCGTGCACCGGCACCGCGTGGTCACACTCCCGTTGCCGCGCATCGACATTTCCTCATCTGAGATCAGAAGACGTATCGCACAGGGACAGGACATCTCCTCCATGGTGCCTGCCGCTGTCGCGAGCTATATTGACCGACACCACCTCTACCGGGGACTCGTGTCCTAACCCAAGAACTGAATGGACATCCGCAAGCTGCAACGCGCAATCGTCGATGGTCTGGAAGACGTCAAGGCCCAGAACATCATGGTTTTCAACACCGAGCACCTGTCCCCGCTCTTCGAGCGTGTGATCATCGCCTCGGGTACGAGCAACAGGCAGACCAAGGCACTGGCTTCAAGCGTGCGCGAAGCGGTGAAGTCCAAGGGCTTTCCCGTCATGCGCATCGAGGGCGAGGACAACGGCGAGTGGATCATCGTCGACTGTGGTCCCGCAGTGGTACATGTCATGCAACCGGCCATCCGTGACTACTACCACCTCGAAGAGATCTGGGGTGAAAAGCCAGTGCGCATGAAGCTCGATGACAGGCCCTTGCGGCTGGTCAAGAGCTCGGCGGAAGAGGAGCCCGAGGAGCCAGCACCGGCTGTGAAGGTGCCTGCGAAGAAGGCCGCGGCGAAGAAGACGTCGGCGCGTTCCGCTACTTCGGACTCTGTGCCAGCCAGGAAGGCCGCACCCGCGAAGAAGGCCGCCCCTGCGAAGAAGGCCGCCCCTGCGAAGAAGGCCGCGCCGGCAAAGAAGCCCGTGGCCAGGAAGGCCGCATCGGCTACGAAGCCCGATTCCGAGGGCAGGGCCGTCTCGGCCCGCCGCGCTGCGGCCAAGTCCGCGCCGCGCAAGACTGCCGCCAAGCCCGCTGTCACCCGAACGGTGGGTGTGAAGTCCACCGCGGCGAAGAAGGCACCGGCCAAGAAGGCACCGGCCAAGACGACGGCGGCGCGCAAGAGCGTGTCGCGCGCGTGAAGCTTCTCCTGGTGGCGGTGGGACAGAAGCTGCCGGCCTGGGCTGACGCTGCCTATGAGGAGTACGCCAAGCGCTTCCCGCCCGAGCTGCGCCTCGATCTGAAGGCCGTGAAGGCCGAGCCGCGGAGCACGCGCACCGCGGCCCAGCTCATGGCCGCGGAGGCGCAGCGCATCGAGGGCGCGATTCCCAAGGGCGCACGCCGCGTCGTGCTCGATGAGCGCGGCACCCGCCTTTCCACGGTGCAACTGGCCGAACGCATGCAGGCCTGGATGAATGACGGCCGCGATGTCGCTCTGCTGGTGGGCGGCCCCGATGGCCTTGACTCCGCACTCGGGGCCGGTGCCGACGAGAGCATCCGCCTGTCGGACCTCACGCTGCCGCACGCCTTTGTGCGCGTGCTGCTCGCCGAGGCGCTCTACCGTGCATGGACCGTGATGGTGAACCACCCGTACCACCGCGAATGACGGCGTCGAACCCCAAGCAGCCGGCGCAGCCGAGTGCCGAACATGCCTTCGTCTATCTCGCTTCTCAGAGCCCGCGACGCCGCCAGTTGCTCGACCAGCTCGGCGTACGGCACGAGCTGCTGTTGCCCGGCCCCGAGGAGGATGCGGAGGCGCTGGAGGCGGAGCGCGAGGGCGAGTCGCCCGAGCAGTATGTGGAGCGTGTCACGCGGGCCAAGCTGGATGCCGCACGCCGCCGGCTTGCAGTTCGCGCGTTGCCTGCAGCGCCCATCCTCTGCTCGGACACCACGGTGGCGCTCGGGCGCCGCGTACTGGGCAAGCCGGCCGACGCGGCCCAGGCGCACGCCACGCTCTCGTTGTTGGCAGGCCGCACGCATCGCGTGATCACCGCGGTGGCGGTGGCCTGGGGTCGCAAGGAGGCGCTCGCCGTCAATGTCTCGCGCGTGCGCTTCGCTCCAGTCAGCGAGCAGGACATCGCCCATTACGTGGCTACCGGTGAGCCTTTCGGCAAGGCCGGCGCCTATGCCATACAGAGCGCCGCAGCGGCCTGGATCAGCCATATCGAAGGGAGCTACTCCGGTATCATGGGTTTGCCCCTGTACGAGACGGCACAACTGCTGAGACAAGCGCGCGTGGCCTTCTGAGCGCCCCCAGGGCCGGCTGAGCCCAGCCCGCCCCCACGGGGGACAGGGAAGGTTGGGGCGGCCCAGCGTTTCCTTTGAGAGGGCCCAGCGCGCAGCAACACCCGTTCCATGCAAGACATCCTCATCAACTGGACGCCGCAAGAGACGCGCGTGGCGATCGTCGAGAACGGCGCAGTACAGGAGCTGCACGTCGAGCGCACGCTGGAGCGGGGGCTGGTCGGCAACATCTACGCCGGCCGCGTCGCGCGCGTGCTGCCCGGCATGCAGTCGGCCTTCGTCGACATCGGTCTCGAACGCGCCGCGTTCCTCCACGTGGCCGACGTCCATGTGAGCGGTGGCAACGGGCGTGGCGACCATGGCAATGGCGCGGTGCCGCCCACGCCCATCGAACGGCTCGTGTTCGAGGGCCAGACCCTCACCGTGCAGGTGATCAAGGATCCGATTGGCACCAAGGGTGCGCGCCTGTCCACCCAGATCAGCATTGCCGGACGGCTGCTCGTGTACCTGCCGCAGGACGACCACATCGGCATCTCGCAGAAGATCGGGTCGCCCGAGCTGCGCGAGCAACTGCGTTCGCGCATGCAGGCCCTCGTGGCCAGGCCCGAGGGTGGCGCCACGGGTGGTTTCATCCTGCGCACCAACGCCGAGGACGCCACCGACGAGGA
>CBINKC010000012.1:0-59505 GCA_966251135.1 uncultured Burkholderiaceae bacterium
GCCGGGCGCGGGCATGGGCCTGGGATGCTCAGAAGGTGTGAATGAATCCGGCGTGGCCGCTCATCACGCCGGAACGTGCCCAATCAAGGCGCAAAGCACAGCCGTAGCTCGGGCTACGGCGAGCATTTGCAACGCAGAGTGGGCGCGTTCCGGCGTGATGAGCGGCCATGTCGGATTCGTTCACACCTTCTCAGGCCCGAAGACGACGCACCAGACCGGCCGTGGAGGCATCCAGCCCCTGCGTATCGCCGCTCGCGAGCCGCGGCAGGAGGTCATTGCACAAAGCCTTGCCCAGTTCGACGCCCCATTGGTCGAAGCTGTTGATGCCCCACAGTGCACCGCTGGTGAACACACGGTGCTCATACAGCGCGACGAGCGCGCCCAGGCTCGACGGACTGAGTTGGTCCACGAGCAGCGTGGTGCTCGGGCGGTTGCCGGGGAAGGTGCGATGCCTCGCAATCGTGTCGGGATCGAGCGTGGCAGCGGCGGTGGGGGCCTTCTCGCCGAGCGCCTGCTGTGCGGATTTGCCCAGCATCAGCGCCTGCGCCTGAGCGAGCCCGTTGGCCAGCAGCTTGGTGTGCAGCTCGGTGAGCGCATGCGTGGGCCGCTTGACGAGGATGAACTCCACCGGGATCACATCGGTGCCCTGATGGAGCATCTGGAAGTAGGCATGCTGGCCGTTCGTGCCCGGCTCGCCCCACAGCACCGGGCTCGTGGCATAGGGCAGCGGCTCGCCGGTCAGATCGACGCGCTTGCCGTTGCTCTCCATTTCCAGCTGCTGCAGGTAGGCCGGCAGGCGCCTGAGGCCCTGGTGATACGGCGCGACGTTGCGACTGGCAAAACCGTGGAAGTTGCGATACCACACGTCGATCAGGCCCAACAGCACCGGCAGGTTGCGCGCCAGCGGGGTCTCGGCGAAATGCCGGTCCATGGCGTGCGCGCCGGCCAGCATCGCGCGGAAGTGCTCGGCCCCGATCGCGATCGCGATAGGCAACCCGATGGCCGACCACATCGAATAGCGGCCGCCCACCCAGTCCCAGAAGCCGAAGGTGGTGCTGATGCCGAACTCTGCAGCCGCCTGCACGTTGGTCGTCGCGGCGACGAAATGCCTGGCGATGTCGGTGCCTCCATTGGCCTGGAACCATGCCCGCGCGGCATGCGCATTGGCCATGGTCTCCTGCGTCGTGAAGGTCTTGCTCGCGACGATGAACAGCGTCTCAGACGGCTTGAGCTGGCGCAGCACCGGCGCGATGTCGTGCCCGTCGACGTTGCTCACGAAGTGAAAGCGCAGTCCCGGATGCACGAAAGCATCGAGCGCGGGCACGGCCATCTGGGGCCCGAGATCACTGCCGCCGATGCCGATATTCACCACATGGCGGATACCGCTGGCAGCCGTGTCGCGCACCGTCTCGGCGTACGCAAGCATGGTCGCCAGCACATCGTGCACTTCGTTGCTGTACGGCCCCTGCCCGCGCGGCGCCCGCAACGCCGTGTGCAAGACGGCGCGGCCCTCGGTCAGGTTGATCGGCTCGCCGGTCAGCATGGCGTCGCGCCGCGACTCGAGCCCGCACTCCTGCGCGAGATCGATGAGGAAATGCAGCGTCGCCACATCCACCAAGTTCTTCGACAAATCCGCGAAGACGTACGGCGCCTCCACGGCCAGGGCGTCGAACCGGCCTGGGTCGCGCGCGAAGGCTTCGCGCAGGTCGAAGTCACGCCCATGTGTTTCGTAGTGACCGTGCAAGGCGGCCCAGGCTTCGGTGCGGTCGCAGCGTAGAGCGTTCATGGCATGGTCCGGATGAGGTGATCGAGCCGGGCCGCGTCGGCCGCAAACGCGCGGATGCCCTCGGCGAGCTTCTCGGTGGCCATGGCGTCCTCGTTCAGCGCCCAGCGGAAACTGGCCTCGTTGTAGGTGACGGCATGGATCGGCGACGCCTTGGCCTTCTCGGGATCGAGCACACGCGCAACAGGCGCCTCGCTCGCCTGCAGCGTGACCAGCAGTTCGGGGCTGATGGTGAGCAGATCGCAGCCGGCAAGGGCCAGGATCTGCCCGGCGTTGCGGAAGCTCGCACCCATCACTTCGGTCTCGATGCCGAACTTCTTGTAGTAGGCATAGATCTGCGCCACCGACTGCACGCCCGGGTCGTTCACGCCCGCACGCGCGGCTTCGTCCCAGGCGGCGCCCGCGGCATTCTTGTGCCAGTCGTAGATGCGGCCCACGAAGGGCGAGACAAGCCGTACGCGGGCATCGCCGCACGCCACCGCCTGGCACAGCGAGAACAGCAGCGTGAGGTTGCAGTGCACGCCCTCATGCTCGAGGATGCGCGCCGCCTGGATGCCCTCCCATGTGGAGGCGACCTTGATGAGCACGCGATCCCGTGCAATGCCCGCCTCTTCGTACAGCGCCATGATGCGGTGCGCCCGCGCCACCGTGGCAGCGCAGTCGAAGCTCAGGCGCGCATCCACTTCGGTGGACACGCGGCCCGGCACGATTCTGAGTATCTCCACGCCGAAGCGCACTAGCACCCTATCGACCACCTCCTCATGCGGCCAGCCCTGGCACTGCGCCACCGTCTCGGCCAGCAGCGGGGCGTAATGCGGCTGCTGCACCGCCCTCAGGATGAGCGTGGGGTTCGTGGTGGCATCGCGCGGCGCGAATTGCGCCAGCTGCCTGAAGTTGCCGGTGTCTGCGACGACGGTGGTGAACTGCTTGAGCTGGTCGAGTTGGTTCATGTCCGAAGGGAGCGGCAGCCAGACTGCCACCATTAGACCGGAATCAGCAGCACTGCCGACACGTCGGCGATAACCCTCCCGGCCGAATTCCGGTTTCGTTGACCCTGCGATGAGACCTGGGCATCATGAATCGAAACAGTTACATCCGCGCAGGAGTCATGTCGTTCGATTTGGTGTTGTTCGGTGGTACCGGCGACCTGACCTGGCGCAAGCTGATGCCGGCGCTGTTCCAGGCGTTCCGCCATGGCAAGCTGGCGAGCGAAGGCCGCATCCTGGCCGTGGCCCGCGACGAGCACAACGACGAGCGCTACCGCGTTTGGCTGCGTGATCGCTTCCATGATGTGGTCGACGCAAAGCGCCCCACCGACGAGGAGTTCGAGCGCTTCGCGCAGCGGGTGCACTACCTGCGCATGGACCTGTCCCGCCCCGACGACTATGCCCGTCTGAAGCACTGGCTGCAGGAGCGCGACGCACGGACCGCCGTGCTGTACCTCGCCACCAGCCCTCACCTCTTTCCGGTCATTTGTGGACAGCTTGGCGCAGCGGGCCTCAACGGATCTCAGGTGCGCATCGTGCTGGAGAAGCCTCTAGGCCACGACTTGGCCAGCGCGCAGGAGATCAACCGTGCCGTGCGCTCGGTGTTCTGCGAAACGCAGGCCTTTCGCATCGACCACTACCTCGGAAAGCCCTCGGTGCAGAACCTCATGGCACTGCGCTTCGGCAACGCATTGTTCGAGCCGCTTTGGCGGCGCGAAAGCATCGCCAACATCCAGATCACGCTGGCCGAGGACATCGGCGTGGGCACGCGCGGCGACTTCTACAACGGCACCGGCGCGCTGCGCGACATGATCCAGAACCATGCGCTGCAATTGCTCACCATGGTGGCCATGGAGCCGCCACCCAGCAACGACGCTGACGCGATCCGCGACGAGAAGCTCAAGGTGCTCAAGTCGCTCAAGCCCTTCGCTGAGGAGTCGGTGCTGCGCGAGGTGGTCCGCGGCCAGTATCGCCGTGGCAACGCCGGCGGCAAGCCGGTGCCAGGCTACCTGGAGGAAGGCAAGGTCCCTCCGGGCAGCCGCACGGAGACCTTCGTCGCATTGCGCACCGAAGTACAGAACTGGCGGTGGGCGGGCGTGCCCTTCTACCTGCGCACCGGCAAGCGGCTGGCCGCGCGCGACGCGCAGATCGTCGTGAACTTCCGTCCCGCGCCGCACAGCATCTTCCCCGGCATCAATCCCCCCAACAAGCTGGTCATCAAGCTGCAGCCTGACGACGGCCTCGAACTGCATCTGCTGGCAGCCAAGGGCACAGCCCAGCAGGAGGCTCTCTCGCCGGTGTTCCTCGACCTCGATTTTGACAAGGCCTTCGCCGAAAACCGGGTCGGCGCCTACGAACGCTTGCTGCTCGACGCCATCGCCGGCCGGCTCAACCTCTTCGTGCGCAGCGACGAGCAGGAGCAGGCCTGGCGCTGGGTCGAGCCCATCCTCCACGCTTGGGATCGGGACAACGCGGCCGGCGGCGCGCCTCGCCCCTACGCCGCCGGCACCTGGGGACCCGCCGCGGCCAGTGCGCTGGTGGCGCGAGACGGCTACGCGTGGGCGGAAGAGCTTTGAAGGCCGCGGGAATAAGCGGCATGCTGGGTCGCATCGGCGCGTCATATTCCAACCCCGACGCCCGCCGAGCAGCGGGTGGCTGCTGCAGCAACCTACTCGCTTAGCCTTAGCGGGGCTTCCGACTACGCCGGATCGAGCCCCATCAAGGCATCGACCCCGTACAGCTTCGCCAGCGCCGTCAACTGGCTAGGCGTATGGCGCACGCCAAACCCCTTGCCCCAGGCTTGCGCCACTCGCTGGCATTCGAGCAGCACCGCAAGCGCGGCGCTGTCGAATTGCTGAAGGCCAGACGCATCGATCACGACATCGCCTTCGGGCTCGCGCTTAAGCGCCTGTGTCAGCATGCCCAGCGCATCGCGCGCTTCCTTCATGGTGAGCGTGGCTGGAAGCAGCAGCATGTGCTTTCGCCCTCAGCTGCGAGACGGAGCGCTGCCCGCGCTCTTGTTGCGCTCGGCAAGCTTGGCGATCAGCCCGTCGATGCCATTGGCGCCAATCTCCTGCGCGAAGCTGCTGCGATAGTTCTCGACCAGCCACACGCCCAGTACGTTGACGTCGTAGATCTTCCAGCCGTTGGACGTCTTCTCGAGCCGGTAGTCGAGCTGGATGGGATCCCCACCGCCCCGGATCTCGCTGCGTACCACCACCTCGGGGTCATCCGGGCTGCCGCGCATAGGCTTGATGTGCACCTTCTGGTCCTTCACCTGCGTGAGTGCGCCCGAGTACGTGCGCACCAGCAGGACCTTGAACTCTTCCTGCAGGCGCTTTTGCTGCTCGGGTGTGGCCTGGCGCCAGTAGCGGCCGACAGCCGACGCCGTCATGCGCTGGAAGTTCACATGCGGCATCACCTTCTGGTCAACCAGCGCGATGATCCTCTGGACATCGCCCTGCTGGAGGGACTTGTCGGCCTTGATGGTGTCAAGCACTTCCACGGACACCTGCTTGATGAGTTCGTCGGGGCGCTGTCCCTGCGCGCGTGTCGGTGAGGCGGTTGCCGCCATGACGGCAGCAAAGGACAGGATGAGAGCACTGCGTCGAGAAAACATTCGTTTACCTTTCTGTCCGGGTCATCGATTGGCCGTTGGAGACCGGCCGGTGCAACGAGTTTCGGCAAATCCCGCGCCTGATCCATGAACGCGATGGGCACCGCGTTCGCCGACCAGCGTTACTTGGGAGGTTCTGCAGGCGCAGCAGGCTCGGCACCTGGCGGTGGTTCGGTTTGCTCATCCTCCGCATCGTCGCCATCGGAGTGGCTGGGCGGCGCATCACCGTCGTACACCAGGCTGCGACGCCGCTGCAGATAGGCATCCCGCAAGAAGGTGTACTTGTCCAGCGCGATGTCGTCGAGCACGCGACTGGCCCCCAGCAGGTTGGCTCGCGTATTGATGATCTGCAGCCCCGTCAGCTCCCACTGCACCGCGCCGTCATTGACTGCCAGTGCAGGCGACACGGCGCGGTCCAGCGGCAGCGCCAGCGATTCGCGAATGCTCGACGGACCGAAGAGCGGCCACACCACATACGCGCCGGGCCCCATACCCCAGGCACCCAGCGTCTGGCCGAAGTCCTCGTACTGGTGATCCACACCGAACTCGGTGGCCACATCCAGCACGCCGAGGAGACCGAACACCGTGTTCGTCCCGAAGCGGATGACATCCTGGAAGCCATTGCTGAACTTGCCCTGCAGGAAGTTGTTGACTGCCGACCAGGCGTCCGCCGCGTTGCCGAACAGGTTGTCGATGCCATTACGCACAGGACGCGGCACCACGTTGCTGTAGCCGGTCGCCACGGGTTCGAGCACCTTCTCGTCCAGGCGCTCGTTGAAGGCGAAGACCTTGCGGTTCCACTTCTCCCAAGGATCGACCCGATCCCCGGGCGTCTTGGCCCCGAGGGTCGAGCACCCTTGAAGGACCGTCACCAACAGCAGCGCCGCCCCCCCTGCCGCACGTGGCTGCATGGCGCCTGGGGGGGGGTTCATTTCTTGTTCCCGGAGTATGCGGCGGAAGAAGCAGCCCCGTCGCCAGCGCTGTCGGCCGCGCGGTTGAACAGGAACTGGCTGATGAGGTTCTCCAGCACAACCGCCGACTGCGTCTGGCGGATCACATCGCCGGCGACGAGCTGCTTCTCCTCGTAGCCGGGTTCGATGCCGATGTACTGATCGCCGAGCAGGCCCGACGTCAGGATCTTGGCGGACGAATCGCGAGGAAACTGCACGCTCTTGTCCAGGTCCATCGTCACCAAGCCCTGGAAGGACTTTGGATCGAGCGTGATCGACGTGACACGGCCGACCATCACCCCTGCACTGCGCACCGGCGCACGAGGCTTCAGCCCGCCGATGTTGTCGAACTTCGCGGTGACCGTGTAGCTGTCGCGCGTGCCGAAACTGGCGAGGTTGGCTGCCTTCAGCGAGAGAAACACCAAGCCAGCGATGCCCAACAGCACAAACAGGCCCACCAGCGTTTCAGTACCCTTTTTCGTCATGGCTCTTTCCTGCACCCGAGCGATCAGTTCGTCGAAAACATCAGCGCAGTAAGCACGAAATCCATGCCCAGCACCGACAGTGACGAGATGACCACGGTGCGCGTGGTCGCATAGGCCACGCCCTCGGGTGTGGCCTCCGTCTCATAACCTTGATACAGCGCGACAGCGGTACAGATGACGCCGAAGACGGCGCTCTTGAGCACGCCGTTGCCGACATCGCGCCACACGTCGACACGGTCCTGCATGATGGACCAGAAGTTGCCCGCATCCACGCCGAGCAGCAGCACGGCCACCACGTAAGCACCCAGGATGCCAACCGCCGAGAAAAGAATGGCCAGCAGCGGCATGGATACCACGCCCCCAATGACGCGCGGCGCGAGCACGCGGCTCTTGGTGTCCACCGCCATCATCTCCATGGCAGCGATCTGCTCGCCGGCCTTCATGAGACCGATCTCCGCCGTGAGCGAGGTGCCTGCGCGCCCGGCAAACAGCAGCGCCGCCACCACCGGCCCCAGTTCCCGCACGAGCGAGAGGTTGACGATCAGCCCCAGCGACTCGGTCGCGCCGTAGGTGACCAGCGCGTAGTACATCTGCAGCGCGAGCACGAAGCCCACTGCCATGCCGGAAGCCAGGATGATGAGCAGCGACAGGTTGCCCACTGCATGGATCTGGGCCACGACGAGGCCGAAGCGACGCAGCGCCGCGGGCACGGCCCGGACCACATCGACAAAGAAGAACGCAGCGTGGCCCAGGGAACGCAGCGCGTCGAGGGTTCGCGCGCCCAGCAGCGCAACGGCGTTCATGCGCGCGTCTCCATACGCATATCGAAGTCCTCGGCCAGCGAGGGCGCGGGGTAGTGGAACTTGACCGGCCCATCCGGTTCGCCACGCACGAACTGGCGCACCTCCGGATCGGTGGAGTTCATCAAATCCGAAGGCAGCCCCTGCGCCACGATGCGACCACCGGGAGCCATGAGCACCACGTAGTCGCTGATGGCCATGCACTCCGGTACGTCGTGTGACACGACCAAGGAGGTGGCACCCGTCACGTCGTTGAGCGTGCGGATGAGGTTCGCCGCGACGCCCATGGAAATGAGGTCCAGCCCGGCAAAGGGCTCGTCGTACATGATCAACTGGGGATCCAGCGCGATGGCACGCGCCAGGGCGATGCGTCGCGCCATGCCGCCCGACACCTCGGAGATGCGCAGCGATGCGGCGCCGCGCAGGCCGACCGCATTGAGCTTCATGAGCACGATGTCGCGAATCAGCGCCTCGGGCAGGTCGGTGTGCTCTCGCAGCGGGAAGGCCACATTGTCGAACACCGATAGATCGGTGAACAAGGCCCCGAACTGGAACAGCATGCCCATGCGCCTGCGCATGCGGAACATGCGCTCGCGGTCACGTGGGTCGACCACCTCTCCGTCGAAGCGCACCTCTCCGGAAAGAGCGGTGTTGCTGCCGCCGATCAAGCGCAGCAGCGTGGTCTTGCCGCACCCCGACCCCCCGAGGATGGACGTGACCTTGCCGCGCGCGAAGCGCAACGAGATGTCCTTCAGGATCGTCCGGCTGGCGTCGTAGCCGAAGGTGACGTGATCGATCTCGATCAGGTGGGTGGAATTCAAGGGGCAGATGCGGCAGGTAACCCGAAACGGCACGAACCGCGAGGCGGCGATCAGCGCCGGATCGGGCTATTTTGACATGCGCTTGCGGGCGATCCTGCCCGCTGCGGTCACGCGGCCGGCCCTTGTTGCAGCCGCGCGACCGGGTCACTCAATCAGCCACCGGGATTTCGCGCCAGTTGGTGGTGGTGACGATGCTGGACGGCTGCTGCAACTCGATCTCCTTGCGTTGGCCGCTGTCAGTGCCGACGAGGAAGCGCGTCTTGGCCTGAACAAGGAAGAGCTTCATGTCGATCACCATCCCCGATACGGAGACGTAGGGGCGACCCTCCTTGAGCACCGATTTGCCTGTGGCGACATTGACCGCGTAGACGTGGCTATGACCACTCGGCTCGCAGGCGTCGCCGGTCGGCAGGACGGCGGCGAAAGTCGCATAGGTGCCGCCTTGACGCACGATCACAGCCGGGTCCGTAACGCGCCATGCGTTAGGCATGCCCTTGTCAGGCCCGGAGGAGATCGCCTCCGTACCCAAATCGATGTACCAGTTCGTCGGCTCACTCAATCCGCTGGTCAGGTCGGTGACTGGCGTCAGATTCGATCGGATCCGCGGGAAGGGGCCGGTGGTATCGAAGCGGGCCAGTGAGCCGTCGCCCAGCGAATAGAAGCTTTGCTGCTGACTGCTCACGATATCGGTGCTATCCAGGAGACGCCCTGTGCCCACCAACACGTGGCGCCTCTTCGACAGCGGCGAATATTCGATCATCGGACGGCTGGTGATGGGCTGCAGATTGCCCTTGTCATCGGTCAGCTGGGCGATCTTCACCGGCGCGGGATAGTTGCCAGGCTTCCCTCTGAGATCCCAGCGCCAAAGGTTGCCCAGCAGGTCTCCCGCATATGCGGCATCTGTCTTGCCATCGCTCAGGCTGAAGACAAAAGCGTTGGCATGTGCCAAGCCGGCGTCCTGGGTTACCGAGCCTTCGCCAGTGGAAACTTTCTCGAGCAGCTTGCCTGTCACGGGGTGAACGATGAAAAAGTACCCTTCGCCGGTCTTGTTGTTGTATCCCGAGGGAAGGATCACCACCCAGCCGTACTTGTCGGTCTTGACGACGGTAGGCGCGCCATAGGTGTAGCCCATGTCCTCATCGGTGAACTCCCACAGCACCTTGCCTGCCACCGCACTCTCGCTGGTCATCGCGGCGGGATCGGTCACGTCGATCGCGTAGTAGCTGCGCCCACCTTTACCGAGCCCGCCAATCAGCACCGTGCGCCAGTCGGGGGCAGGCCTGGGGTCGAGTTCGTCGGGCGATTTTTTTCCGTCCGGATTCTCGGCCTTGTAGGTCCACGCGAAATCGATCTCGTGCGAGATCGGCGTGGCATTGACGTAGGCGTAATGCGCAAAGCTTGGATTGCCCAGGCCCGCCAGCCCGTTGATGCCGGGCGTTCCGCTCGGCCCCTGAAACAACTGCCCCGGTACGTAGGCGAAGATTTCCTTTCCGGCGTCACTTCCGAACTCGTGGCCATCCAGGTTGCCACTGGCGTCCCTTTTCTCGATGACGGAACCATTGATGGCGTGAAGCATGCCGTCGTTGGCCCCGAAATAGACGACGGTCGGCCGAGCCTTCCACTTTTCCTTGAAGGCGCCATATCCCTCGTTCATGGAGAGATCCCAATTGGGCGGCCCGACCACGGTCAGCTTGGATCCGGCGATATCGCCCAGCAGTTCGGCGCGGTATCGATAGGGCCGGCCACTGGTACTCGGCAACTGCTCCAGCGAGCGGTCGCCGCGCAGGTAGTTCAGCAGGTCAGCGCCGTCGTTGCCGTCACGGTACGGTGAGTCGAGCGCCGAGCGCTGAGCTGCGGAGAGGTCGTCATACCGGAACGCAACGGCGCGCTGGGCTTCGGTGTCCCAGGTGACCACACGTCGTCCGCCGGTGAGCGACGTATCGCTGCTCCAGCCCGAGCCGGCGAACTGTGCCTCCATCTTGTCGGTCAAGGACCACTTCTTATCCACCTTTTCATCGGTGGTCGAATTGAATTCCAACAATCCCGCGTCCACTTCGCCCGTCCAGTTTTCGGCGTTGTACTTCGCGCTGAAACTGGCGATGCCGGTGCTGTCGGGCACTTTAGCGGAAGGTGTCGCGAAGGAGGTGGTGTCGTGCCGCAGCTGTGAGGCGATATCGGCGAATACAGCGGCCAGACCCTTCACCATCTGGTCAGGCCGAGACGCCGTGAAATAGGTGTCCGGTCTCGGCTGCGTTTCGCGTTCGTGCAGACCCTCGTTGTCTCGCAGCATGTCCGAATTGTTGTGCCACCAGCTCTCTTTCAGTTCGGCATTGGGGCCATAGGGCTCGAAGTCGTCCGGAACCCGGAAGCCGCCGTACTTCGCCGCCAGATAGAACTGGTTGTTCAGCTTGTACTTCTGATACTCCTGCACATCGAGCCAGTAGGTCTTCACCGACTGCCCTCGCGGCATGGTGGACGGGTTGGCGAGATCTGGCCGGATGTCGGTGGTATTGGCCTCATACGCCAAGCCGGCCATCAAGGCGGAATTGCTGCTGCAGCAATCGTTGTAGGGAACGGCGTCCGCAAGGTCACCCAGACCCTGCATCTTGCCGACCTGATTGGTGGCCTTCACCGCATCGACTGTCGTGTCACCCGTAACCTCCGCGGGCTTGGTAGGCTCGTCGGCAGTTCCCGTCGCGCCAGGCACATTCTTGTCGGCATGGGTATTGACATCGCCGATACCGAGGACGAAGTTCTTCTGACAGGTGTACTGGATGGGATCGTCCCATTCGGCAATGACAGGGAAGCCATCGACCCACCTCTTCTTCGTGTCGCTCCCGGCACCGTCGGGAACCAAGTAATAGGCAGGGACGTTGCCCAGCTTCCTGAAATAGCGCAACGCGGCGTAATACAGCTCGCCCACCGGATCGTGGGTCTTGTACGAACCGGACGCGCCGAACTTGTTCAGGTAGTTGATCACTCCGCTGTTGGCGACCGGCACACCGAACAGCAAGGCCGTGTCATCCGCATCCTTGGTATCCGGGTTCAGTGTGAAGACGCCGGTATCCGAATCCCACTCGCTGGCCAGGTTCGTCTCGCTTGACCGGCCGGGGATGCTGATCTGCGGTCCGACGAACTTCTGCCGCGCGCGCAACACACCTCCATCTCGCTTCAGGTCGTCATCGTTGAGATAGCCGAACGCGCTCAACCTGATGCGATCCGCATACTTCTGGATCAGCCCCTCCGGCTTCCAGTGACCCGACGGGTAGCGCTTGCAGTTACTTTCCAGCCCGACCGACTCGTCGCAGACCTTCACCCGCACATACACCTCGAACACCTTCTTGGTCTGACGTCTACCAGTAATGTTCGTAGTCCCGTCCCAAGCCTGGGCGTCGCCCGTCGGATCGCCCTCGACGGTGAATCGCATCCGGGTGCCCAGCCCCTCAATGCGCATGCGGAACTCCGTGGCGGACCAGGGAGTGGCACCGGCCACCAAGGTGCTGCCGGACAGCGTGCGATTGGGAAAGTTGCCGGCGCCGCCCTGCCCCGACGCATACGCCTTCTCGATGATCGTCAGGTCTTTCGTGTCCACCACCCGGTAGCCGCCCGTCAGCGCCCAGCGAAATGGGTCGATCGTCTGCGTGGTTGCCCAGTTCAGGAAGTTGCCGCTCCATGAGCCGCTGCAGGCACGTTGGGTCGCCTTTCCCTCAGGCTTGAAGTGACTCAAGTTCGTCCCGCTAGGGGCTGCCACGTAAACATACTTGTAGCACTTGTCGGGATCGAAGTAGCCCAGGTACGGTACAGAGGTCTCAGTGCTGTACGCGCTGTCCGAGTGCGCCACGGACACGGCCGTGGGGTACTCGACCGACAGCGCCAGCGCCAGATTGCCCGGCACATCCGTCGCGGTGAAGATCGGCTGATCAGCAAGCTTCGTTTCAGAGTGAGCGGTAAACGCAACAGCCGCGAGCAGCATGAAGACCGCTTGCCGCAATGCTCTCGAAAGGCAGGGATGGGTACGCATACGGGTGAGCATGATGTGGCTGCTCCCTGTGGTTACGGGGTGAGGGTGGCCTGAAAGTACGCTTGCGTGCCGCGCGGGCCGTCGACGCGTATGGTCAAGCGATAGATGATCGGAAGGGATGAACTGCTGGCATTGTTCGAACTGTTGCCGCCCTCACCCAGATCCGATGCGCTGCCCGCGTCATTGTCGGCACCTCCCAAAGCGCAATGAGCCGCACCGAGATCCGCCTCCAACCCCTCGCTGTCACACAGCCGGTCCAGGACATACCGGACTTTGACCTGTTGATCGTCGATCTTGATGTCGTTCGTCGCGGATCCGACCGCAGCGAAGACGCTTTCGTCTTTGCTCAGCAAGGCAATAGGAATGCCCTGGGCATTGGTCGGAAGGATCTTCGCGCTGTAGTTGATCGCCGGCATGTTCGCCCTGCGCGCCTGCACCGTGCCAAGCTGCCCGCCCTCGGATAGGAGGGTCCTCACTTGAAGCATGGCCCGTTCGCCCTGATTGGTGAGATCGCGCTTGAACGCCAGGTTGCCCGCGTTGAACAGCGAGGTGTTGAACGATCTCACGAGGGCCACCGATGCCACGAGCATGATGACCAGCGCGATCAACACGAAGACGAGCACCACGCCATGCTGCCGGCCACCTTGGCGAGGCGGCTGTCCGGGGTCAAGAAACTGGGCTTCTTTCATATCGTCAGCATGTTGCGCAACGGGATGGTGACTTCCACGGCCCGATGTCGCTGCCGGCGCTCGTCGTCGCTCAGCTCGCGGGTGAACTTGAGCCCCTCACCTTCCAGGTCATCGAACAAATCGATGGACTTGGGCGCCACAAAGCGCCTGTCGTCATCGCCCGAACGACGCGCGTTGGGGTCCGCGAGGCGATCCGACTCGATCAGCGAGGAACGCAGAATGAGCCCGATGCGCACCGCAACGATGTTCTTCAGGTTGGCGAGCGACGCTGCGCTGCCATTGAGGAGCGTGTGGATCTCATAGTCCCCCGCGCCCGGATCCACCCAGTCGTCGACCCGGTGGTCACTGTCGGTATCGACACCGTAGAGTGCGCGGATTTGCACGACACCCTCCGCGAGGGGAACCGTCGCGTCACCAGCAGCGATCTGCAGCAGGTCGTAGGTGACCAGCGTGGCGTTCGCGTCCACTCCGAACATCTGGAAGAGCGGCGGGTTGTCGTCGTCCGCGTTGCCCAACTTGATGGCGTAGGTGGTGTCCGAACCTCCGGCGAAATTCGCGAGGCCGACTGTGGCGCCTGCCGTGCTGTAGTAGCGGCCTGCCAGCGTCAGAGTGGTCTCGGGAGGCCCCGTGAAGCTGCCATGCACCTGCTGGAGCATGCAGCCGACATTCGCTTGGGCGACCAGAAGCAGGTCATTCTTGGCCCAGCCCAGAGTGTTGTGCATCGAGAACCGGTCGGCCTCGATTGTTCCTGCAACGACAGGTTGCCCTGTCTCGCCGATGCCGCCCGACCCCGTCATGACGATCAGGGCATCAGAAGCCGTGTCATCTGCACCCTTGGCAATCAGCACGGGGGCAACGCCCAGTTGCGCGGGCACATCCTGGAAGGGCGCCGGGAAAGGGTTGAGCCGGGGCAGGATCTGCGTGTTGTCCCGCGAAACATTCATGCGGCAGCCGAACACCTCCGCCCAGCGCTGCGCGTAGCCCGAACCTGCGCTGCGGATGGCACGATTGAGCACATAGGTCACGTAGGCAGCCGTCTGGTTCGCATCGTTGACCGAGGTGGTGGTGCGCTTGGAACCCTCGCTATGCGTCATTACATTGGCCACGGCCAGCGTGAGGACCAGGGCAATGGCCATGGCCACCAGCAGTTCGACCAGCGACACGCCGATCTCGGCCTGATGAGCAGGGCAGGAGATGCGCCGGTTCATGAGGGGTTCACCACTTGCGTGACGTAGCGGTTCTCGCTCCCCTTGGGCGCCTTGGGCGGCCGCCACGTGATGGTGATTTGCGTGATCACGCCTGGCTCCACCTCTTCGACGGTGGCCTCGCCATTGGGCAGCCCGCCCACCTCAGGGTTGCTCACCTTTTCCTGCCAGGCCTTGAGGTCGTCGGGCTCCAGTTGCTCCACCCACATCTTGGCCACCAGCTCGTCGGCCAGCAGGGCGGCGCGGTTGGTGTCCTCGGCACTCACCGAGAACTGGATGGCCTGCGTCTGCAGGCCGACGAGCCCCAAAATGCCGATAGAAAAGATGAGCAGCGAGGTCAGCACCTCGATGAGGCTCATGCCGGCCTGACGGCGGCGCATTGCTTTCATGGTTTGCACCCCTGTGGCGACTCGGAGGAAAGCTTCATCGTCGGCTCGCACATGCGGACCTGGCCGCCGAGCGTCACCTGGACGCTGAGCGGGCGGTCGGCGCCTTCTGCACTGACCGTGTATTCGATGAGCTGCTGTACCTCGCAGTTGGCACCCTCGACGCCCGGACCGGTGTTCCCCACCAGCCGCCCAGCGGAGTTGAAGCAGATGGACGCCGGCCCTTCGATCGTCGCGCCGCGCGTCAAGTCGGACAGGGCGCCCCCCTGAACGAATTCGTGGTCCTCATCGGCGCGCGGCACCGTATGGATCGCCCAGTTCGCACCATTGGCGGCCGCTGCCGAGTCCAAGCCGGGCTCTTCGCTGGTCAGCGAGAACACGGTCTGCCGGTTGCGGCGCACAGCCTCGGCCTGCGCGGTACGCAAGCCGTTCTGCAGGGCTTCGGAAGCGCTGCGCACGCTGGCATTGCGGATGGCCGTGGTGATGAACGGCACGGCAAGCCCCAGAAGAATGGCCAGCAGCGCAAGGGTGACCATCAACTCGATGAGCGTGAAACCGAACTTGGCCGAGCGGCGCATCCGCCCGGGTGCCCGCCGGCTCAGCACGTCTGACCCTTCTTGAGGATCCACCGCGAGCCGCAGTTGCCCCACGGCGTCGTGCTGGTGCGCGTGTCCTGCTCGTTTACGGTGTAGGTGAAACCGGCCGTCATGCCACCGCCTGTGGCCTGAAGCGTGTAGGTGGTCGGCTCCATCTCCGAACAGCTGACCACGAAGTCGCCCACGGTGCGTTGCGCCTCGGGCAAGCTGCATGGGCTCTTGAAATCACCGGAATCTTCGTATGTCCGGCGATCCTGGAAGTGCCGCTCCATGTTGCCGCGGAACGTGGCGAGCGCGTTGGTCGCGTCGACCAACTGTCCGCGCAGGATGTAGTCGCGGTAGCTGGGCAGAGCAATGCCCGCCAGGATGGCGATGATGCCGACGACGATCATCACCTCGATCAGCGTGAAGCCACTTGCGCGGCAACAGGCGGGAAACTGGGCGCGTGTAGCGCAGGGTTTTCTCATGCGGAAAATTCTGCAACCCCGCATTCACGTGCCACGCGCCGTTTGTCTGGCGCCCGGTGCCGCCAGTCCTCAGCGAGGCAAGTCGCTCGACCCCATGAGGTACTCGTCCACAGCGCGCGCGGCCTGCCGTCCCTCGCGTATGGCCCAGACCACCAGCGACTGCCCTCGGCGCATGTCCCCCGCGGCGAACACCTTGTCCACGTTCGTGCGATAGCCCCCCGTGAACTCGGTCGTGGCGCGCGCGTTGCCTCGTGCATCCTTTTCCACGCCGAAGGCCTCGAGCACCGTGCCGACGGGCGAGACGAAACCCATGGCGAGCAGCACCAGGTCGGCAGGGAGCACCTGTTCACTGCCAGGCACTTCGACCATCTTTGCGCCCTGCCACTCCACGCGCACCGCCTTCAAAGCCTTGACCTTGCCCTTCTCCCGGCCCTCGCCCGCGATGAACTCCTTGGTGGCGATGGCGAACTGGCGCTCGCAGCCTTCCTCATGGCTGGACGAGGTGCGTAGCTTGACCGGCCAGTAAGGCCACACCAGCGGCTTGTTCTCGTGCTCCGGCGGCATGGGGAGAAGTTCGAACTGGGTCACGCTCGCCGCACCATGGCGGTTGCTGGTACCCACGCAGTCGCTGCCGGTGTCGCCGCCGCCGATCACGATGACGTGCTTGCCGTCGGCCCGCAGCTGGCCCTTGACCTTGTCGCCGACGTTGATCTTGTTCTGCTGCGGCAGGAACTCCATGGCGAAATGGATGCCATCCAGCTCACGGCCGGGCACCGGCAGGTCGCGCGGCTGCTCGGCTCCGCCGGTGAGCACGATGGCATCGAACTGCTCCTGCAGCGACTGCGGCGCGACGACCTCCTTGGCCCAGCTGGTGACCTTGCTGCCTTCGGGCAGGCGCCCAACCAGCACACCCTCGCGGAACACCACGCCCTCGGCGCGCATCTGCTCGACGCGACGATCGATGTGCGACTTCTCCATCTTGAAGTCGGGGATGCCGTAGCGCAGCAGCCCGCCGATGCGATCGTTCTTCTCGAACACGGTGACGTCGTGCCCGGCCCGCGCAAGCTGCTGCGCCGCGGCGAGACCGGCCGGACCCGAGCCCACCACGGCGACCTTCTTGCCGGTGCGCGCCTTGGCAGGCCTGGGCACGACCCAGCCTTCGTGCCACGCCCGGTCAATGATTGCGTGCTCGATGCTCTTGATGCCCACCGCATCGTCGTTGAAGTTCAACGTGCAGGCCGCCTCGCACGGGGCCGGGCAGATACGCCCCGTGAACTCGGGGAAGTTGTTGGTGGAGTCGAGCACGTGCCAAGCCGCCTTCCAGTCACCGCGGTAGACGAGGTCGTTGAAGTCAGGAATGACGTTGTTGACGGGGCAGCCGCTGTTGCAGAACGGAATGCCGCAGTCCATGCAGCGCGCGCCCTGGACCTTGGCCTCCTCCTCCTTGAGGCCGATGACGAACTCCTTGTAGTGCTTCACGCGCGTCTCGACGGGCGCATAGCCTTCCTCGATGCGCTCGTACTCCAGAAAGCCGGTGACTTTTCCCATGATTGCTGTCTTTCAACCGTTACTTGGCGGGCGCCGTAGTGGCTGTCCTCTCGGCCGCCCTGGCCTTGGCGATGGTCTCGCCGGCTTCCCTGGCCGCATGAATCTCGCTCAGGGCCCGCTTGTATTCGTGCGGGAACACCTTGACGAACCTGGCGCGCGAGTCAGCCCAGTGGTCGAGGATGTCGCGGGCACGCAGGCTACCCGTCCACTTGTGGTGATCCTCGATCAGCTTTTTCAGCAGCACCTCATCGGCTTGGCCCTTGTGCCAGATGGCGCGATCGACAGCGGTTTCCTGCTCCTGGGCCGGCAAGACCTTCTCGAGCGCGACCATCGACGTGTTGCAGCGGCTGGCGAACTGGCCGTCCTCGTCGTACACGTAGGCCACGCCACCGCTCATGCCCGCGGCGAAATTGCGGCCGGTGCGGCCCAGCACCGCGACCGTGCCGCCTGTCATGTATTCGCAGCCGTGATCACCCGTACCTTCGACCACCGCGGCGGCCCCCGACAGCCGCACCGCAAAGCGCTCGCCCGCCACGCCGCGCAGGAACGCTTCCCCGCTCGTGGCGCCGTAAAGAACGGTGTTGCCGACGATGATGTTCTTCGTGGCGTCGCCGCGGAACTCGATGCTCGGACGGATGGCGATGCGGCCACCCGACAGGCCCTTGCCGGTGTAGTCGTTCGCATCACCGATCAGGTAGAACGTGATGCCCTGGGCCAGGAAGGCCCCGAAGCTCTGGCCGCCCGTGCCCTCGAACTGGATGAAGATGGTGTGGTCGGGCAGACCCTCGGGATGCCGGCGCACGAGTTCGCCCGACAGCATGGCCCCCACGGTGCGGTTGACGTTGCGCGCCTCCTCCATGAGCTGCACCTTCTCGCCGCGCTCGAACGCGGGGCCGCACTTCTCGATGAGGCGCACGTCCAGCGCCTTGGCCAGGCCGTGGTCCTGCTCCTCGACCTGGCGCCGCGGCATTTCGGACGAACCCATAGGGACGTGGAAGATGCGGCTGAAGTCCAGCCCCTTGGCTTTCCAGTGCGAAATGCCTTTCTTCGTGTCGAGCAGGTCCGCGCGGCCGATGAGGTCGTCGAACTTGCAGATCCCCAGCTGCGCCATGATCTGGCGCACTTCCTCGGCCACGAAGAAGAAGTAGTTCACCACGTGTTCGGGCCTGCCCTGGAACTTGCGGCGCAGCACCGGATCCTGGGTGGCCACGCCCACCGGGCAGGTGTTGAGGTGGCACTTGCGCATCATGATGCAGCCCTCGGCCACCAGCGGCGCGGTGGCGAAGCCGAACTCGTCAGCCCCGAGCAGCGCACCGATCACGACATCGCGGCCGGTCTTCATCTGCCCGTCAGCCTGCACGCGAATGCGGGAGCGCAGCCGGTTGAGCACGAGCGTCTGCTGTGTCTCGGCAAGACCGAGTTCCCAAGGCGTGCCCGCATGCTTGATGGAGCTCCAGGGTGACGCGCCGGTGCCGCCGTCATGGCCCGCGATGACGACGTGGTCGGCCTTGGCCTTGGCCACGCCAGCCGCGATGGTGCCCACACCCACCTCGCTCACCAGCTTCACGCTGATGCTGGCGCGCTGGTTGACGTTCTTGAGGTCGTGGATCAGCTGCGCCAGGTCTTCGATGGAATAGATGTCGTGGTGCGGCGGCGGGGAAATGAGGCCCACCCCCGGCACCGAGTAGCGCAGGAAGCCGATGTATTCGCTGACCTTGCCGCCGGGCAGCTGGCCACCCTCGCCCGGCTTGGCGCCCTGGGCCATCTTGATCTGGATCTGATCGGCGGAAATGAGGTATTCCGCGGTCACGCCGAAGCGCCCCGAGGCCACCTGCTTGATCCGCGAGCGCAGCGAGTCGCCTTCCTTCAGCTCGTAGTCGGCCTCGATCACCTTGGCGCCGATGACCTCGCTCACCTTGGTGCCGTCCTTGAGGGGGATGCCCCTGAGCTCGTTGCGGTAGCGCGCGGGATCTTCGCCCCCCTCGCCGGTGTTGCTCTTGCCCCCGATGCGGTTCATGGCGACGGCGAGCGTCGTATGCGCTTCGGTGCTGATCGAACCCAGCGACATCGCCCCCGTGGCGAAGCGCCTGACAATCTCTGCGGCCGGCTCCACCTCGTCCACCGGGATCGCATGGGCCGGATCGAACTTGAACTCGAACAGCCCGCGCAGCGTCATGTGACGACGCGATTGGTCGTTGACGATCTGGGCGTATTCCTTGTAGGTCTCGAAGCGGTTGCCTCGCACGCTGTGCTGCAGCTTGGCGATCGCGTCGGGCGTCCACATGTGTTCCTCGCCGCGCACGCGCCACGCATATTCGCCGCCTGCGTCCAGCATGGCCGCCAGCACCGGATCGTCACCGAAGGCGGCCCTGTGCATGCGCAAGGCCTCTTCCGCCACCTGGAACACGCCAATGCCACCCACTTGCGACGCCGTGCCGCGGAAGTACTTGTCGACCAGGCCCTGCTCCAGGCCGATGGCCTCGAACAGCTGGGCGCCGCAGTACGACATGTACGTCGACACACCCATCTTCGACATGATCTTGGACAGACCCTTACCGATCGCCTTGATGTAGTTGTAGATGGCCTTCTCGGCCGACAGGTCGCCCGGCAGCTCCTTGTGCAGGCTCGCGAGCGTTTCCAGCGCGAGGTACGGGTGCACAGCCTCGGCGCCGTAGCCGGCCAGTACCGCGAAGTGATGCACTTCGCGCGCCGAGCCCGTCTCCACCACCAGGCCCGCGGTCGTACGCAGGCCCTCGCGCACCAGGTGCTGGTGCACGGCCGACAACGCCAGCAGCGCAGGAATCGCGATGTGGGCGCGGTCCATCCGCCGGTCGCTGATGATGAGGATGTTGTGGCCGCCGCGGATCGCATCCACCGTCTCGGCGCATAGCGAGGCGAGCTTCGCCTCCACCCCCTCGGCGCCCCACTCCAGCGGATAGGTGATGTCGAGCTCGTAGCTCTTGAACTTGCCGTGGGTGTGCTTCTCGATGTGACGCAGCCGAGCCATGTCCTGGAAGTCCAGGATGGGCTGCGGCACCTCCAGGCGCATCGGCGGATTCACCGCATTGATGTCCAGCACGTTGGGCTTCGGGCCGATGAACGACACCAGCGACATCACGATCGCCTCGCGGATCGGATCGATGGGCGGGTTGGTGACCTGGGCAAAGAGCTGCTTGAAGTAATGGGGCAGCGGCTTGTTCTTGTCCGACAGCACCGCCAGCGGCGAGTCGTTGCCCATCGAGCCCACACCCTCCTCGCCCGTCTGCGCCATCGGGCCCATGAGGAACTTGATGTCTTCCTGCGTGTAGCCGAAGGCCTGCTGCCGATCGAGCAGGGTTTCGGTGAACTGCGGACGCTCATCGTCGCCGGGCACATCTTCGAGCTTGATGCGCACGCTCTCGATCCACTGCCGGTAGGGCTTGGCAGAAGCGAACTGGTTCTTCAGTTCCTCGTCGTCGACGATGCGCCCCTGCTCGAGATCGATCAGGAACATCTTGCCCGGCTGCAGGCGCCATTTCTTGACGATCTTGCTCTGGGGGATGGGGAGCACGCCGGATTCGGAGGCCATAACCACCAAGTCGTCGTCGGTCACGATGTAGCGCGCAGGGCGCAAGCCGTTGCGGTCCAGCGTGGCGCCGATCTGGCGGCCGTCGGTGAACACCATCGCCGCAGGGCCATCCCAGGGCTCCAGCATGGCCGCGTGGTATTCATAGAAGGCACGCCGGCGTTCGTCCATGAGTGTGTGCTGCTCCCACGCCTCGGGGATCATCATCATCGCGGCATGGGCGAGCGAGTAGCCGCTCATGGTGAGCAGCTCGAGCGTGTTGTCGAAGGTGGCGGTGTCGGACTGGCCTTCGAAGCTGATCGGGTAGAGCTTCTTGAGATCGTCGCCGAGCACGGGCGACTTCATCACGCCCTCGCGGGCGCGCATCCAGTTGAAGTTCCCCTTGACGGTGTTGATCTCGCCGTTGTGCGCCACCATGCGATACGGGTGCGCCAGAGGCCACTCGGGAAACGTGTTGGTGGAAAAACGCTGGTGTACGAGGGCCAGGGCGGACACCACGCGCGGATCCCTCAGGTCCTTGTAGTACTTGCCCACCTGGTCGGCCAGCAGCAGGCCCTTGTAGATCACAGTGCGGCAGCTCATGCTCGGCACGTAGTACTCGCGGCTGTGTGTGAGCTTGAGCGCCTGGATGGCGCTCGATGCCGTCTTGCGGATCACGTAGAGCTTGCGCTCCAGCGCATCGGGCACGATCACGTCGGGGCCGCGGCCGATGAAGATCTGCTTGATCACCGGCTCCTTCTTGCGCACCGTGGGCGACATGGGCATCTCGCGATCCACGGGTACGTCGCGCCAGCCCAGCAGCACCTGGCCCTCAGCCTTGACCGCGCGTTCCAGCTCATGCATGCATGCCAGACGGGACGCATGCTCCTTGGGCAGAAAGATCATGCCCACCCCGTATTCCCCGAAAGGCGGCAGCTCGACGCCCTGCTGCGCCATCTCGTCCCGGAAGTAGTCGTCGGGAATCTGAATCAAGATGCCCGCGCCATCCCCCATGAGCTTGTCGGCCCCCACGGCGCCGCGATGATCCAGGTTCTCCAGGATCTTCAGCCCCTGTTCCACGATGGTGTGGGCCTTCACCCCCTTGATGTGAGCCACGAAGCCGACACCGCACGCATCGTGTTCATGCCGAGGGTCATACAAGCCATGCGCGGTCGTCTGCTCGATGTCTTCGGGGGCAGGAACCCCGCTGAGCGCCTGGTCCATGGCGTTCTCCGGCATGAAATGAGGATGCTCAGGAGAATACCGGCTCGCTATCGGTGCCTCAAGGACTATTAAATGGGGACAGACCCCATTAATGCAGCAACTGTGAACGGCTACCCTATTTTGGGGACAGTCTTTTTGCGCCCAACGCCGATGGGCGGCCTCGGCTCAGTGGAGACACGCGCCGCTCCGTCAGACCGCCAAGTGATGCGAGGAAAGCGGCGCTGCCGACCGCCCATCCCTTGGCGAGCGCCTCGCTCAAGCGCCGTTCCAACGCCTCGGGCAGCGGTTGCTCCAGCGCCTGGCGATAACGCATTTCGCGCTCGAAAGGGGTGTTGCCCAGCGCCCAGTAGCCTGGGGGCTCCGTGATGCCGCCCTCGACCCGAGCGCCCACATGGTGCGCAGCGCTCGACCATGGATACTCGGCCGGTGACCCGCACAGGCCCATCTTGACGGGCATCGCTTCGACATGCCGGCAGCATTCCAGCCAGTGGGCGGCACCTTCGACCACTGCCGTGCGGAAGCGACCCTCCCACAGCGCACCTCGCCGGCCATGGCGCCGGTTGTAATCGGCCCCGAAGCGGCGCCCCACGGCCTGCCACATGCGGCTCAACGAGTTCGCGGCCGCCGGGGTGGCGACCAGCAGTACCTGTGTCGGCAGCAACGCGTACGCGTGCAGCGCCACGCCGTGCTGACGCGCCGCTTCCATGACACTGATCCTGCAACCGTGCAGATCCTGGTCGTCGCTAAGCGCGGCCTCCCCTGCATGTGTGTGTTGGGAGACAAGGTGCAGGTGGCCGGGGATCGCGAGCCGAGGCAGTCGAGCCATGGGAAAAGGAGATCGAGGCAGCGGCGGGACGCCGGGACCTTCAAAACAGTTCGCTGCCGGTCAACCGGTGGTGTTCCTTGAGTGCAAAGCGATCGGTCATGCCAGCGATGTAGTCGGTCACGGCCCGCACAGTATCGGATCGACGGGCAAAGCCGGCGGGCATCTGCGAGGGGTCGTGCAGATACGTGTCGAAAAGGTCTCGGATGACCTTCTTCGCGCGCTCGGTGGTGTCGACCACCTGAGAGTGTCGATACAACTGCTCGCGCAGGAAATGCTTGAGCAGCATTCCCTGCTCCCGGGTCTGAGGTCCGCAGCCGACCAAAGGCGGCGCCAGGCGGGCATCGTCTGCACTGGCGATCCCGGCATTGTGGAGCGCAGCACCAGTGGCCTCGATGATGTCGTACACCTGAGCCGAAAGCATCCGCCGCACAGCTTCAAACAGCAGCCGGCGCCCCGAGATCTGCGGGTACTGCCTGCGCGCCTCCCGGGCGTGACGTGCGAACAGCTCCACGTCGTCGAGCTGCTCAAGCTTGAGCAACCCCGAGCGCACGCCGTCGTCAATGTCGTGTGCGTTGTACGCGACTTCGTCCGCGATGTTGCACAACTGCGCTTCGAGGCTGGGCTGCGTGCGATCCAGGAAGCGCTGGGCCACACCGCCCGGCTCCCGCTGGCACAGCCGCTCCGCATTGCGCCGAGAGCAATGCTTCAGGATGCCTTCGCGGGTCTCGAAGGTCAGATTGAGGCCGTCGAACTGCGGATAGCGCTCTTCCAGTTCGTCGACAACGCGCAGGCTTTGCAGGTTGTGCTCGAACCCCCCGCCCTCGGGATCAGCGCCTCGAGTGCATTCATCCAGCGCATCCTGCCCGGCATGGCCGAAGGGCGTATGCCCGAGATCGTGCGCGAGTGCGATGGCTTCAACGAGATCCTCGTTCAGCTTCAACACCCGGGCAATCGACCGCCCTAGCTGAGCGACTTCCAGGGAGTGCGTCAGTCGCGTGCGAAACAGGTCCCCCTCATGGTTGAGGAAGACCTGCGTCTTGTAGACCAGTCGGCGAAACGCGGTGCAGTGGACGATGCGATCACGGTCACGCTGAAAGTCGTTCCGCGTAGGCGCGGCTGGCTCGGCATGCCGCCTGCCGCGCGAGCGGTCAGGCCAGCTGGCGTAAGGCTGCTGCACGGCGCTCGCCGATGCTCAGCCGGTGCAGGCCCGCAAGACCTCGCGCACCGTGGCATCCGGAGCCGGCCGCACACCGGCGCGGCCGGGCGCCTCGATCACCACGAATCGGATTTCCCCACCTTCGGCCTTCTTGTCGTGGCGCATGAGCTCAAGGTAGCGCTCTTCGCCGAGGGCTGGGCCGCGCACGGGCAATCCGGCCCGCTCGATGATGGAACGCAAGCGCTGCACGTAAGCAGCGTCGACCAACCCCAGCCGACGCGACAGCTCCGCAGCCATGACCATGCCGCACCCCACCGCCTCGCCGTGGAGCCACTCGCCATAACCCAGCCCCGCCTCGATCGCATGGCCGAAGGTGTGCCCGAAGTTGAGGATGGCGCGCAGCCCTGACTCGCGCTCGTCGGCGGCGACCACTTGCGCCTTGATTTCGCAGGAGCGCTTCACGGCATGGGCGATGGCGACCGGCTCACGCGCGACCAGCGCGGCGAGGTGATCGTCGATCCAGTCGAGGAAGGCCGCATCGGCGATGGGACCGTACTTGATGACCTCGGCGAGGCCGGCGGCGATCTCGCGCTGCGGCAATGTCCGCAGCACGTCGAGGTCGGCCACGACGCGCACCGGCTGGTGGAAGGCGCCGATCATGTTCTTGCCCAGCGGGTGGTTGATCGCGGTCTTGCCGCCCACCGAGGAGTCGACCTGCGCCAGCAGCGTCGTCGGCACCTGCACGAAGGGCACGCCGCGCATGTAGCAGGCAGCGGCGAATCCAGTCATGTCGCCGATCACGCCGCCACCCAGTGCAAAAAGAAGAGTCTTGCGGTCGCATCCGCCCGCAAGCAGCGCATCGAAGATGCGGTTGAGCGTGGACCAGTCCTTGTGCGCCTCGCCGTCGGGCAGGTCGACCTGATGGATGCGACGGTACACCGGCATCAGCGCCTGGCGCAGCCCCTCGGCATAGAGCGGACCAACGGTCGTGTTGGTAACGATGAGGGCATCGGCTGCGGGCGGCAAGCCGGCGTAGGACTGGGGGCGGGCCAGCAGGCCGGGGCCGATGAGCAGGTCGTAGCTGCGGTCTCCGAGCGAAATCGTGACCTTGTCGCTGGCAAGGGGCGTCATGCGGCGAGTTTAAGCCAGCCGCTTCGCGTCAGTTCCGCGGTCCGGCCTCGACCGGGCGTGCCTTCGTCGCGTCGAGCAGGCCCGCCAGTTCGAGCTGCATCAGGATCATGTTGACCAGCGTCTGCACCGAGGGTCGGCCGGTTTCGATGATGAAGTGGGCCGTACTGCGATACAGCGGATCGCGCTCCGCGTACAGCGCGCGAAGCTTGGCGAGGGGATCGGCCACCTGCAGCAGCGGACGCTGGGTGTCGTGTCGCAGGCGCCAAGCGAGCTCCTCGGGCGTGGAGCGAAGGTATACGACGGTGCCGCGATCACGCAGGTGGCGTCGGTTCGCCTCGCGAAGCACCACTCCGCCCCCCGTGGCGAGCACGCCGTCGCCGGCCGCGGTCAGCTCGTCGATGATGTCCTGCTCCAGATCGCGGAAGCGCTCCTCGCCCTCGCGCTCGAAGAAGCTGCGGATCGACTGCCCGATGCGCTGCTCAATCAGCGCATCAGCATCGGTGAACTTCAGGTCGAGGCACCTGGCGAGCTGGCGGCCGACGGTGGACTTGCCACCGCCGGGCATGCCGATGAGCGCGATCGCAGCCAAGGCGTCATGTCCGTCAGGGCAGGAAGAACGAGGTCGCGCGGCCCTTGGGCGTCGTCGCGGTGAACTTGAACTGCACCGCCGCCGGGTTAGCGCAGTTCGAGAACACGAACGAGTGAGTGGTTCCACCGGCCGCCGACGTATTGGGCACCTTGTCGCCCGCGCCGCCGAAGCCTTCGAACTTCGCATCGTCGCCCGCCGTGCCGCCTGCACCGCCACCGGTCACCGAACTCACGGCGAGAGTCGTGCCGCTGGGCAGCGGGTTTTGGTTCACGTCCTGCAACGTGAAGCTCATCGTGCAGCGATTGGCGCCGGAGGACGCGAGTGCGCTCACGTTGGTCATGGATGCCTCGGATCCGGAGAAGACGATCACTGCGTTGGCGCGCACCAGCGCCTGACCCCAACCGTTGTCGCAGGTATTGGGGACCGACAGCGCTCCGGCAGGGCACGCTGTCGCTCCGGGCGCGGTTCCAACCGTGACGTCGACGCCCGCGTCGTAGGAGCCGTTCTCGTTCTTGTCGAGGAAGGTCTGTCCCAGGTCCTCGAAGGTCTCGCCGCTGTCGTACACGTTGTTGGTCGGCGTGCCGGAGTCGGTGAAGTTCTCTTCGCCCTGCGCCCAGGCGAGCACGGTGAGGCGTCCGTCACTCGGTCGCGGGTTCTGGCTGGCCAGCTTGACCGTGCAGCCCGCCGTGTCGTTCGACGAAGCACCGGTCGTGTTGCACGACCCGACCACCTGCCCGCCTTCCGTGACGAAGTTCACCGTCGTGCCGTCGGGCACCGGGTTGCCGAGTCGGTCGGCAATCCGCAACGTGATGTCGGTGGTCACCCCGTCTTCGTTGAGCGCCTCGATATTGAAGGTCGACACGCTCAACGAGAAGGCGCGCTGGACCGGCAAGCCCGAGGCGATCGCCAAGCTGTTCGAAACATTGATGATGGCGGTGTTGCTGTTGAGTGTCGCCTGGACCTGAACCGGTCCGGGCTGCGATCCTGCATTAACCGCTACGTCGACGGTCCCGTCGGAGTTGGTCGGCTGCTGCAGCGAGGTCGTGCCGGCGACTGAGCCTAGGTAGGCGCCGGTCGGCCTGAGCGTCATCGTCAGCGTGACGTTCTCGCCCTGGACAGGGTTGTTGTTGCTGTCGACGAGCTTGAAGCGGATCAGCGACTGGCTGACGCCGGGCGAGCCGGCGAGATAGATGCGGCCCGGCGTCGCCGAGACGAACACCAGGTTGGCCGCCACCGGCGCAGTCGTCGTGACAGTCGTGTCGACGGTCGATGAACCGGCCTTCGCGGTCAGGGTCTGCGTGCCAGAGCAGGCCGTGCTGGTACCGGCTTGGTTGCGGTAGGCGCTGCGCGCGATACCGCTGGAGTCGGTGATCGCAGTCGGCGGATCAAAGGTGCCGCAGGTCGTCGAGAACTCGACCGGGTACTGGACCGCCGGCGCGCTGGCGCCCAGCGTGGCCGGCACGGAAACCTGGACGGTCTGGTAGGCGGGCACGGTGTTCGACGACACCGTAATCGGAGATAAGGTGGCCGTCGCCGCGCCCAGACGCACGGCCAACGAGGCGTCGACCGCGGTACCGCCGACGCTGGTCGCCGCCGTAATGATCGTGGCACCGCTATCCAACGGATCGGTCTGGCGGACCTGGACCTCCGCGACGCCCGAGGCGTTAGTGATGGTCTGGCCCGTGCTGGGCGTCATGGTCAAGGCGTCGCCGGTAAACACCACCAGCACGTTGGGAACTGCCGCGCCGTTGGCATCGAGAACCGTTACGACGGCCGTTACGTTCTGCGTTCCCGCCAACTCCGGCGTGGACATCGCGGCGCCGCTGGCATTCTGCAGCACCATCGAGATAGACGGCGAACCGGCCGGCGTACCGCTGCCACCGTCACCGCCACTGCCCGTGCCGCCGCCGAACGGCGGTGTTCCGGCGTCGGAGCTGCTCCCGCCGCCGCATGCCGCCAAGACCAGCGCGCTCGCCAGCACCATCGCCCATTTCAGGATCTTCATCGACTCGACTCGCTTGGTTTTCTTGCGTTCGGTAGTGGCCGCGGTGATCAGCGGGCCGCCGCCGTGCGATCGCTCACCACCTTCGGCGTGATGAAGATCAGCAGTTCCGTCTTGGACGATGCGCGCGTCTTGGTCTTGAACAGATTTCCAAGGTAGGGCACATCACCCAGCACCGGGACCTTCGTCACATCTTCGCGATCCGTCTGCTCGAAGATGCCGCCGATCACGACCGTGCCGCCGTTCTCCACCAGCACCTGCGTCTTGACGTGCTTGGTGTCGATGGCGAAGCCAGCCGCCGTGCTGCGCCCCACGCTGTCCTTGTTGACGTCGACGTCCAGAATCACGTTCCCTTCGGGAGTGATCTGAGGCGTCACCTCCAGCCTCAGGTTCGCCTTGCGGAATTGCAGCGACGTCGCGCCACTTGAAGTAGCCACCTGGTACGGCAGTTCCTCGCCCTGCTCGATCAGCGCCTTCACCTGGTCTGCAGTGATCACTCGCGGGCTGGACACCACCTTGCCGCGCCCATCAGCCTCCAACGCAGACAACTCCAGGTTCAGAAATCGGTTCGCGGTCGCACTGAAGAGCGAGAGCGCCACCGTGGCCGCGCCGTAGTTGTTCAGGCCATTGGCCGGCAGGTTCACGAACTGCGTATCGCCAAATGGCACGGATGTCGCCGTCGTCTGCCCCGTCTCGGCACCGATTGCATTCATGTTCCCGCCCACCGCGACCTGGTTGTTCCCCCCCACGTTGTAGCCCGGGATGCCACCGCGGACGCCGCGCAGATCCGCACCACCGAGCTTCACACCGAGAGTGCGACCGAACTTGTCATCGGCGATCACGATCCGAGCTTCTATCAGCACCTGGCGCACCGGAATGTCGATCTTCGCGATCATCTCCTGCACTTCCTGGAGCTTGGAGGGGATATCAGACACGAAGAGTTGGTTGGTGCGCGTCTCATAGATGACGCTGCCGCGCGGAGACAGAATTCTGCTCGCCGCACCGCCGCCTTGGCCGCTCGACTGACCCGTCAAGCCCTTCGCCACCTCTTCCGCCTTCGTGTAGTTCAGCTGGAATGACTGCGTGCGCACAGGCTCCAGCGCAGCGATCTGCTGCTTGGCTTCGAGGTCCACCTTCTCCTTGGCGGCCAGTTCATCCTTGGGGGCGATCCAGATGACGTTGCCCGACTTGCGCAGCCCCAGACCCTTGGCTTGCAGAATGATGTCGAGCGCCTGATCCCAAGGCACGTCCTTCAGGCGCAGGGTGACATTGCCCGTCACCGTGTCGCTGGTCACCACGTTGAAGTTGGTGAAGTCGGCGATCACCTGCAGCAGTGAGCGAACCTCGATGTTCTGGAAGTTGAGCGACAGCTTCTCGCCGGAATAGGTAGGCCCCTGTGTCAGCTTGTTCGGGTCGACCTTCTGGGGCCGCACCTCCAACACAAACTGGTTGTCACTCTGGTATGCGCTGTGCTCCCATGCACCGCGGGGGTCGACCGTGAGACGCACCCGGTCGCCGTTTTGCGTGGCAGAGACGGAGTTCACCGGCGTGCCAAAGTCCGTCACATCCATGCGCCGCCGCAAGGTGTCCGGCAACGTGGACTTCAGAAACTCCACGACCAAGCTTTGGCCCTGCTGGCGAATGTCTACGCCCACCTGGTTGTTCGGCAGCTCGACCACCACTCGCCCAGCCCCGTCCGGACCACGGCGGAAGTCGATGTCCTTGATGGAGGCCGGGGCGTGGTTCAAGCTCTCAGCGAAATGCACAGGCTCGTTGGTACCGGCCGAGGCGGCAGCCGTGGTGGACGGCTCCAACACCACCATCAGCACCTTGCCTTGCAACTGGGCCTGGTAGTTGGCCGGTTGCTTAAGGTTAAGCACCACCCGCGTCCGATCGCCCGACTGGGCCACACTCACGGAGCGCAGGTTGCCCTGGTTGATATCCACCGTCGAGCGGCCCAAGGCGTTGCTCACCCCTGGGAGATCGAGCGCCACGCGCGGTGGCGTCTGTACTGCAAAGCCGTTCGGCACCGATGCGAGCGGCTGAGACAACTCAATGCGCACGACCTCCGAACCGGCCTGCTGCGTGCTGTTGATGGACTGGATGGCGTTCTGCGCCACCGCGTGCGTCGCCGTGCCCACGACCATCGCCATTGCGAGCAAGCCCGCCCGCCAGAGCCTCGTCATTCCCGTCTCCCACATGATGGTCATCGTGCGTTCTCCTGGAGCTGAAGCGAGCCGGTACGCTCAGTCCACTCCCCGGCCGCGTCCTGCACGATCTCGCGCAGGGTCACGTCAGTCTCCGTAATCTTCATGATCTTGCCGTAGTTCTGGCCGAGGTAGTCCCCGACTTTCACTTGGTACAGCAGGTTGTCCACCTTCAGCAAGGCGTACTGGCGGCCCTGCTTTACCACGCTGCCCACCATGCTCATGCTGTCCAGAGGGTAGGCCTCCAGCGGCTCCTTGCGTCGATTGATCTCCGCCGCCAGCATGGAGTTCGGCTGCCGCGCCTCCTGCTTGAGTGCGACCGTCAGCTTCTGTGTGCTGAATGGCTCGACGGCATCCAACGCCGTGTAAGGCTGCGGGTCGAACTTCTTGGGCGGGGTGAGGGGCTGAACGTTAGGCTTGACCTCGCGCTTTTGCTGCTCCATCCACTCCTGAAGCTCTTCCTGTTCGCCGGTGCACCCTGCGAGTACGCACACAGCGAGCGCGCCGGTGATGGCGCGAAGCCGAAACCTGCTCACTTGGTGCCTCCCGCTTTCCTGTCGCCCGACTTCTTCCCGCCTTGCTTCTTCTTGTCGGCAGCGGCACGTACCTGCTCCAGCTCCGCGGCATCAAGGTATCTGTACGTTCGCGCGGTGGCTTCCATGGACAGCGTGCCCCCGGCCGCATCCTTGTCCTTGGGTGCGGCGATGTTCATGTTATGAAGCGTCACGATGCGGGAGAGATTCGCCACATCGGCTGCAAACGCTCCGATGTCGTGGTAACGGCCGGCCACCTTGATCGAAATAGGCAGCTCCGCGTAGTAATCCCGCACCACCACCTGCCCAGGCCGGAACAGCTCGAACTGCAGACCGCGCCCGAGGCCAGCGGTATTGATGTCGGACAGGAGCGCATCCATCTCGGCCTTGCCCGGCAGTTGCTTCTCGAGCTGGGTAACGTACTCCTCGACCTGAAGCTTCTGCTTGCGCAGCTCGCTCAGGTTCACCGCTTGGGCCAGCTTGTTGCGGTAATCGCTCTTCAGCGATGGCTCCTTGCCTCGCTCAGCCTCCAACTCCTGGCTGGCATCAGACAGCAGAAGAAACCACCCGACAGTCACCACCGCCGCAGCCATCAAGGCCCAGGTGCCCAGCTTAGGAAGAATGGGCCACTGCCCCGGCTCATTCGGGTTCAGGCCTCGAAACTGGGAGACTGCCCCCTCGAAGACGGAATTGAGGTCGAGGTTGATCGGCTTCTTGCTTGCCATGGATCTCTCACGCCTTCTTCTGACTAGACGCGGTATGCGCCGGGCTCGGCTTGCTTTCTGGAGCCGGCGCATCCCCCGCAGGCTTGTCCTGGGGACGCTTCACCGACAGGCGCACCGAGAAGTCAAAGAGGCGCTTCTGATCCCGGCCTCGGTCGCGGCCGGCGCCCTGGTTGGAAGACTTGATCTCGACGAGCTCAGGCCTCTCCAGCCACTCGGAGCTGTTGGCCGTATTACGCAGAAACTCTGACACGCGCTCGTTGGTCTGCGCGACGCCTGTGACGCTCAGATTCTGGCCATCCTGCTTCACGGCAATGAAATAAATGCCCTCTGGCGTCTGCCTGACCAGTTCGTTGAGCACGTGGACAGGAACGTTCCTGTCGATTTGCAGGTCTTCTACCGCCTTTTGGCGAGCCTTGAGCGATTCGATCTCGGCACGCAGGGTCGCGATGTCTTTGATCTGCACCTCCAGCTTGTTGATCTCGGCAGTGAGAAACGCATTTCGATCCTGCTGCGCCGAGGTCAGCTGCTGGAGGACGAGGTACCACACACCGGCGATACCCAACCCAACCGCAGCAGCCGCACCGAGGCCCGCGAAGTAGGTAGCCTTGCGGCGCTTGCGCCGTTCCTCCCGGTGCGGGAGCAGGTTGATGAGGATCACTGCAGGAACCTCCGCATGGCCAGTCCGCACGCCGTCAGGTACGACGGAGCTTCACGACGCAACTTGGCCTCGCGCACAGCGCTGCCCAGCTTCATGCTATCGAAGGGGTTGACCACCATGCACGCGAAGCCTGTCAGCTCCGTCACCCGATCCTTGAGGCCGGGCAGTGTCGCTGTGCCACCGGCGAGCATCACGTAGTGCACCCGATGGTGGGGCGTGCTGGTGAAGAAATATTGAAGCGCGCGACCGATCTCCTGGGAGAGGCTGTCGACGAAAGGCGCAAGGATCGACGTTTCATAGTCGTCCGGAAGGTCCCCCGCGAGCTTCTTTTGCTCCGCCTCTTCGAAAGAGAAGCCGTACTGACGGGAGATGAGCTGAGTGAGCTGCGAGCCACCGAACGCCTGGTCGCGGTCGTACAGCATCTCGTCGTCGCGCAGCACCTTCAGGCTAGTGGTATCGGCTCCAATCTCGAACAGGGCGACTAGAGCGTCTCTGCCCTCGTTGGGCAGTGCGCCGATGACCCGGCTCATGGCCAAGCGTGACGCGTGGGACTCGATGTCCAACACCAAGGGCTTCAAGCCTGCCGCCTCGGCCAAGCCCTGGCGATCTTGCACCCGGTCCTTGCGTGATGCAGCGATAAGCACCTCGACGTCGCCCACCGAGGTGGGGCTGGGCCCAACAACGCAGAAGTCCAGGCAGACTTCGTCGAGTGAGAACGGGATGTACTGGTTCGCCTCCGACTCGACCTGCAGTTCCAGCTCTTCTTCGCGGAGACCGGCGGGCAGCATGATCTTCTTGGTGATGACCGCCGACTGTGGCATCGCCATGACCACGTTCTTGGTCTTGGTGCCGCTCTTGCTCACCACGCGCTTGACCGCGTCGGCGACCTCATCGAACTTTTCAATTTGGCCGTCTTGAATCCAGCCCTTCTCGAAGCTCTCAACAGCAAAGCGCTCCAGCACATAACCGCCGGAAGAGTCTTGAGAAAGCTCGACAAGTTTGACGCTGGAAGAGCTGATATCCAAGCCGATCATCGGCGGATGCTTGCGCCCCAGCAGGGTGTCCAGAAAGCCCACGAGCCCTCTCCCAACGCGCGCACATCGTGCACGGAACTGTTAATAAGTTACTTCAATGCTAGCAGTAAAGCCTTTGAGGAACAACGAAATTTCGGTTTCCGAAACCCCGCGCACGTTGCGTAAGTCTCACCTCCATCAAGTCGAGGGGTTGGGCTTTTGGGGTGAACCCTGAGGCTTGTGGACAGCCTTCACGCTTGGTTGCCAAGCAATTCACAGCAAGCCGGGATGCTGTAACCGCATTCCTATAATCGCCACAGACTACACCTGGAGTCTCATGAGCTCACCCGGGCACGACGACCAGCCGTTCCGCCCCCCCTCTTCCCGCAAGGCGGCCTCCGCACTCCCTACCTGGGGCCAATGGCTCGTCCGATTGGCACTCTGGCTTGTGGGCCTGGCGGCCGCAGCTACCGTCTCGCTGCTGATGGTCATCGCCATTGCGCTGTCGGTGGCCTACCCCAACCTGCCTGACATCGCCAGCCTGACCGACTACCGACCCAAGCTGCCAATGCGGATCTACTCCTCCGATGGCGTGCTGATCGGCGAGTTCGGGGAAGAGCGCCGCCATTTCGTGCCCATTGGCGAAATCCCCAAGGTCATGCAGCAGGCAGTGCTCGCCATTGAGGATGCGCGCTTCTATGAGCACCGCGGGGTCGACTACAAGGGTGTGGTGCGTGCAGCGTTTGCGCAGTTCAGTGAGGCGCGCAGCCAGGGAGCATCGACCATCACGATGCAGGTCGCGCGCAACTTCTATCTCTCCAGCGAGAAGACGTTCACGCGCAAGATCTACGAGATCCTGCTCGCACTGAAGATCGAGAGCCTGCTGACCAAGGAGCAGATCCTCGAGCTCTACATGAACCAGATCTACCTCGGACAGCGCGCCTACGGGTTTGCGTCCGCCAGCGAGGTGTACTTCGGCAAGCCGCTCAAGGACATTACCGTCGCGGAAGCAGCAATGCTCGCAGGCCTACCCAAAGCGCCTTCGGCCTACAACCCCATTGCCAACCCGAAGCGGGCGACGGTACGGCAGCTATACATCATCGACCGCATGCTGGAAAACGGCTTCATCACTGCACGGCAGCACGAAGATGCAAGAGCGCAACCTCTGATCTACCGTGCCCAAACCGACGTGCCAGTGCATGCCGAGTACGTCGCCGAAGCCGCGCGCCAGCTGATCTTCGCGCAGTACGGGGATGAGGCCTACACCCGGGGCATCAACGTATACGTCACGGTGGACTCGAATGACCAGATGGTGGCGTACCACGCCTTGCGCAAGGGCATCCTTGACTACGAGCGACGCCAGTTCTATCGGGGGCCGGAAGCCTACATCGAGCTTCCGTCGAGCCCCAGGGAGCTGGATGCCCGGGTCGCCGAGGCGCTGGTCGAGCACCCCGATAACGACGAACTGAAGGCCGCGGTCGCGCTTGAAGCAGGACCGAAAAGGGTGGTCGCGATGTTGCAAAGCGGCGAGACCGTGACCATCACCGGCGACGGGCTCAAGCCAGCCGCCTCGGGACTGTCGAACAAGGCCAACCCAAAAGTGCAGATCCGCCGTGGCGCGGTGATCCGGCTCATCAAGGCCGGAGCGAAGAGCGAATGGACCATCACCCAGCTGCCCGAAGTCGAGGGTGGGCTGGTGTCCATGGACACGCACACAGGCTCAGTGCGGGCGATGGTGGGTGGGTTCGACTATGCCAAGAGCCGCTTCAATCACGTCACACAGGCCTGGCGACAGCCGGGATCGAGCTTCAAGCCGTTCATTTACTCGGCCGCCCTCGAAAAGGGCTTCACGCCAGCCACCGTGGTGAACGATGCACCCCTGTTCTTCGATGCCGGGACGACAGGCAGTCAGCCCTGGGAGCCGAAGAACTACGACGGGAAGTTCGAGGGCCCGATGTCGTTGCGCAGAGGCCTGGCGAAGTCGAAGAACATGATCTCGATCCGCGTGCTGAGATCTATCGGGCCATCGTATGCCCAGGAGTGGGCCACGCGCTTCGGCTTTGAGGCGGACAAGCACCCCGCTTACCTGACCCTCGCACTGGGTACCGGCTCGGTCACGCCGATGCAGATGGCGTCGGCCTACGCCGTGTTCGCAAATGGAGGCTATCGCGTCAATCCTTACCTCGTAAGCAAGGTCACTGATTCAAAGGGTCAGGTGCTGTCGGAGCCCAAGCCCTTGCCGCTGGACGAGTCAGTGCGCGCGATCGATGCCAGAAACGCTTTCGTGATGACAAGCCTGATGCAGGAGGTCACCCGCTCAGGGACGGCCGCGGGCACGCAGGAGAGGCTCAAGCGCACTGATGTCTACGGCAAGACTGGTACCACCAACGATGCGATGGACGCCTGGTTCGCCGGCTACCAGCCGGGACTGGTGGCGGTTGTCTGGGTGGGCTACGACACGCCGCGCAAGCTGGGCGAGCGCGAGACCGGCGGGGGACTGTCACTGCCCATCTGGGTGGAGTACATGCGCCACGGGCTCAAGGACATGCCGGTGCAGGAACCGTCTCCACCGGAAGGTGTGGTGAACATCAATGGCGAGTGGTACTACGAGGAGTACGCCCAGGGTAACGGCGTCAGCAGCCTGGGACTGGAAGACAAGATGCCCACGATGCCCAGCGAGGAGGAGCGGCGCAGCATTCTCGACCTCTTCAAGCGATGATCGCGGGCGCGCCAGCCCATGCCCGAGCGCCCCGATCGAGGCCCCGTCAGGCGGATGCAGTGAACTGGAGCGGCAGACCGCCCTGCTCGCTCGCGCAGGTTGAGAGCGACTCGAAGAACTCGTGCTCGTCGCGATCGATCCAGCGACCCTCGACGTACTTGTAGTGGTAGCCACCCTTGCGCGCCGCCATCCACACCTCGTGCAGCGGAGGCTGAGTGTTGATCACGATCTTGCTGCCATTGGGAAAGGCCAGCTCCAGCAACCCGCCGGTACGTGCCGTATCGATGTCGATGATGTCCTGCTGGAGCCACCGATCCACGGCCGCCTCGATGCCAGACAGCAGCGAGGACGTCTTCTCCTGGTACTCGGCGTCCGACAGGGGCGTGGGAACTATCTCAGTAGGCATGCTCGGTAGAATCAACGCGCCATGCATGAGCGCCATCAAAGTGTAGCCCGCCGCGTCGTCACGCTGACAGCAGCAGGTTCTTTGGCAACCTTGCTCGTGATCGCAGCCGGCTGCGGGCAGAAGGGCCCGCTCACTCTGCCGGCATCCGAGGCCCCAGCCTCGGCGCCCCTACAGCCAGCTTCTTCCCCCCGATGATTCTGCCCGGCTCACCGCATGTCGCCTATCGCGGCGACACGCTGTTCATCGAGAACTGCTCCCTCCTCGACTTGGCGGCCACATATGGCACGCCACTGTACGTGTACTCCCAGTCCGCGATGCAAGATGCAATCGCCTCCTGGCAGAAAGCGCTCGCAGGGCGCGACCACTTGGTCTGCTATGCGGTGAAGGCAAACTCCAACCTCGCGGTGCTGCAAACATTCGCGCAGGCAGGCGCAGGCTTCGACATCGTTTCGACAGGCGAACTGGAGCGCGTGCTGGCCGCGGGCGCCGATCCGGGCAAGGTGGTTTTTTCCGGCGTCGGCAAGACCCGCGCCGAAATGCTCCGAGCGCTGCAGGCAGGCGTACTGTGCTTCAACGTCGAGAGTGAAGCCGAGCTTGACGTGCTTTCGGAAATCGCAACCCAAGGCGGTCACACGGCTCGCGTCAGCCTGCGCGTCAACCCCGACGTCGATGCCGGGACCCACCCTTACATCTCGACAGGGCTGAAGGGCAACAAGTTCGGGGTGGCACACGAGCGGGCCGTCGCCGTGTACCGCCGCGCCGCATCCCTGCCGGGCATCGACATCACCGGAATCGACTGCCACATCGGATCGCAGATCACCGAAACGGCACCCTACCTTGATGCTTTGGACCGGGTGCTCGACCTCGTGGAAGCGGTGGAAGCGCACGGTATCCGGTTGCATCACCTGGATCTCGGCGGCGGCCTCGGTATCACTTACACGGACGAGACACCGCCAGCCGCCGAAACGCTGGTGAGCGCCCTGCTGGCGCGCGTCGACGCCCGAGGCCATAGTCACCGGCGGATCGTCTTCGAGCCCGGGCGCTCGCTGGTGGGGAATGCCGGGGTGCTAATGAGCGAAGTGCTCTATCTGAAGCCGGGCGAGGCCAAGAACTTCTGTGTGGTGGACGCGGCGATGAACGACCTTATGCGCCCAGCCATGTACGAGGCATGGATGTCCATCGTGCCGTGCCGGCGACGGGCCGGAGTAACGGCCCTCTACGATGTGGTGGGACCGGTGTGCGAGTCGGGCGACTGGCTCGGCCGCGACCGTGCCCTCGCAGTGCAGGCGGGAGACCGGATAGCCGTGCTGTCCGCCGGCGCATACGGGATGAGCATGTCCAGCAACTACAACAGCCGCCCACGAGCGGCGGAAGTCATGGTGAACGGCAGCCGTGCATGGCTGATCCGCGAACGTGAGCAGATGACGGATCTGCTTCGTGGGGAACATCTGCTTCCACAGGGCTGACTGCCGTTTGCTCCCAGCGGATCGACCCCAGCGCCCATCACAGCGGCATGGCCTGCTCCACCAAGCTGGCCATCACCGCCCCGCCGAGCGGCAGGATGTCGTCATTGAAGTCGTAGCGCGTGCTGTGCAGGAAGCAGCCGCCCTCGCCTCCCTGGCCGATGCGCAAGTAAGCGCCCGGCTTGGACTGCAGCATGAACGCAAAATCCTCCGCACCCATGCTGGGCGGCAGGTCTCGGATCACCTTGTCCTCACCGATGAGCGAGGCGGCCACATCACCGGCGAATCGGGCTTCGCGCGCCGTGTTGACTGTGGCCGGGTACATCCGCTGGTAGTCCAACCGTGCGGTGGCGCCGAAACCTAGCGCGACTGATTCCACCAACCGCCCCAGCCGCTCCTCAAGCATGTCCTGCACCTCGCGCTTGAAGCTGCGCGCTGTCCCCACCAGCCTGGCCTGACGCGGGATGACGCTGAACGCGCCAGGGTCTCCGGCCTGCATGGCACACAAGCTCACCACCGCGTTGTCCAGGGCATTGACATTGCGCGACACAAGGCTTTGCGCCGCCGTGATGATGTGGCCCGCCACCAGCACCGGGTCGATGGTCATATGCGGATGCGCACCATGGCCGCCACGCCCCTGGATGCTGATCTCGAAACGGTCCGCCGCCGCCATCATCGCCCCACTGTTGAGGCCGATCACACCTGGTGGCAGGCTGGGCCAGTTATGCATCGCGTAGACGGCGTCGACGGGAAAACGGTCGAATAGACCGTCATCCATCATGGCCTTGGCGCCCGCATAGCCCTCTTCTCCGGGCTGGAAGATGAGGATGGCGGTGCCGTCGAACTGGCGCGACTGGGCCAAGTAGCGGCCAGCGCCAATGAGCATGGCCGTATGTCCATCGTGCCCACAGCCGTGCATGAGGCCAGAACGTGTGGAGCGCCAGGGGAACTCGTTCTCTTCGCGCATAGGCAGCGCATCCATGTCGGCGCGCAGGCCAATCATGCGGCCCGAGTCGCGTCGAGCTCCGTGGATGACGCCGACCACCCCGGTTCGTGCAATGCCCGTATGGATCTCATCGACCCCGCACAAACGCAGGGCTTCGGCCACACGGGCGCCAGTACGCGTTTCCTCGAAACCGAGCTCCGGGTGCGCATGCAGGTCGCGGCGGAAGGCGGTGAGTTCGCTGTGCCAAGCCTTGAGGCGTTGATACGCGCCCGGTGGAGCAGAGTCAACGGCGTGCAGCGTCATCGCCCTCCCCTAAACCCTGTTCGCGGCGATCGCACCGACGGCGAGATGCAGCCATCTTTCGCACGAGGGCTCAAGCGCAGCGCGAACTCGAAACAACACCCGAAGTGGCACAGGACGAAAGCCAGCATGACTGCGAGGGGCGGAAGCGCAGATGCGCACGTGATGGAACCCAGGCACCATCTGAGCAAACGCAGCGGCTTGCGTCAAACGGGTGAGCGCAAAACCATGGGCAAACACCACGAAAAAGGCCGCCCGAAGGCGGCCTTGAGGCTCGGTGCAACGCGCGATGCGCGTGCCCGATCAGAAGTTGTGCTGGAGGCCGAGGTCGTAGCCGGTCTTGTTCGACGTCGGCACGCTGTCGCGGGCGAAGTCGGTGTACAGGAACGTGCGCTTGGACAGCGGATAGCGATAACCGATGCCGAACTTCTTGCTCAGATTGGTGCTGGTCGTGCGGTTCTTGCTCGCACCGTAGCCGACGAGAACTTGGCCCGGGCCGGCGGTCACGTTGGCGCCGATGACGTAGCCACGAACCTTTTCGTCGTTCGTGTTGCGTGCATCGCTGAAGCCGGCGCGCAGCGTGGCGGGGCCAACGGTGTAGCGGGCACCGACGCTGAGGATTCGGTCATTGTCATCAGACTGATCTTCATAACCGGCACCGACGAACAGAGGACCAGCCGAGTAGCTACCACCCACCGACCAGGGGCGGTCGGTACCGCCAGACTTTTCTGCCACGGTGGCGGCAACTTTGAGGCCACCCTGGGCAAGCTCATAGCGGACAGAGTTCGGAACGCGAAGCACTGCAATACCGCCAGGCGTCATGCTCGAGTTGCGAAGGGCGGCGACAGTATCGGAACCAAACGGCTCGATCACGCTCTGGATTTCGGAGTACGCAGCGTTGTAGTGACGGCCGAGCGTCAGCTGACCGAAGCCCGAGCGCAGACCGACCCAAGACTGGCCCTGCCAGAACGTGCCAGCGACGTTCTCCTTACCGGTGTCAGGATCGAAACGGTGCTCGAACGTGAACACGGCAGACAGGCCATTGCCCAGGTCTTCCTGGCCACGGAAGCCGAGACGGCTGCCGGCAGCGTCAAGAACTTGCTTGTCCTTGGTCCCGATGGGCTTGCCGACGCCTTGGTCCAGCTTGCCGTAGATGGTGACCGACGACTGCGCCGATGCGGCACCGACGAACATGCCGAGCACGGCGAGAGCGAGCAGAGATTTCTTCATTGCGACTATCTCCTAGGTTGAACATGAGGTCCCGATCGCACGCACCCTGCTGCAGGGCTGATCGAGCCAAACCCCCTCATCGGAAGTTGCGCGTATTCCACCAGAGCACCCCAGCGTTGCAAAGCTTTGCACGGGCGATAGCACTTGATCTGTTGCCTTGACACAACGTAGCAACTCCTGCTGCCGCGAGTGCGTGACAGCCAAAGCCAAGGGCCGTCGTCCACACGCAAGCTATCCTCGCCGCCTCCCGCGCACGGGACGCAAGAATGATCGACAGCCTACTCATTGCCGCCGACAACGCACTCCGAACCATCAGCGGGACGAGCCGCGCTGCTCGTCCGCGACCCGAAGGAATCACTGCCCCCGATGCACTTGCCGAACCCGAACGGCAACACGCCGGTGCGCTCATGCGGGTGAACCATGTCGGCGAGATCTGCGCTCAGGCGCTCTATCAGGCGCAAGGGTTGAGCACGCGCGATCCTGTGCTGAAGGCTCATTTCGATCAGGCCGCGCGCGAGGAGAATGATCACCTCGCATGGACGATGCAGCGTTTGAATGAGCTTGGAGCGCGGCCAAGCGTACTGAACCCGCTGTGGTACGCCGGAGCATTCGGCATCGGGCTGCTGGCCGGGCGCCTGGGGGATGCCATCAGCCTGGGCTTTCTTGCCGAGACAGAACGCCAGGTCGAACAGCACCTGGCAAGCCACCTCCATCGTTTGCCTCAGGCCGATCAGGCCTCACGGGCCATCGTCGAGCAGATGAAGCAAGATGAGGCGCGACATGGCGAGGCGGCGCTCGCAGCGGGTGGAATCCCCCTGGCTGCCCCCGTTCCATCGCTCATGCGCGCCGCAGCGAAGGTGCTGACTTTCACTGCCCACTACATCTGAGCGGCGACCAAGCCGCGGGGGACGGGCGCGGGCTCAGCCCGCGCCCTGAGCCACTCAGAAGCGGTGCCGCAGGGTCAGCGCAAGGGCCGTCGAGTCGGTGCCTGGCGCCTCAGTCACACCGCCGAGGAAGCCGCCACCGCCGGGCGCCGCTTGGGCGTTCGCATTGTTGTCATACCGGCCCGCGATGAAGCTGACATCCGTCCGCTTCGAGAGCGGGTGAACGTAGGCTGCACCAAATGACGCCACGTCGGCGTTCGCAGAGGTCTTGTCGTTCAGGCGGTTGTATGCGGCAATCACCTGACCGGAGCCGAGGGGCCACTGCACACCCAGGTGGTACAGCATCGCGTCCTGCCGCAGACGAAGAATCAAGTCTTCGACGATGGCGGTGACGTCCGTTCCCACCGCCGCCGACAGCGCGGGGATCGCCGCACGCAGACCCACCGCGGAGAACGGATGGTCCTCCTTGATCTTCATGCCGGACACGAAGAGCTTGGCGGGACCTAGCTTGGCCGTGGCACCCAGCACGGTGCTGCGCAGACCATCTTGGCCATCCTGTGTCTTGCGGGCATTGTGACCCACACCCACGGCCAAACTTTCACCAGAGTAGACCGCACGAATGCCCCAGAGGTTGCCCGCCGAACTCGAACCGGAAACCTCGCCCAGAGCCAGCATGGCAGTGCCCGACCACGGGCCGAGTTCCATACGGTAGGCAAGCGCATTGTTCGCCCGGTTTTCAAGACCGGCGGGCAAGGCCGCGAGTTGCCCCGGCGTCAGGAAACTGTCAGTGCCGAACGCTTCGAACTGCGCCCCGACCTCGAAGGCCGGCGTGTACTGGCGCCCTGCCAGCACGGCGCCTACAGGGGTCACCAACCCGACAAAGGCTTGGCGATCGAAGCTGTTGCCGACAAGGTTGACGCCGGCTTGCGCACCTGCCGTGTTTTCCGCGACAGCGCGCTGCAGCGCAGCCAACTGAGGAACCGAGTTGGAGTACAGACGGGCCGGGACCTGACTGCCCGACGCCGGCCTGTTGCCCAACGCCCCGGTATCGGCCTCGATGCGCCCCTCGATGGTGAAGAGTGCGCGCCAGCCGCCGCCAAGATCTTCGTTGCCCTTCATGCCCCAGCGCGAGCCGGACATGATGCCGCTGGCGACTTCGTTGCGCCTGCCGCCGACGTAGCCGGACGCGGACATCACGCCCACATCGAGCAGGCCGTAGAGGTTCACGCTGCTCGATTCCTGCGCAAGGCCGACCTCAGATGCGAAGAGCATCGCCGCCGCGCAGGCAAGGTTTGTAAGAGTTTTCTGCCGCACGCCGTGGCTCATCGTCGCTCCGTCTGCTGGTTGTGTGTCCGGCGGGGTTACCGCCTATGAGGCGAAGGGACGATAGCAACGGTTGGCTACGACCTGCGCCGGACAGTTGTGCCGGGCCGACAGGTACTTTCCCTAGACATGACGATGGGCAACGACGGCCCTGCTTCTACTTGCCCGCCTTCAGGCCGCGACGATCTCGTGGCTGACAGTGATGTCGGCAGTCTTGCCCAGCATGATGCTTGCCGAGCAGTACTTCTCATGCGACATCTGGATCGCGCGAGCCACGGCGGCTTCGGGGAGGTTGTGCCCGGTCACGACGAAGTGCATGTGGATGCGGGTGAACACCTTGGGATCGGCTGGCGCCCGCTCCGAACTCACCTTCACCTGACAGCCCGACACCTCATGCCTTCCGCGCTTCAGGATAAGAACGACGTCATAGGCCGTGCATCCCGCCGTGCCAGCCAGTACAGTTTCCATCGGGCGCGGCGCCAGGTTGCGCCCACCCCCCTCAGGGGCACCATCCATGGTGAGCAGATGGCCACTCCCCGTTTCGGCCACGAAAGCCATGCCCGAGGCGGGAATCCAGTTGACGGTGCATTCCATGTTCTGATCCTGTGCTTGCCCTCAGCGAAGGAAGGCAATGATCGCCGACGCGGCATTGTGCTTTGCGTCACGCCATGTCCTCGGTAGGTGGGTCGCACCAATATTGCAGCGCAGCAAGCCTGCCGCTACACTGCCTTGCAATGGAATTGCACGGGCTCCCATGTGGTTCCAGCCGATTGTCTCCTCCACCTCCTCCAAGGGTGGATTGGGCCCAAGGCAGGGATGCCTTGGGCCTTTTTTCTGCGCACTCGGTGCGCGCCGGGCGAGATCGACCCCTGACGTATGATGCCGCCCCGTTCGACCCCGGAGACCGAGATGGCGGGCCTCGCAGGCACCAGCACCAAGAGCCGATCTGTTGCTTCCGCCGCCAAACCGACGTCGCTGGCGGTCTATCTGCAGAAGATCCTCACTGCGCGCGTGTATGAGGTGGCGGAAGAAACGCCACTGGACAGCGCGCGCAACCTGTCCAAGCGGCTGGGCAACCAGGTGCTGCTCAAGCGCGAGGACAGCCAGCCGGTGTTCAGCTTCAAGATCCGGGGCGCCTACAACAAGATGGCGCATCTGACCCCCGAGCAGCTGCGACGCGGCGTCATCTGCGCATCGGCCGGCAACCATGCACAGGGGGTTGCGCTGGGTGCGCGGCACCTGGGCTGCAAGGCGCTGATCGTGATGCCGGTGACCACGCCGCGCGTCAAAGTGGAGGCGGTGCGTTCGCACGGTGGCGACGTCGTGCTCCATGGCGAGAGCTACTCCGATGCTTACGAGCACGCGTTGGAACTGGAACGCGAGCAGGGCCTGACCTTTGTGCATCCTTTCGACGACCCTGATGTCATCGCCGGGCAGGGCACGATCGCGATGGAGATCCTGCGACAGCACCAGCAGCCGCTGGATGCGGTTTTCGTGGCGATCGGCGGGGGCGGATTGATCTCCGGCGTGGCGGCTTACATCAAGGCCGTGCGACCCGACATCCGGGTCATCGGCGTCCAGATGTGCGACTCGGATGCCATGGTGCAGTCGGTGCGTTCGGGCAAGCGGGTTCAGCTCAACGACGTGGGGCTATTCTCGGACGGCACAGCGGTGAAGATGGTGGGCACCGAGACCTTCAGACTCACGCGCGCGCTGGTGGACGAATTCGTGCTCGTCGACACCGATGCCGTATGCGCGGCCATCAAGGACGTGTTCGAGGATACCCGCAGCATCCTGGAGCCGGCCGGCGCGCTGGCAGTGGCGGCGGTTAAGCAGTACGTGGAGCAGCACAAGGCCAAAGGCCAGACGTTCGTGGCCATCACGACCGGGGCCAACATGAACTTCGACCGCCTGCGCTTCGTGGCCGAACGCGCGGAGGTGGGCGAGGAGCGCGAAGCGCTTTTCGCGGTGACGATTCCCGAGGAACGCGGCAGCTTCAAGCGCTTCTGCGAGCTGATTGGCCCGCGGGCGGTGACCGAGTTCAACTACCGCATTGCCGACGAGCAGGTGGCGCACGTGTTCGTCGGCCTCTCGACGTCGAAACGCGGCGAATCGGAGAAGATCGCGCGCGGATTCGAGCGGCATGGCTTTCCCACCATCGACCTCACGCATGACGAGCTGGCCAAGCAGCACATCCGGCACATGGTCGGCGGCCGCAGCGAGCTGGCGGAGGATGAGCGTCTGTACCGCTTCGTCTTTCCCGAACGGCCGGGCGCGCTCATGCGATTCCTATCCAGCATGCATCCAGGCTGGAACATCAGCTTGTTCCACTACCGAAACCAAGGAGCGGACTACGGCCGTATCCTCGTGGGCATCCAGGTTCCGAAAGGCGACAAGAAAGCCTTCCGCGAGTTCCTCGACACCCTGGCATACCCTTGCAAGGACGAGACCGACAATCCGGTCTACCGGCTCTTCCTGCGCTGATTCACGGCAGCCATGTCCGTCAATCGCTCGCTGATTGCTTCGACCGCAAACCCGACGCTCGAACAGGCGCTTCGCGACAAGCTGAAGCGCCGCAACGAGACAACGGGCCTACTCGGAGAGCTGGAGCCGCTCGCGCTGCGACTGGGCCTGATGCAAAACAGCCTCAAGCCGAGGTTTCGCGCCCCGCAGATGGTCTTGTTCGCTGCAGACCATGGTCTGGCGGTGGATGGCATCGGCGCACCCGGGCGCATGTCGACCGCGAACCTGGTCCAGGGGCTGCTCTCGTCGCAGCTGCCTGTGTCAGTCTTCGCACGCATCCAGGGGCTGGAGATGTCCGTCGTCGATTGCGGCGTAGCCCAGGCGGTAGCCCCTCACCCCAGACTGCTGGCGCGAAAGATCGCCCACGGCACACGCAACGCCCGCGTGACAGCGGCAATGTCGCTCGACCAAGCGCATGCCGCCATTCGTGCCGGCATGGAGATTGGCGATGCGTTGCCGGGCAACGTGGTGGCGTGCGCCGGCATCGGGGTGGGCTCGAACGAGAGCGCCGCGTTGGTGCTGTCGCGCCTGAGCGGGGCGAGCTTGCGCGAACTGGTGACATCCGGCCCGGACATGAAGGAGGAGGATCTCAATCACCTCCAAACGGTGCTGCAAGGCGCTCAGGGCCGTCACAAGGACGTGATCGATCCCGTGGAGGTGCTGGCCGCCTTCGGCGGCTTCGACATCGCCGTCATGGTCGGTGTGATGCTGGTGGCCGGCAGCAAGCGTCATCTCATCATCGTCGACGGGATACCGGCCTGCGCCGCCCTGATGGTGGCCTCGCGCATCGCACCCTCATTGACTGACTACTGCCTGTACTGCCGCAGCCACAGCCACCCGGGGCTGGACATGGCGCTGTCGCTGTTTCGTGCGAGCGCCATGCTCGAACTCGGCATGGAAAGCCTCGACGGAACCGGCGCGACTCTCATCTGGCCGCTGGTGCGCAGCGCGGCCGCCTTGCTGACGGAAGTGGCGGAAGGCGAGGATCCAGGACCAACGCACCCGGCCGAGCTGCAGGAAGGCCCGGAGGGCCAGTGATGCAGCGCCGAGCGCTGCCGTGCTATTGGGCGCTGCTGCGCTCTACCCGCCGAGACATCGACGGGTTGCGCGAATTCGAAGGCAGCCCCACGCGGCCATTCGGAACGGAAGGCAAGCCCGGTACCTGCCCCGTCGGCGGCGAGGACGGCGAGCGGTCCGCGGAGGGCAAGGTGCCGGTGGCGGGCGCCGGCAGCGGCGGCATCTGCAGCACGACCTCGGCGTCGCCCGTGGACTTGCCGATCTCAGCGGTGCGCAAGCTGACCGACTTCAGCACCAGCTCACCGTCGATAGCGGAACCCACGCGGAATGCACGCGCTTGCTTGCCGTCGACCGCGATGAGGGCGACGCCGTAATCGCTGGAGCCCTTCTTGGGCGCCATCACCCCAGTGAGCTGGAAGCGGGACGCCAGCGCTGGGGCAGCGGGTTGCTCGGCCACCGCGGTGCGTGGAGCGCCGAGCATGCGGGTCAGGTCGGCCCGCATGGAGGCGGTGTCAGCCGCGGCCACAGTGTGCGCGGGAGCGCCGGGCGCATTGACGAACAGGCGCAGACCCCAGAAGGCCGCGCTCGCGGCGACCAGGGCCCAGATCACGAATGCGCACAGTCTTGCCGCCATGTCGACGATTATCATTCAAGCGACTCAGTGCGTCCGACGAGGCGCTGTCAGGAAAGCCCCATGCCAAGACTTTTCACCGCGTCCGCCCACCGCCGCGGCCGACGCGGCTTCACGCTGATCGAACTGATGGTGGTGCTCGTCATCATCGGCGTGCTGGCCGCCCTCATCGTGCCCAACGTGCTCGAACGCGCCGACGAGGCCCGGGTGACTGCCGCACGCACCGACGTGAACCGTCTGATGCAGGCGCTGAAGCTGTACAAGCTCGACAACCAGCGTTACCCCACCAGCGAGCAGGGGCTGCAGGCCCTGCTCGCACGGCCCGCTCAGTCGCCGGTGCCGCCGAACTGGAAGCCGTATGTGGAGAAGCTGCCCAACGACCCGTGGGGCCGGCCGTACCAGTACGCCAACCCCGGCGTGCGCGGCGAAATCGACGTCTACAGCCTTGGCGCCGACGGTGCCGTGGGCGGCGAGGGCAAGGACGCCGAGATCGGCTCCTGGGAGTGAGCATCATGGGGGCCCGACGGCGATGAAGGCACGCAGCCGGGGCTTCACGTTGATCGAGCTGCTGGTGGTGATCACGCTGGTCGCCATCGCCTCCGGCGTGGCGACTCTGGCTCTGCGCGACCCTGCCGCGAGCCGGTTGGAACAGGAAGGCGCGCGCCTGGTGGCGCTGCTGGAATCGGCGCGAACACAGGCTCGCGCGTCGGGGATAGCCGTGCGCTGGGAGCCGCTGGCCGATGATGCGGTCGACGCCGACTTCCGCTTCACCGGCTTGCCGGCGAGCGAACTGCCCGAGCACTGGCTGAACGAGGACGTGCGAGCCACCGTGGTGGGCGCGCGGGCCGTGGTGCTGGGCCCCGAGCCCATGATTCCCGCGCAGCGCATCGTGCTGAGCCTGGACGACCGCCGGCTCACGCTGGCCACTGATGGGCTGGGGCCCTTCGAGGTGAGCACGGAATGAGGCCGGCGCGCACGAACGGGGGCTTCACGCTGATCGAGGTGCTGGTGGCGCTGGCGATCGTGGCCATCACGCTCGGCGCAGGCATTAAGGCCGCCGGGGCACTGGCCGACAACGCCGAGCGCCTGACCGATGTGACCCTGGCGCAGTGGTGCGCCGACAACCAGCTCACCGGCCTCAAGCTCGCGCGCCCCACGCTGTCTATCGGTGACAGCGAATTCGCCTGCGCCCAACTGGGGCGCGAGTACCGCGGCAAGCTGGTGGTGCGGCCCACGCCCAACCCCAACTTTCGGCGTGTGGATGCGCAGATCTACACCGAGGCCGGCCTGCCCGTGCTCAGCCTGTCGACGGTGCTGCCGCGCTCCTGACCTCATGACCTCGCACCGCTCCCGCATGCACGGCTTCACGCTGGTGGAGGTGCTAGTCGCCATGATGATCATGGCGATCCTCGCCGTGATGGCCTGGCAGGGGGTGGACGGCATCGTGCGTACACGCGACGCGAGTCAGACACGGCTGGAATCGACGCTGCGGCTGAACACCGTCCTGAGCCAGCTGGAGCATGACCTGCAGGCGCTGCACGAGACGAGTGCGGTACCCGGCTTCAGTTTCGATGGCGCGGCACTGCGCCTCACACGGCGTGCCGAGCGGGGACTGCAGGTGGTGGTCTGGTCGCTGTTGCCCGCCCCCGAAGGCGGACCTGGCGGCCAGCTTCTGCGCTGGGCGGGGCCGGTATCGCGCACAGCCAACGAGGTGCAGGAAACCTGGATGCTCACCCATCAGTTCCAGGGCAACGAAACGGGGCAGCTACGCACCCTGACCGGCGTGGCGCAATGGCAGCTCTACTGCTTTCGGGGCAACTCCTGGAGCAACTGCCAGTCCACGGGCAACCTCGCGGCCACGTCGCCTGCGGGAGGCGCCGCAGCGGGCAGCGGCAGCGCTGCAGGCGGCGGGGCCAACGGCAGCGGTGTCGTCGGTGGTGGCACTTCAACCGCCGTGCAGCATCAGGTGCTCCCCACCGGCGTGCGCGTCGTGCTCCAGTTCACCGGCCCGCAGCTGCAGGGCAATCTGACGCGCGACATCGCGCTCGGCCCGGAAGCACCATGAAACTTGACTGCCGCCGACCCTTGCGCCCCGTGCGCCAGCGCGGCGCGGCGCTGCTGACCGCGATGATCATCGTCACGCTGGTGGCGACGCTCGCGGCCGCCATGGTGTGGCAGCAATGGCGTGCCGTGCAGGTGGAAGCAGCCGAGCGCGCGCGTGTTCAGTCAGCCTGGATCCTCTCCGGAGCGCTCGACTGGGCGAGCCTCATCCTGCGTGAGGACGCGAAAAGCGGCGGGCCCGACCACCTGGGAGAGCCATGGGCGGTCCCGCTGGCCGAAGCCCGGCTGTCGACCTTCCTGGCGGTGGACAAGGACAACGCGGAAGACGCACCGGAGGCGTTTCTCTCCGGCAGCATCTCCGACGTCCAATCGCGCTACAACCTGCGCAACCTGCTCGACGCCAGCCATGCCGTCGTCCCCGCCGAGCTGGACGGGCTCAGGAGACTGCTACAGGCGATCCGCTTGCCGCCCGACCTGGCCGACACACTGGCCGACGGCCTGCGCGAGGCCGACACCCCCGCGGACCCCGCGAATCGCTCCGCGCAGGCGCCCCTCATGCCACAGAGCATGGACGATCTCACCTGGCTCGGGGTGGATGAAGCCACGGTGGAGCAGCTGCGGCCGTACGTGACGCTGCTGACAGGCCCGACCCCGGTCAACGCGAACACCGCACCGAAGGAGGTGCTCCTGGCGGCGATCGCCGGGCTGGACCCCGCGACCGCCGAGCACCTGGTGCAGACTCGTCAGCGCACGCCGTTCAAGAGCCTGGCTGACGTACAAGGGCAGGTGCCCGCATTGGGGGTGACACCGCAGCGCATCAGTGTGTCCTCCCGCTTTTTCGAGGTCCGAGGGCGCCTGCGGCTCGAAGACCATGTGCTGGAAGAAAGCTCCCTGGTCGAGCGGCGCGGGCTCAACATCGTGTCTTTGACGCGCCGCCGCGAGAGCAGCCGCGAGCCAGCTCGATGAATCACACCCGGTAGGGGAGAAAATGCCTGCAAATCTGCCAACATCCTCAAAGAACTGCCTGTAAGTCTTTGATTTGTAAAGGTCTGTTAGAAAGGCGTCTCTACAATCCCGCTCGCCCCCAGCCTCAATGGGGCATTGCCCATGTCCGTCCTCGTCATCCAACTTGCCCCCCGACTCCGCCTGCGGGCCCACGATGACTCCGCCTCCGTGCCGGAAGGCCTGCGCACGACCGAGGAGTACGCCTATGCCCTGAGCCCGGATGGCCTGGCGCTGCAGGCCCAGGGCCAGTGCGCCTCCTCGCTGCTGCCTCGCGCTGATAGCGTGGTGGCGGTGGTGTCCGACGCCGATGTGAGCTGGCACCGCATCAGCTTGCCCAAGGCGCCGCCATCGCGCCTGCGCGCAGCACTCACCGGCATGCTGGAGGAGGCTGTGCTGGAAGAACCCGATCTCATGCACTTTGCCGTGGCCCCAGACGCCGTGGCGGGGCAGCCGGCCTGGGTGGCTGCCATCGACCTTGCCTGGCTGCGCGCCGAACTCGCGGCTCTGGAGAAGGCCAATGTCTTCGTGGATCGGGTGGTGCCCGCCGCGTGGCCCGACGATCCACCCAGTGGGCACTTTGCCGAAGCGCACCCGCTCGACGACAGCGCAGAGGAAGAGCTGAGCTTGACCTGGTCGCATCCTGATGGCGTGGTGTGCATGCGCCTGCATGGCGGGCTCGCGCGCTCGCTGGTGCCGCTGCCACCGCCACCCGGCACGCGCTGGAGCGCGACGCCAGGTGCTGCGGCCGCGGCCGAGCAGTGGTTGGGCAGCACGGTCAACGTGATGCAGCCGGCACAGCGGCTGCTGCAGGCGGCCCGCACGCTGTGGAACCTGCGCCAGTTCGGCCTGGCTCGCAAGAGCCGAGGCACACGCGCGCTGCGCGACGCCTGGCGCCAGTTCCTGAGTCCCGGATGGCGACCGGTGCGATGGGGACTGATCGGCTTGCTGGCTGCCAATGTGATCGGCCTGAACCTCTGGGCGTGGCACCAGCGCGCCGCCGTCGAGGACCGCCGCGAAGCGGTGCTCAAGGTCGTGAAGTCGGCATTTCCCAAGTTGAGCGAAAACGAGATCCGCCGCGCCCCGCTGCTGGTGATGCAACGCGAGGCCGATGCGCTGCGGCTGGCCGCAGGCAAGCCGGGCGAGACGGATTTCGAGCCCATGCTGCAGGCAGCGGCGCTCGCCTGGCCGGCCGGCCAGGCACCCGTCGAGAACCTGCGCTATGAGAACGGGCGGCTGTCGCTGACCGTGGCCAGCTGGGGGGATCAACAGCTGGACCAATTCCGAAGCCGCCTGCGCCCCGCGGGCTGGCAGGCCGACAAGGGTGCGGATGGCCGCGTGACGGTCACGCGCGCCGGCGAGGGGGTGCGCCCATGAATGCCCGTGCTCTGCCTTCCCCCCTGATCGTGTGGCGCCAGCAGGCCCAGGCGCGCTGGCGCAGCTTCGCGCCGCGGGAGCGGCTGGCACTCGCGCTCGGCGGCGGCCTGCTTGCGCTGCTGCTCGCGTGGAGCCTGCTGATTGCGCCCGCGTGGCGCACCGTGCGCATCGCGCCCATCGAACTCGACCGGCTCGACGCGCAGTTGCAGCAGATGCAGCGACTGGCAACCGAGGCGCGCTCGGTGCAGGGCGCGGCACCCGTGTCGGCCGCCCAGGCCGTGGAGCCGCTGAAACATGCCACCGAGCGGCTCGGAGGCCGCGGCGCCATCGCGTTCCAGGGCGAGCGGGCCACGTTGACGCTCACCGGGGTGTCCGGCGAAGCCCTGCGCGCATGGCTGGTCGAAGTGCGCTCCGGCGCGCATGCCCGGCCGGTGGAGGTGCAGCTGAACCGCGGCACCGAGGGCTACTCGGGCATCGTGGTGTTGAGCGTGGGAGCCCCATCGTGATCGGCGGGGTGCTGCGGCGGCGCGCCGCTCGCAGGGGTTGGTCTCATACGGTGGCGGCCACCGGATGGGGCGAATCGACCTACGCGGAGATGGCCTGGGACAAGTCGCGCGGCGCAGCGCGCCGCTGGGGCATTGCGGGTGCGGTGCTGGGACTCATGCTCAGTCTGGTGGCGTTCGCGCCGGCAGCCTGGTTGGCGAAGTCGGTGGCCCGCGCCACCGGCGATCGGCTGCTGTTGGCCGATGCCCGCGGCACGCTGTGGTCGGGCAGCGCCGTCCTGGTGCTCACGGGCGGACCAGGCAGCCGCGACGCCAGCGCCCTGCCCGGGCGCCTGGAGTGGACGCTGGGCATCAAGGGCCTGGGCCTGGAGCTGAGGGCGCGACAGGCCTGCTGCATCAATGACACGGCGGTGCTCGAAATCCGACCTGGCTTCGGGCGAATGACCGTCACCCTGGTGCCGCCGTCGGGCGGATGGGTCGGCCAATGGCCGAGCGCCTGGCTGAGCGGTATCGGTACTCCGTTCAACACCCTGCAACTGGGCGGTGCGTTCCGGCTCACCTCACCGGGCCTGACGGTCGAATCGGTGCAGGGTCGCTGGCTGCTGCGCGGGCGCGCCGATGTGGAGCTGCTCAATGCATCCTCCCGCCTGTCGACGATCGACACGCTGGGCAGCTATCGCTTGACGCTCAGTGGCGACCCTTCCGGCTCGGCAACCCAGCTGACGCTCACCACCACGGAGGGATCCCTGCATCTCACCGGCAACGGCACGTTGGGCGCGGGCGGCATGCGCTTTCGAGGAGAGGCGCGCGCCGCGGAAGGCCAGGAGGCCGCCCTTTCCAATCTCTTGAACATCATCGGGCGGCGCGAAGGCGCACGATCCGTCATCTCGATCGGATGATCATGAAGCAACGCCAACCCCAGACCCCGCCATCCGCGCTGGCGCGCCGCCTGGCCGTGCGCTGCTTGGCCAGCGTCCTGAGCCTGTCGGTGGCCGCACCTTCGGCGACGCTGGCTCAATCGGCTCAATCGGCCAGCTCACGGTTTCGCGGCACGCCGGTGACCGTGAATTTCGTCAACGCCGACATCGAAGCCGTCACGCGGGCCATGGCCGCCATCCTGAGGCAGCAGTTCGTGGTCGATCCGCGCGTCAAGGGGAACATCACCCTCTACAGCGAAGACCCCCTCACGCCACGCGAGGCTTACCTCAACTACCTCACCGCCCTGCGCGGGCTGGGCTTCACGGTGGTCGAATCCGGGGGCATCTTCAAGGTCGTGCCCGAGGCCGACGCGAAGCTGCAGGCCGGCGTGGTGTCGGTGGGCGAGGTCAATCGCCGCGGCGACCAGGTGATTACGCAGATCTTCAAACTCGACCACGAGAACGCCAACAACATGGTGCCGGTGCTGCGCCCGCTGATCAGCCCGAACAACACCATCAACGCCAACCCGGGCACCAACTCGCTCGTCATCACCGACTACGCCGACAACCTGGCCCGGCTGGGCAAGATCATCGCGGCCCTGGACACGCCGGCCGCGGGCGACGTGGAGGTGATCACGCTGCAGCATGCGGTGGCGTCGGACATCGCCACCCTGATCCAGCGGCTGACCGATCCCGCCGGGGGCGCGGCGGTGGTGCCCGGTGCCGGGGGCCAGAACGCGGCCACCATCATGGTCGACCCGCGCAGCAACGCCTTGCTCGTGCGCGCACCCAACCCCTCGCGCATGGCATCGATCCGCGCACTCGTCGCCAAGCTCGACCGCCCCATCGAGGGCGCCAGCCCGCTGGGCAACATTTGGGTCGTCTACCTGAAGAATGCGGACGCGGTGAAGCTGGCCTCGGTGTTGCGCGCGGCCTTCGGCGCAGGTGGCGGCGCCACTGGCACCTCGGCCACGCCGGCGGGGGCGGCACAACCCGCCACGCCGGGCACCGGAACAACCGCGCCGGGTGGCGCATCGCCGCAGGCCACCGCGCCGCTGACGGCCTCGCCCAGCCCCTCGACCGGCGGCTTCGTGCAGGCCGATCCGGCCACGAACTCGCTCATCATCACCGGACCCGAACCGCTGTACCGGCAGGTGCGCGCCATGGTCGACCAGCTCGATTCGCGCCGTGCCCAGATCTACATCGAGAGCATGATCGTCGAGGTGTCGGGCGACAACGCGGCGGACTTCGGCTTCCAGTGGCAAGGCCTCCTCGGGGAGCGCGGCGACAAGACCGGCGTGGTGGCCGGCACCAACTTCAGCAGCGGCGGGCCCAACATCGTCGACCTCTCTCTCGCCGCCGCGGGTCGCAGTACCGACGCAGCCAAGCCGGGTGAAGGCTTCAACATCGGCCTGATCCGCGACTTCGCCGGCACGTACTCGCTGGCGGCCATCGCACGCATGCTGCAGAGCCAGACCAACACCAACATCGTGTCCACGCCGAACCTGGTGACGCTGGACAACGAGGAAGCGAAGATCATCGTCGGCAGCAACGTGCCGTTCATCACCGGCCAGTTCACCGCCACCGGAACGGCGACCACCAACCCGTTCCAGACCATCGAGCGCAAGGACGTCGGTATCACGCTGCGCATCCGTCCGCAGGTAGGTGAAGGCGGCACGGTCCGCATGCAGATCTTCCAGGAGTCGTCCAGCCTCAGCGAGCGTGTGGCCCCGGGCACCAGCAACGCCGGCCCGTCCACCGACAAGCGCTCCATCGAGTCCACTGTCGTGGTGGACGATGGCCAGATCATCGTGCTCGGTGGTCTGATCGAAGACCGCTTCACCGAGAACAAGTCGAAGGTGCCGCTGCTCGGTGACATCCCCGGCCTGGGAGCGCTGTTTCGCGCGGAGAGCCGTACCAAGACGCGCACCAACCTGATGGTGTTCCTGCGGCCCATCGTGATGCGCGACAACGACACCAGCAACAAGGTCTCGCTGGATCGCTACGACCTCATCCGCGGCGCACAGCAGGCCGCGCAGCCGCGCCCGAGCATCGTCCTGCCCATCAACGAGTCGCCGGTGCTGCCGCCCACGCCGCGGGTGGAAGGCACCACGGCGCCGCTGGCACCGCCGCCCAGCTCGCCCGGTGCCACGCCGCCGCGGCCGCCGGCAAGTGCGCCCCAGCCGGAACCCGCGCGCACCGAGCCGATCCAGTAAGGATTCGAGGAGTACCCATGGGCGCCCGCCATCCCCTGCCTTACGCCTTCGCCAAGGCGCACACCCTGTTGCTGGAGGACGACGGCTCGCAGCTGGTGCTGTGGGCGCCTGAGAGCGCGCCGCTGTCGGCGCTGGGCGAGGTGCTGCGCCTGTACGACGTCGACGCCCTCGAACGCGAAGCGGCCAGCACGCTGACCAACCGCATTGCCGCCGCTTACGCAGGCGGCGAATCGAGCGCCGCCACGGTGATCGGCGAAGTGGAAAGCGCGGTCGACCTGAGCCGCATGATGCAGGAGCTACCGGCGGTGGAAGACCTGCTGGAGGCCGCCAACGACGCGCCCATCATCCGCATGCTCAACGCGCTGCTCACCCAGGCAGCGAAGGACGGCGCATCGGACATCCACATCGAGCCTTACGAGCGTTCGAGCGCCGTGCGCTTCCGCGTGGACGGCACGCTGCGCGAGATCGTGCAGCCGAACAAGGCGCTGCATGCGGCGCTGATCTCGCGCCTGAAGATCATGGCCGAGCTCGATATCGCCGAAAAGCGGCTGCCGCAGGATGGCCGTATCTCGCTGCGCATCGGCGGCCGCGCGGTCGACGTGCGCGTGTCGACGCTGCCTTCGGCCCACGGCGAACGCGCAGTGCTGCGCCTGCTCGACAAGGGCGAGCAGCGCTTCACGCTCGAATCGCTGGGCATGGACGGCGACGTGCTGGCCAAGTTCGACAGGCTCATCCAGCAGCCCCACGGCATCGTGCTGGTGACCGGTCCCACCGGCTCGGGCAAGACGACCACGCTGTATGCCTCGCTCGGCCGTGTCGACACGGCCACCACGAACGTGCTTACCGTGGAGGACCCGGTCGAGTATGAGCTGCCCGGCATCGGCCAGACCCAGGTCAACCCCAAGATCGACCTCACCTTCGCGAAGGCGCTCAGGGCCATCCTGCGCCAGGATCCCGACGTCATCATGATCGGCGAGATCCGCGATTTCGAGACCGCGCAAATCGCCATCCAGGCATCGCTCACCGGCCACCTCGTGCTCGCGACGCTGCACACCAACGACGCGCCTTCGGCGGTGACGCGCCTGACCGACATGGGCGTGGAGCCTTTCCTGCTGAGCTCCAGCCTGCTGGGCGTGCTCGCCCAGCGCCTGGTGCGCAAGCTGTGTCCCGACTGCAAGAAGCCCGACGTGCGTGGGCGCTACCACCCCGTGGGCTGCCCCCAATGTGGCCACACGGGCTACAAGGGCCGTACCGGCGTGTACGAGCTGATGGTCGCCGACGACAAGGTTCGCGCGCTCATCCATAGCCGGGCCGCGGAGTCGCAGTTGTTCGTGGCGGCCGAGCAGGCGGGCTTGCACTCGATGCGCGAAGACGGCGAACGGCTCGTGGCAGAGGGCATCACCTCGGCGGAGGAGGTGATGCGGGTGACGAGGGAGTAGCCCCATGCCGGCTTACAGATTTGAAGCCCTCGATGCCACCGGCAAGTCGACCACCGGCCTGCTGGAAGCCGACAACGCCCGGGCGGCACGAGCGCAACTGCGTGCCCAGTCGCTGGTGCCGCTGGCCGTGTCCCAAGTGGCGGGCCAGGCCGCCAAGGCCGCCGCCGGCATGCGCTACTCGCGCCGCGTCTTCAACTCCACCTCGCTTGCGGTATGGACCCGGCAACTGGCCGGGCTCGTCGGCAGCGGCCTGCCGCTGGAACGGGCCTTGACCGCGCTCAGCGACGAGGCCGACGACCCCCGGCAGCGCGAACTCGTGGCGCACCTGCGCTCGGAGGTCAACGCCGGCTCACCCTTCGCCCGCGCACTCGCCAGCGCCCCGCGCGAGTTCGACGAGGTCTATCGCGGCGTCGTCGCTGCGGGGGAACAAAGCGGCGCGCTCGGCGAGGTGCTCGAACGTCTCGCCGACGACCTCGAAGATCGGCAGGCACTCAGGAACAAGCTGATCGGCGCCACGCTGTACCCGGCCATCGTGTCGCTCATCTCCGTGGTCATCGTGATCTTCCTCGTGACCTACGTCGTCCCGCAAGTCGCCTCGGTGTTCTCCAGCTCCAAGCGTGCCCTGCCCATGCTGACGGTGGCCATGCTCGCCATCAGCGGCTTCCTGCGCAGCTACGGCTGGCTGCTGCTCGTGGCGCTGGCAGGCGGTGTCGCGACACTGTCGCTGATGCTGCGCAACGACGCCTTTCGAGAGCGCTTCGATGCGGGCTGGCTGGGCTTGCCGCTGGTGGGCCGGCTCTCGCGCGGCTACAACGCCGCGCGCTTTTCCGGCACGCTGGCCATGCTGGCCGGTGCGGGCGTTCCCATCCTGAAGGCCCTGCAGGCCGCCGCGGAAACACTGTCGAACCGAGCCATGCGCGCCGATGCCCTGGACGCGCTGGTGCAGGTCCGCGAAGGGGCGCCGCTTGCCTCGGCGCTGGCCGGCAAGAAGCGCTTTCCCGGACTGCTGGCCATGTTCTGCCGTCTCGGCGAACAGACGGGCCAACTGCCACGCATGCTCGACCGCGCCGCCAGGCAACTGGCAGCCGAAGTGCAGCGGCGCGCCATGCAGCTCGCCACCCTCCTGGAACCCCTGCTCATCGTGGCCATGGGCGGCATCGTGATGCTCATCGTTCTGGCGGTGCTCATGCCCATCATCCAGCTCAACACCTGGGTGCGCTGAAGGCGCAGCAGTCTTTCTCCCCCCCCCGGAACGCGGGAATCTGCAGGTTTGCACGCCCGCTCCACGTTCGCTCTGAACCCTCGGCGTACGAGGTGGAACTCACCTTCAGGCACGCAACCTGCATGGCATTAGGCGGTGTTTGCGAGGCTTTCTTCCACGACCGATTTTTGGCATCTTTTGCTCGAATCGGTTCAGCGAGTCGGTTCGGAGGTTCAGCATGAGTGATTCCACGGATCTGGTTCCCTTGACGCGGCGAGGCATCCCGATCGCCCGCATGAGGCATGTCTACCGTGTGGACGAGGTGGGCCGCAAGCTCGACAAGCTGCCGCCCAAGGAGCACGAAAGCCTGCGTGCCACCTACGAACGCATGATCGAAAAGGGCAGCGAGCGGTTCCAGGTCAAGCCCTCGGGCGTGCCGGTCATGGACCACCTCTACGATGAACTGCCCAACTTCGCCGAGGTGCTCGACGACGTACGCCGGCAACTCGCCCTGTGCGAAGACAGCCGCGACGCCCTGGAAATCACGCCCCTGCTGCTGCTCGGCCCGCCCGGCGTCGGCAAGACTCACTTCGCGCGTGAGTTGTCGCATCTGCTGGGCACGGGCATGGGCTTCATGTCCATGAGCTCGATGACGGCCGGCTGGCTGCTGTCGGGCGCATCGAGCCAATGGAAGGGCGCGCGTCCCGGCAAGGTCTTCGAGACCCTGGTCGACGGCCAGTACGCCAACCCGGTGATGGTGGTCGACGAAATCGACAAGGCCGGCGGCGAGCATGCCTACGACCCGCTCGGCGCGCTGTACAGCCTGCTCGAACACGACACCGCCGAAGCGTTCACCGACGAGTTCGCCGAGGTTCCCATCGACGCCAGCCAGGTCATCTGGGTCGCCACGGCGAATGACGCGCGCAGCATCCCAGAGCCCATCCTGAACCGTATGAACGTGTACGAGGTGCAGGCGCCTGATCGCGAGGCCGCCCGGCACATCGCCACCAAGCTGTACCGCGACATACGCGGCGACCACGACTGGGGTTCGCGCTTTGCACCCGAGCCGCTCGACGACGTGCTTGACCGCATGGCGGAGATGGCCCCGCGCGAAATGCGGCGCGCCTGGATGACCGCCTTCGGCAACGCGAAGCTGGCCCACCGCGACCATGTGCGGCCCGAGGATTTGCCGGAGACCGGCCCGCGGCGCGCGCCGATCGGCTTCGTGCAGTAGACACGGTCGGCCGCGCAAGGCCTCCGTGTGCGGCCGGTCGGGCCGTGGCGTCGCGAAGCATCCCTTCCGTATCATCGGCGCCATGCCCATCTCACTGGACGGCCAGCTGGTCGTCGCCATCTCTTCGCGCGCACTGTTCGACTTCGAAGAGGAGAACCAGTTCTTCGAGGCGAGCGACGACCGCGCCTACATGAGGCTGCAGCTCGAACGCGTGGACCGGCCCGCCAAGCCCGGCGTGGCGTTCTCGCTCGTGAACAAGCTGCTTGCCTTCAACGCCGGCAGTACGCCTCGCGTGGAGGTGGTGATCCTCTCGCGTAACGATCCGGTCTCCGGCATGCGGGTGTTTCGCTCCTGCAAGCACTACGAACTGCCCATCCAGCGAGGCGTGTTCACGCGCGGAGAGTCACCCTGGCGATACCTGCGTCCGCTCTCGGCGAACCTGTTCCTGTCCACCAACGAAGCCGACGTCCGCTCCGCCCTGGCCGCCGCGGTACCCGCCGCACGCGTGTATCCCCAATCTGCGCGCGCCTCGACCGATCATCCAAACGAGGTGCGCATCGCCTTCGACGGCGACGCCGTGCTGTTCTCGGATGAAGCCGAGCAGGTGTTCCAGCGCGAAGGGCTCGACGCGTTCCAGACCTACGAACTCGATCGCGCGCAGACACCTCTGGCGGCCGGGCCGTTCAAGCCCTTGCTGGAAGCCCTGCACCGGCTGCAGCGCGAGCCCTCGGACGGCATGCGAATCCGCACCGCGCTGGTCACCGCGCGCAGCGCCCCGGCCCATGAACGCGCCGTACGCACCTTGATGGGATGGAACATCGAGGTGGACGAGGCCATGTTCCTCGGTGGCCTACCCAAGGGCGAGTTCCTCCGCGAGTTCGAGCCCGACTTTTTCTTCGACGACCAGACGGGCCACATCGAAAACGCGCTGGCACATGTGCCGGCCGGACACGTGGCCGCCGGCATCCGCAATCTGGCGCTGTAGGTCATTGAGAACGCTCCCCCGAGGCCCGGCAGATCCCGGACCTCGGGTCGGCGCGCTCTCCTCCTCTAGATCTAGTGCAGTGTTTCGCACTGTTCGGCCCATATGAGCCGCGACATCGCCCCCCGGGGGGGCGGTGCAAATCATCGCGATGCCCCAGGGCGGCGCG